>NZ_JCACKR010000017.1:0-128815 GCF_059505485.1 Stenomitos rutilans
CTGCTAAGCCGCAATCACTATGATTTCCGGTTTTATTGAATCCATAATCCTAAGTTTTATACAGTCTGAGATGAATTGCTGGCATCTAGCCAGCAATTCTCAGCTTGACGAAGCGCTGTTCAAGCCGTGGTAATGCTTGTATTAAAAGTCAGCCGACCAGGTCGTCGATCGCAACAGAGCAGCTACCACTGCGGTTCAAGTTCAAGTTGCTCCTGGACGAGTAATACCAATTTGAATTGAAAATGCGACACATCCTGTAGGGGCAAGGCAATGCCTTGCCCCTACCCACCAATTGATCTGTAGCCATCATTCTTTAAATCGGTATAACTTCGATTAGTTTTAGCCAGACGGATGAAACGAGTCTCTTCGAGAGGCTTTGCCAAGGCCTAGTTTCTGCTGGCAGAATGGGGATGGATTTCTCAGACAAGACAGCTCTAATGCTCTATTCTCGCTAGTATGGCGAGTGGTAATCCAATCCGTGATAATTCCATCAGCGAAGCGTGAAGTTTTGCGTTGGAGGGAGTATGGTCAAAAAAGTTGTGATTGTGGGTTGGTTAGGATGTGTGGCAAAAGAGAAAATTTAATTTGGGCAGTGCTGCGATGCGACATTCGCATCAAAGGCCCTCTCAAGTTACTTCAAGCGTTCGGCAAGTGCTTTCCAGCCTGATCGAGATGCAACTCATGGTATTGAAATCTCCACAAATTCTAGATCAAGTGCTTAAGCGGGACGACACTGAGTGCCTTCACCGGGCGTAATGAATAACACCGAGCTAGAACAGTGAATTTTAGCGGTATGCCAGGTTCCACGAGGCACTACCAGGTAAGCACCAGGCGCATTGAGAAAAACTATTTTTTCGCTGCCATTTTGCTCCAGCACAAAATCTACCTGACCAGACAGCAGACAGACAATCTCATCTCCAGACGGGTGCATTTCCCAACTATCCCAGTCTTTCTCAAAGGTATAGTATGAAACCAGGTGCTTTCCTTTGAAGTCACCAAATTTCTGTTCCAGGTCTTGATAAAAGCGATCGCTCACGGCAATGGGTATTGCATCACCATTTTCCTCAAGCACAACATAGGTAGAACTGAGGTTGAAGCGATCGCTTTCACGGGTCATAGCGTTCTCCTAAATTCAGTGTTTAAAGTGAGTTTATCCATAGGTCGGCTTCTGGGGCCAGCCCGAGGGTGAGTCTTCAAAATCCTCCTGTCGTCCGTAGGGTGTGGTATCCAGGAGACTGTAGGCATCAGTGAGCGATTCAACACCACGGGCATAGGTCGAGTAGGTGTGAAAAACATCGTTGCCCATGCGGAAGAAAACACTGAGACCGTGACTCTCACCCTGCATCACATTTGGTCTGTTGCTTTGTTCCAGATCCGCTTTGTCTCGATAGTTATATTCAAGGGGCGCAATGTTTTCATCCAGCGTGACGTGAAAATCATAGTTGAAATCGCTGCCAAAGGAGGAGTACCACGGGATGTTCCAGCCGTTCAGCTTTTGATAGGCTTCGAGTTTGGGTAAGGGGGCACGAGAAACGAGTACAAAGGTGGTGTCACGATCACCCAACATTGTCAAATCGCTCAGTGCATTGACATAGCCTGTGCAGCCCGTACAGCCTTTGTCCCACTGTGGGTCAAACATGAAGTGGTAGATGATAAGTTGAGTGCGTTCCTCGAACAAATCCCAGAGTTTGACAGAGCCGTTTGTTCCTTCAAACGTGTATTCTTTCTCAAGCTTGACCATTGGTAGTCTACGTCGTTCAGCGTTAATACGATCGCGATGCTGAGTATACTCTTTCTCGTGTTCTAGAAGGGTTTTGCGAGCAGCAAGCCACTCATCTTGTTCAACGATTTTTGGATAGGCTATCTGGTTTTTGATCATTTCAATTTTTCCTTCCACATGAAAACTTTGCTCGTCACCGCGTAGTAAAGGTTAGGCAGCTGGATCGCAGTTGACCATCCAGGGCGTATCAAATAGCAAAACGACTCGCCCAGAAGGTTTTCTGAAGTTCCATGCGGATGGTTCCGTTTTCTGATAGAGCGTGGTAGATACGTTCTGCTTTAGATAGATCAGTGAAGTGGAGCGAGACATAGAGTTCCTCCTTTGATTAGAGCTTTGCTAGATGTACTTTGAGGCGATCGAAACATTCAGACCAGCCGGATTGATGAGCATTACGCGATTCTATTGATTCAAAGATGGCTTGATGGAAAGTCATCAATGTTTGCTCGTTTTGAGCGGTAAACGTGACTGTCACCAGTGCTTCGTGTTTGGGTTGACCATCTTCATCCAGCCACGCGAACGTGAAGACTAATCGTTCAGGTTCAATGATTTCGCGATACACGCCCTGCATCCAATGGTCACTGCCCTGGGGAGATTGAATACAGGCTCGATATGTGCCGCCCGATCGCACATCCATTTGACAGAATGTGGTGACAAAGTCTTTCGGACCTAACCATTGAGCGAAATGTTCCGGTTGTGTCCAAACTTGAAAGACGAGTGTGCGGGGTGCATTGAAGACACGAGTCATGGTTAGCTCGCGTTTTACAGTTGCAACGTCTTCCCCATTGTTTGCTCCCATGTTGCTTCTCCCTCCCATCAATCAAGGGCACACGAGCCAGTCTCAAGTTTTCCGGCACAACGGTAAACACAGACAATAGTTCCTTCACCTGAATTAAGCCGCGAAGCAACGCGTCAGCTTGTTAGGAGGCTCCTTTCAATCGGTCGGGGGGCTTGCCAGTGAAAACCGCCAACTGAGCGTCGAAAGCACGTTTGAAGGCTGGTCTCGCTTCGCCGCGAGCAACATAGGCGGAGAGGTTCGGATATTCTTCGAGCAAACTCGATCCGCTCAGCCTGCGTAGTACCTGCACCATCATGAGGTCACCAGCGCTGAACGCATTGTCGAGCCAGTCGGTGTCCCCAAGCCGATTAGACAACTCGTTCAATCGGCTGCGGATGCGATCCTCGACAATCGGTAGACGCTGCTCATACCAGGTCTTGTCGTGCTCCAAGTACGTGACGATTTCGTGCTGAATGATCGGTGGCTCTACCGTGCTGAGCGCAGCGAACATCCACATGATTGCGCGCGACCGGGCCTTTGCATCCTGTGGTAGGAGTCCTGCATGGCACTCGGCGATATGGAACACGATCGCCCCCGACTCGAACAAGGCGAGATCGCCTACTTCATAGGTCGGAATCTGCCCGAAGGGATGAAGCGCACGATGCGCGGCTTCCTTCATCGCACTGAACGAAACAAGACGAACGTCATAAGGTTGACCCACTTCTTCAAGCGCCCAGCGCACGGGCATATCACGTGCCATTCCCTGTCCACGATCGGGCGACTGTTCAAATGCAGTAATGGTGGGGATCATTGGCAGACTCCAAGTGATTACAAATGGGCGCATCCGGTAGTTAGGGGGGGAGATTGACGCGGGGATGCGGGGATGCGGGGACGCGGGGATTTTGATGCCATTCAAACTCTCCGCGTCCCCGCATCCCCGCATCATCTAGATGCAAACTCGCCTCTAAACTTTGTCGTAGCGTGACACCTTGTCTAACGGATACCGTCTGCTGCACGCTCAATTGTGGCAATGTCGAGCTTGACCATTTGCATCATCGCCTCTTGAGCACGTCGGGCACGGTCTACGTTGGGGTCGTTGAGTAATTCGATCATTCGCCTGGGTACGATTTGCCAGGAAAGTCCCCAACGATCTTTGACCCATCCACAGGCGATTTCCGAGCCACCCTCTGCGAGAGCAGCCCATAGGCGATCGACTTCGGGCTGGTCATCACAATGGATTTGAAATGACACGGCTTCAGTAAACGGAAACTGCGGACCGCCGTTTAGCCCCACGTATTGGATACCAGCCAGAGTGAATTCGACCGTCAAGACCATTCCGGCGGGGCCACTCGGCGTATCAGCGGGAGACTTGCAAATACGATCAATGCGCGAATCTGGCAGCAGGGAGACATAGAACTCAGCCGCCGCCTCAGCGTTGCCGTTAAACCATAAACAGGGAACGATTTTTTGCATAAAGTTTTCTCCATTAATTTCCTTGTTCTGGGCTGGGTTCTAGGTATACCAGCTCCCAAATGTGCCCGTCTAAGTCCTGAAAACCATGACCATCCATAAATCCATGATCTTCAGGTTCTCTGTAAGTGTTGCCGCCCGCTGCAACTGCTTTTTTCACCATTTCATCCACAGCGGCTCGACTCTCGCTAGACAAGCAAACGAGTACTTCAGTGCTTTTCGTCGCATCACAAATTGCATTCGGCGTAAAGGTCTTAACCTGTCGTGCACCAACAGCATCACAAAAACATTGTCAGCCACAATCATGCAAGTTGTTATCTCATCGGTAAATTCAGGATTGAATTTAAAGTCGAGTTGTGTGAAGAACTGCACCGATCGGTCAAGGCTCTCACGGGTAAATTCACAAAAATCTGAGTGCCATCGTTTCTCCTTTGTTCAACTAGCGATCGCTGCTTTTCTCCTCTGTCTGCAATTCCTGGAGATACTCATCCAGGCGATCGAAACGTTGTTCCCAGAATTGGCGATAGTGTTCCAGCCAGTTTGTGACATCCTTCAGCGGTTCCGGATTGAGTTGGCAGGGTCGCCATTGAGCATCTCGACTGCGGGTAATCAGGTGGGCACGGTCCAGAACTTTGAGATGTTTGGAGATGGCAGGTAGGCCCATCTCAAACGGTTCAACGAGTTCTGTAACAATCGCTTCTCCTTGAACAAGCTATGCCAGAATTGCCCGACGGGTGGGGTCAGCCAAAGCGGAGAGTAACACTCAATTGATCTTTTTTAGAGACACTTCGTGGACAGTGGACATTTAGATGAGGAGTATTTAACCGCTCAGTTAACTAAGTATTAGGTTAAATGTACTATTCAAAGCTGTCAAGAGCAATCTCCATTGTTTTGATAAACTTTTGTGTTGAAGTTCTATTTCAGAAGGAGGCCTGTAAACAATGCTGCTGCTGCCAGTGCATCATTGAGCGGCACATTGCAGGCGATCGTCACATCGATCGTGACAACAAGGTAGAACAGGGCATCAACGAGTAAGGAGACAGTAACGGATTGCTGCCATTTGAGCAGAACGGAAACCGCTAGAACGAGACAAGCGAAAGCCGTTCCAAACAAAGCGCTCATGAACAACGGATTATCGCCGTAATATTGATCGATTGCATCGCGGCAATCCCTTGAGATGGTTGAAGTCGAGCTAGAGCAGGCATGACGAAGGTGGAGAAGGCGAAGAAAACTCCTGCTGCCAACCCACAGCCCAAAGCCGTCAACAGCGTCAATGTAAAAAGCCATTGGGGGAGCATTGCCATCTGTTCGCTGAGGTGAATTGCGTCACGCAGTTCGGGGGGTGTTGCTCTGGTGATGTAAAAGCGGCGGCAATCCAGGGTTTATCGACATGGGGGATGGGATTGCGTCCAATATCTCGGTAGGCGATCACTCCATCATAGAAATTGCTTTGATGTGTGGATTCAATAACCATAGTCATTTGAGCAAACAGTTTCGACAATCCACAGGCGTAACTCCAACTGCGTACAGAGGCGATCAGCAACCATAGCCTGCGCCTTGAAAGACCCGATTGAGTTGATTGTTTTTGTATGCATAGATTTCAAAACTGGTGCTTTCGTAGGCTTTACATTGGACGATCGCTTCCTGAACTCCATCACCCGTAAAGCGGCAGGAAATACAACCTGGGTGTGATGAGAAGCGCGATGTCAATGCGCTTCTAGACAGAGAAAAATAGGAGTAGCTAAAGCTTGTGTCATTGATATAATTTACGGCATGGCTGATGATACTGACAGGGAAAAAGTGCAATGATTACCCTACCTGGAGTTGCAATTCAGAGCCAAATCTGTGGAAGTTCAGCCTCTCTGGTCTATCAGGGTGTGAGAGTGCATCGACATCGCAAGAATTTTGAGGAGCATTCATAGCGCTAATGAACTATCTTCACAAGTTTCATTTAGTCGAGGCAGAGAAAGCACGGGTCTTGGGGCAATTTCTTGAGGCAGAAGAACTTTACGAACAAGCGATCGCAGGTGCTGCTGAACATGAGTTTATTCAAGAAGAAGCATTAGCCTATGAATTAGCGGCGAAACACTATCTGGCGCGAGGTCGAGAAAAGTTTGCTCAAACTTACATGAAAGAAGCTCACTCCTGCTATGAACGTTGGGGTGCAACGGCAAAGGTCAAAGATTTAGAAACTTGCTATCCACAGTTCTTTGCTCAGAGGGCAGCTTCTGCATCAACTCATACGATTGTTGAAAATGCTGCTGATCACTCCGCTATCGCGACTTTAGCGCAACAGGTCGCTGAACGAACCGCAGCGTTACAGAAAAGTGAAGCGAACTACCGCAATCTGATCCAAACTGCGAATTCAATCATCATTCGCTATGATCCGCAAGGACGAATTCAGTACATAAATGATTATGGGCTAAGATTTTTGGGTTATGAGGAAAATGAGATTTTAGGGCACACCTTACTCGAAACGATTGTTCCAGAAACTGAAATCTCTGGACGCGATCGCAAACAATTTATTCAAGATCTACTTCGCAATCCCGCATCCTACCAACACGCAGAAGGTGAGAACTTGTGTCGAGATGGCAGACGGGTTTGGGTTGCCTGGTCAAATCAAGCCATCTTGGATAAACAGGGACAGATCGTAGAATTTTTATCCGTTGGCAATGACATCACCCAGCACAAACAAGCAGAAGAGGCATTACAACGCAGTGAAGCCAAGTTCCGAACGATCTTTGAAAACTCGCAGGTTGGCATCTACCGCACCCGCACCTGTGATGGCTTAATTCTCAATGCCAATCAACGCTTTGCCGATCTGTTGGGCTTTGATTCACCAGAGGAAATCATTGGACTGGAACACACCATCGGCTATTGGGTCAATCCCAGCGATCGCCAACAAGGCATTGAGTTGATGAAGCGGGATGGGGAAGTGCGAAGCTTTGAAGTCCAGATGCGAAAACGAGATGGGACATTGTTTTGGGGACTTTTCTCTTCTTATCTGAATGCAGTCGATGACTACATCGAAGGCGTGATTGCAGATATTAGCGATCGCAAACAGGCAGAAATAGCACTGCAAGCCTCTGAAGCAGAACTGCGAGCGCTCTTTTCAGCCATTCCCGATCCAATCTGTATCTTCAATGCTGAGGGGCAATTGATCTGTGCCATTCAAGGAAATCCGTCCTATGGAGAGTTGCATCGGGAGGAGTATATTGGCACAACACTGCATCAACTTTATGCTCAGGAACAAGCGGATGAGTTTCTGCATTACATTCAGCAGGTGCTGAGAACCCAAGAAGTTTTCACCGTTGAATACAGCCAATGGATCGCCGGACGAGAAATCTGGTTTTCGGCTCGCATTGCTCCAATTCAGCACGAGCAGGTGATTTGGTTGGTGCGAGATATCACACCGCAAAAACAAGCAGAAGCCGCCTCGATTTTAGAAGAGCGGAACCGCATGGCGCGTGAAATTCACGACACACTCGCTCAGGCGTTTACAGGCATTCTGGCTCAGGTAGGAGCCGCAAAGCAGGTGCTAACGGATGATTTAGAAGCAACTGAGGCACATCTAGACCTGATCAAAGAATTGGCGCGAACTGGACTGACTGAAGCGCGGCGATCGGTCGTCGCGCTCCGTCCTCAGCTTTTGGAGGAAGGCAGTTTACAGAGCGCTCTCCATCGTCTCGTCGCTCAAACCAGGGCTACCGCAACTAATACCACTTTGTATGATGAGATCAAGGGTGTGGTATATACTCTACCCACTGAGGTTGAGAGTAACCTACTGCGGATGGGGCAGGAAGCATTAACCAATGCGATTAGACACGCCAATGCTGACGAAATTCGAGTGGAGTTAGTCTACGATCGCAATCAGGTTTGTTTGCGTGTGGCAGACAATGGACAGGGCTTTGGCGTTGGGAGTATTCCATCCTCTGAGGGGTTTGGCTTACTCGGCATGAGCGAACGGGCAGAGCGCATTGGCGCACAACTCACGATTCGGAGTCAACCTGGACAAGGGACAGAGATTATGGTGGTAGTTGGGGTATAAGGTGAAATGACTACTCCACATCTCACACCCCACACCCCACACTCCACACCCCCAATCCGAGTTCTGATCGCGGACGATCATGCTATTTTTCGGCAAGGACTAGCCACGATTATTAACCGTGATCCAGATATGCAGGTGATTGCACAAGCCGAAAATGGTGAACAGGCGATCGCGCTATTTGAGGAACACCAACCGGATGTCACGCTAATGGATCTGCGAATGCCGGAAGTGGAAGGAGTTGCTGCTATCAGTGCAATTTGTGCGACTGCTAAATCCGCTCGGATTATTGTACTGACCACCTATGATAGTGACGAAGATATCTATCGGGGATTGCAGGCAGGCGCAAAAGGATATCTGTTGAAAGAAACTGAACCTGACGAGCTTCTGAATGCGATTCGTACCGTTCATCGAGGTCAGCAGTATATTCCACCTGATGTGGGAGCAAAGTTAGTGCAGCGCCTCAGCAATCCAGAACTGAGTGAAAGAGAACTGGCAGTCTTGCGCTCACTGGCACAAGGGATGAGCAATGCTGACATTGCGACTGCTTTGAGTATCGGGGAAGGCACGGTTAAATCTCATGTCAATCGAATTTTGAATAAGTTAGATGTTAGCGATCGCACCCAAGCTGTGATTGTTGCCGTTAAGCGCGGCATTGTCAGTTTATAGGATGCACTTTCGATCAACTTCGAATTCTAACTTAAGTTATAGCCAGCTTTCTACACTGCGATCGCATAGTTACTCTATCAATTTGTACTGTGAAATTTTTAACTCACTGTAGACGACGACTTGAAGGCGATTTCCTATATTGAATTTATGCAAATAGAGATGCAGCCAAGGGATCGAGCAAGTCAATTGCAAGGTTTCCTGTCTGCTACGGATGTAGAAAAATGGATGACGATCGCAGCCCCAGTTCCTTACGTGTCCCACCGTCAACCCAAGACTGGATGCAAGGTGTGCTGAGTGCCGAGGTTGTGCTGGTGATGTATGGAGACTATCAAGACTCCAGAAGTGCGAACGTTTACAAGCTAATTCAAGGGATCAAACGACAGCTTAGTGAGTCTTTTGGAGAGAATTATTTATGTTTTATCTTCCGTCATTTTCCACGAACACAGATTCATCCTCATGCTCAACGGGCAGCCGAAGCTGCCGAAGCTGCTGCTGCCCAAGGACAATTTTGGTTAATGCACGACACTTTATTTGCCCATCAACAAAGGTTGGAGAACGGTTATCTTATCGAGTATGCCAATGATTTAGGGCTTGATATTCCTCAGTTTCTCAAAGAGTTGTCTAAACAAGTGCATGGCGAGCGCATCAATGAAAATATCACAAGTGGAATACAAAGTGGAGTAATAACTGCTCCAGCCCTATTTACCAACAACATTCGATATACCGGACACTGGAAAATGACAGAGTTGATGGCAGCTATGATCGCTGCAAGACATTGATCTGCCCGATTCCTACTTCCAATTCACATCTGATTTGTTTGCGAGTGCTAATGAGCTATCTAGTTCTAATGGCTAGCCTTTGCCTGCAAGTACTTGACTATATTCATATTCACCTCAAAGGACTTAAGACACAATGAGAAAGCAACTTGTTAATCCCCCAGAACGCTACGATGGCAGACCGCACGGATTGTCCCATGCTGTTGTCGATACCACAACGGGCACCGTTTACATTTCGGGTCAAGTAGATTGGGACACGAACCACCAGATTTCATCCCATACCGTCGAGGGGCAACTTTCAAAGGCGCTGACGAATCTAACCATCGTCCTAGATGCAGCAGGAAGCTCGATCGAGAATCTGCTTAGCGTTCGCATCTACATTCGGGGTGAACTTGGAGAGTTCCTTGAGGATATTGCACCGATTCTAACGCAATATCTGGGAGAGTCGCGCCCAGCGCTCACTGGCATCGGTGTTGCCTCACTCGCTTCTCCAGAAACATTAGTTGAAATTGAAGCAACAGCAGCACTGAAGTAGTGGAGATAGTTCACGTAAATAAGACTCAGAGAAAACACGATCGCATGGGCGTGGCTTTACATAGAGCCAATTCAGAGCCTGATGAATTGATAGCGACAACTAGGAGAAAGATGATGAAATCGACCACAACACAACGCTCAATTTCCGGAATCACTGCGATGCTTGCTAAAACTACTCTATCAATCGTCGTCACAGCAGGAGTGGTTGGGGTTTTGCGAATGCATCCGGCGATCGCTACCCCTCCACATCAACAATCTCCTATTCTCGTTGCAACCGCCTACACGAATCTCACATTACCGACTTTGAGTCGGGGCGATCGCGGCACAGGAGTGCGAATGTTGCAGCAAATTCTCTTAGATAATGGGTTCTTACCCGCTGCTGGAGTCAGGTTGGAAAATCCGAGTGGTGCCGCTGTTGATGGTGCATTTGGCGCGATTACAGAGTCTGCGGTGAGAGATTTACAACGACGCTACAACATCCCCGTTACAGGATGGGTCAACCCGGTGACTTGGGAAGTGCTGGATAGGCAGGAGAATCCCTATCGATCGCCGCTTCCCTGGAAACCGTATTAATCACTCAGAAAAAACTTATGAGGAAACTTCCAATGAACAAGATTCTCTCCATATTCCAACGCTCTCCGCGAATTGTCTCAGCAACGATCCTGCTCAGTCTATTGGTGCTATTCAGTGTTCCATCTTTGGCTCAAGTCAATTCACAAGTGATTCCCAGAATTGAAGTAATTGAAAGTTCTCAAGGAATTCCACCTGCCTACCGTTTGGTCATTAGTCGATCGCAGGACATCGTATATGTTAACTGTCCTACGAATTTTGAGCCTGAGTTGAATTATCTACGAAATGTGAAAGCACTTCAGTGTAAGCGTTCTCCCAGATAACTAGGGGCTGTCATCAATTCTAACTGCACTACCGATGGTGAAAGAGTTGTAGCCTCTAGTTTGTTTGCTTGGGCGGGCGTGACAAGGCTCATGCCTCAAGCATTTCCCCTTTAATTGATGACACGCCCTAGCGGTCAGATCCAAGCACTACATCCATGCACGAGTCAAGGAGACAAAGATGAAGCTTAAAGCAATCAAAGGACATCAGGGAATCGGAACGGACGTGAAAGGCGCGACTTACGTGGAAGCTGCGAGGTGGGGTAAACATCGGGGATGGCGGTATGTTCTGGGGCTGATGATCATCCTCTTTGCGTGGCTGATCGTCGGGACTGGTGCCAGCCTCCTCGTCGCGTTCGCGCTCAGCGGTCAGACGAATCATACCGCGCTCAGCCCCGTCGGGCAATTCCTCTATATCATGGTGGGTTTTCCGTTCTTCTTGGCGGGAATCATCCTCGCCGTCTCCCTCGTCCACCGCCGCCCCCTCCGGACGCTGATCACCGCACGGGAGAAGATCAGCTGGCGGCGTATTGGTCACGGATTTGTGGCGTGGTTCGTGCCATTCTGCCTGATCGGTGTGCTGGGAGAGTACCTCTTTTACCCCGACACCTTCTCCTTCAACTCTAACCTTACGCCGTTCGTGATCTTCGTCCCGCTGGCACTGGTTGTCACCGCGATCCAGACGACCACCGAGGAGCTTTTCTTTCGCGGGTACATCGTGCAGGGTGCAAGCCTGATCTGGTCTAACCGCATCTTTCTGGCGATCGTGGCAGCCGTGATCTTCACCCTGCCGCACCTCCTCAACCCGGAGGCGATTGCAGGCGGCTGGCTCACAATCTTTTTCACCTACTTCCTTGTTCCAGGTCTGCTGTGGAGTGTGGTCTCATTGATTGACGGAACCACTGAACTCGCCATCGGCGTACACTTCGCGAACAATATCGGCGGGGTACTCCTGTTCAACATCACTGGAAGTGCCTTGCCCTCACCCGCTCTGTTCACAATCAGCGAGTACCACGCGACCTACGGGGCGCTATCAGTGCTGGTTGCAATCCCTGTGTTTTTGGCGATCGCCTACAAGGTGTTCAAACGCGATAAGGCATCCGAACCCGTTTCCCAGAGCGATCGGGATGGTCGTCGGTGATCTCGTCAGTTCATAAAACGATCAGCAAATGGATCAAAGGAGTTGATCATCATGCGTACTGAACAAAGGAACACAATGAATAAGCCCGAGTTTTTTGTCACCCCTGGTTATGGAGAACGCCTGCTGAATCAATTGCATTACTCGCAAGCCGTAAAAATTGGCGATCGAGTTGAGATATCAGGGCAAGGCGGTTGGGACGACAATCTGCAAATCCCCGAATCGCTTGCGGATGAGATTGCTCAGGCGTTTCGGAACGTAGAGCGAACCTTGGCGACTGCCGGTGCGGGTTGGGAGCACGTTGTCCACGTCAATTCTTACCATGTTGGCGGGTTTCCCCCAGAGGTTATACCAATTTGAATTGAAAATGCGACACATTCTGTAGGGGCAAGGCAATGCCTTGCCCCTACCCACCGATTGATCTGTAGCCGTCATTCTTTAAATCGGTATTAACGATGTGATGGTCAAGCTATTTCGTCATTACATGCCCAACCATGCCCCAATTTGGACAGAGGTAGGAGTCGCAGCGCTTGGACTTCCAACGATGCGGATTGAGATCCGTGTTACTGCAATCACGAGCTAAAACCGATGGAGAGATTCAGATGTCAGAGAAAAATAAAGCAATTTTATTAGAGGCAAACGCGGCGATCGCTGAAGGCAACAATGAAGGATTCTTGTTGTTCTGCGCCGACGATACGCAATGGACATTTGTAGGCGACAAGACCCTTAAAGGAAAAGAAGCTGTTCGCCAATGGATGGCAACGACATATGTAGAACCGCCAAAGTTTATGGTCGCTAACTTAATTGCTGAGGGTGATTTCGTCGCGGCACTCGGCGACATCACAATGAAGGACGAAGACGGGAAGACGGCTCATTACTCGTACTGCGATGTCTGGCGCTTTCGCGGCAGCAAGATTGTCGAATTAAGGGCTTTCGTCATCAAAACCGAGGTCAAGGATGAAAAAAGTATCTTCTAATCACCCACAGAAGCCCCTCGCCGCGTCCACACCGAACAAGGTCTCCCGTCCTGGCTGGCTTGAAATCATTGTGGGTCTTGTCGTCTTCGCGATCGTCGGATTCGGGGTTGGCTCGCAACTCAAGTGGCTCGGTCTTGACCCCGTGGTTCTCGGACTGGTCTTCACCTCGCTCTCCGGCATCGCTGGCATTGCCGGATTCGCAGCGGCAGTGTTGCTGCGGATTCGTTCCCTGAGAACTTTCGGCGTGCGCCCGGTCTCCAAACGTTGGCTGCTCATCGGGGTCGGAGTCGGACTGGTTGCCTTCGTGCTCAAGGGACTGGCAGTTCTGGGCTGGATTCAGATCACTGGGAACACCAACAATGTCCAGGGTGTTTACGCAGAGGGCGGTAGCGGCGGGGTACTATCTCTGGTTTTAGCGACATTTTTCATCGGGATCGTCACGCCTATTGGTGAGGAGTTGCTCTTCCGGGGTGTCATCACTAACGCACTGCTGCGCTACGGTTCGTTCATCGGGGTCGTGGGTAGCACCCTGCTCTTTGCCCTCGTTCATGGCATCAACATCGTCTTTCCCACAGCCGTAGTCGCGGGTCTTGCCACTGCCGAGATCTTCCGCCGCAGCGGATCGGTCTGGACTGCTGTCATCGTTCATGTCGTTTTCAACTTGCCCGCGATTCCGGTGATGGTAGCTGCTGGCATGAGGTGATAGAACGCGCGCTCAGGCAACAATGAAGGATTCTTGTCGTTCTGCGCCAACGACACGCAATGGACATTTGTAGTCGACAAGACCCTTGAAGGAAAAGAAGCCGAGAAATAATCGAGTCAGTCAATCTGCAACTCAAGTTTGAACCTAATAGGAAAGGCTGAAGTGAGTCAATATCTGTTCTCAGGGCAGAATGCGGGCACGATGGTGGTGAAATTGAACTGCGCCAAATGAAGTGTCTCGCTACTACTGAATAGACTCTTCTTGACAAAATCAACATTAAGCAATTCATCATGCAATATCTTTCACAGGATTTAATCCTTCTTGCACTCAATCCCGAAACTGGGAAAACTCGCTTCTCTTTCTACTCTGCGCTCGACTATGGCTTAGTCGGTTCTGTGTTACTAGACTTAGTCCTGCAAGGCAAACTTGAGATCGACAACGACAATCGTGTGATTGGTGCGATACGTGCTTCACACGGGCAAGCCACGGCAGGTAGCACAGGCAATGAATTCTTAGATCAACGTCTCAACGAGGTTCTAGCATCGTCTCGTCCTCGAACTGCAGGGTTCTGGGTGACTCGTTGGAGACGAAGATACAAAGGAATTCAAACGATTGTGTTGCAGAACTTAGTCGATTTAGGGGTTTTAGAACGACAAGAGCAACGCATTCTTGGTCTATTCCCAACGCAGCGATATTTCCTAAGGGATGAATCTATTCAACGCGAGATTGTCCAGCAAGTTCGCACAGCCGTGTTAGAAGGCATTGGACTGGATTCTCGTATGGCAGCATTGATTAGTTTGATGCAAGCCTCTCGCCTGACCGATGCGGTGTTCAGACCGGAAGAACGTCTGACCGTGCGATCGCGAATTAGAGCGATCGCAGAAGGGGAGTTGGTCGGTAAAGCAGTTTCAAAGGCGATTTTCACCATTCAAGCAGCCACGACTCTGGGCGCAATCAATGGCGGATGAACGAAGGAGATTAAATCAATGGCAGTTTTGAAACAATTTGGGATTCTATTTGTGTTGGGCATTGCGGGAATTGCGATGCTTGCGATTACCTCGGTTTCATTAATTGAGCAACAATTGGCGAAACTGTCTCCAGAAATGCTGGCAAAAGTTCCGCCACTGTGGGTTTTAATGCTGCTGCAAGGACTACAGCCTACAGTTCTACTAGCAATCAGCATTCTGATTGGAATTGGCTGTGCCAATCGCGTTGGATTACGCTCACATTTGATTGACTACTGGGTACTTCATACCCCTAAGATTCCATATTCTGCCATTGAGATGAAATGGAGCTTGGGTTTGGGTGCAGCGACGACAATCATTGTCCTGTTGCTTGATCGGTTCATGAAACCTGCTCTACCTGAAGCGCTACAGGCAGCCAATCACACAGAACCAAATGGGCTGAGTTCACTTACAGCAATGCTTTATGGCGGCATCACTGAGGAAATTCTGATGCGCTGGGGCTTAATGTCGCTGCTTGTTTGGATCGCGTGGAAAGGACTAAAACAAGGCGTTACGTTGCCAAGTCAAGGGATTTACCAAGGTGCGATTGTGCTAGTAGCGCTGGTATTTGGACTTTTACACCTGCCCGCAACTGCTGCGATCGTTCCACTCACTCCGCTGGTGATAATCCGAGCAATATTACTCAATGGGATTGCTGGTATTGCGTTTGGTTGGCTCTTTTGGCAATACTCGCTTGAGGCTGCGATGTTATCCCATGTCAGCTTTCATGCCCTTTCCTTTGCTCTTAGCCTTTTGTTGGCAAGATTTGTCTAAGCTTTTTTCCAAAGCGATTTCACGATTATTTCAAGAGAGAACAACCGGACTTGATTTTAGGAGAAGCACAATGATACTTCAAGATAAAGTGGCGTTAGTCACTGGAGGCGCATCAGGAATTGGTCAAGCAACCGCGATCGCCTTCGGTGCGGCAGGTGCAAAAGTTGTCTTCTCAGACATCCGCAGTGTAAAAGGTGAAGAAACTGCTGCTCTGATTCGCGAGACTGGGGCGGAATGCTTGTTCGTGAAATCCGATGTATCGAGTGAAGCGGATGTTCGGGAATTGATGCAAAAAGTAATCGCCACCTACGGCAAACTCGATTGTGCCTTTAACAATGCTGGCATTGATCTTGCTGTTAAACCGCTGCACGAACAATCGATCGCGGATTTTGACCAGATCATGTCAATCAATGCGCGAGGGGTATTTCTGTGCATGAAATATGAAATTCAACAGATGCTCACCCAAGGCGCAGGCGCGATCGTGAACAATTCATCCACAAATGGTCTCGTTGCGCTTCCAGGGATCTCTCCCTACGTCGCCAGCAAACATGCAGTGATGGGGCTGACGCGATCAGCTGCTCTCGACTATGCCAAACAGGGGATTCGGATCAATGCTGTCAATCCGGGTCCCATTGCGACTGACCTCATGGCTCGTAGCGCTGACCAGATGGGCATTACGTTCGATGATCTCGGATCTATGGTTCCAATGGGACGGATCGGTCAGGCAACGGAAATTGCTCAAGCGGTTGTGTTTCTCTGCTCTGATGCTGCTAGCTACATTACGGGACAACCCTTAGCGATCGATGGCGGCTATACAGTGAGTTGATGGTTGATAGCGGACTCACAGTGAATCGATCCATCAACAAATCAAACCGCGATGGCTCGTTGAAGTGATGGTCAACTCTACAATTTTAAGGCGGTGAAAAAATGATTCAGTACAAAGATTTTGCGCCTCGCATTACGGAACGGGGGCCCTTCGGCGGCGCCTCCGAGTATGAAATTTTCGCTGAGGTTGTGAGTGCTGTCAATCAGTGGATCGAAAGTAGCACGATACAGGTGATCAATGTTGAAACCGTTGTTTTACCCGATCGCATCGAAGGTACAAGTGATGGTGTTTACGGAGTGAGGGTCAGCAATGGTGTCTACCCAGTGATGATCAGTCAAGGCGTAACCGTCAATTGCTTTCAATGTGTGCGGGTCTGGTACAGAGAATAGCTTTTTTAATAAAAACTGGAGAACAACAAAAATGATTCAAAAAATACGGCTGCGCCGTGCAGCCCTGTTCGCGATCGCGCTACTTTTTACTACCCATTTCGCTTCCGCCTGCACGGACTCTACAACAATGTCCACAGCAGCGATGCCTCCAATCACCTATCCTGAAACCAAGCGAGTCGATGTCGTCGAGAAGCCTTTCGGACAGACGATCGCCGACCCCTACCGCTGGCTAGAAAACGATGTCCGCAACGACAAGAAAGTCGCCGCCTGGGTCGAAGCACAGAACAAAGTCACCAACGCCTATCTCAATACGCTGCCGGGTCGAGATATCTTTAAGGATCGACTCAAGCAGTTGTACAACTTTGAGCAATTTTCGATTCCGGTCAAAAAGGGGGGACGGTATTTCTATCTCCATAATTCTGGACTTCAGAACCAACCCGTTCTCCATGTCCGAAACAGTGTGGATGGCGCAGGGCGTGTGCTGATCGATCCGAATCGCTGGTCAAAAGACGGAGCGACTGCACTGGCTGAATGGTCAGCATCCGACGATGGCAAGCGTGTGGCTTATGCGGTGCAGGATGGCGGCACGGACTGGCGCACGATTCGAGTGCTGGACGTAAACACGGGCAAGGTACTGGACGATGAGATCAAATGGGCAAGGCTTACCAACATCGCCTGGATCAAGGACGGGTCTGGCTTTTTCTACGCCCGCTTTCCTGAACCGAAGCAAGGCGAAGCGTTCCAGGCAGTTGCAGAAAATCAGACCGTTTATTTCCATCGGCTCGGCACGCCCCAGACGCAGGATCGACTGGTCTATGCCACTCCAGATCAGCCGACCCTAGTGCATACCGTTGACATCACCGCAGACGGGCGTTATCTCACGATCGTTTCCACGCCCGTTTCAGTCGGCAACAAACTGACTGTGGTGGATCTCCAGAGCGCCGACTGGAAACCCCGTAAGCTGGTCGATAAGCTCGATGATGAATGGAGCGTCGTCGGCAATGTGGGGACGAAGTTTTTCCTCAGAACCACTCAGGATGCGCCGCGCCGCAAGGTGGTGACGATGGATATCGCCGCTGCCGACCCAGTGATTACGGCTGTGCTGCCAGAGCAGGATGCGGTTATGGGCAATACGTCACTGATCAGTGGACGGTTGCTGGTTTCCTCTTTCGTTGACGTGAAGACGGAGATTCGACGCTACACATTGGATGGCAAGGCGGATGGTGTGGTGAAACTGCCGGGTATCGGCACGGCTGGCGGTTTTAAGAGTGACGAGGATGATCCAGAAACCTTCTTCATCTTCACCAGCTTCAACACTCCAGGCATGATCTATCGATACGATGTCGCCAGCAACACGGCACGGGTGTGGGCACAACCCAAGGTAGCGATCGATCTCAACCGAATCGCAGTCGAGCAGCGGTTCTACAAGTCAAAGGATGGCACCCGCATCCCCATGTTTATCGTCCGGCGCAAGGATGTGACCGCAGCCGCACCGACCCTGCTCTATGCCTATGGCGGCTATGGAATCCCGATGCTTCCCGCTTTCTCGCCGGAGGCTCTGGGGTGGGTCGAACAGGGTGGAGTGTACGCGATCGCCAATATTCGCGGCGGCTCCGAATATGGCAAGGCATGGCACGAAGCGGGTCGTCGTCAGAACAAGCAGAACGTCTTCGATGATTTCATCGCGGCGGGCGAGTATCTCAAGGCAGAGGGCATCACGCCCCAAAATGGCTTGGCGATTCAGGGCGGATCGAATGGCGGACTCTTGATTGGTGCAGTGGTCAATCAGCGACCGGATCTGTTCGCCGCTGCACTGCCCCAGGTTGGTGTGATGGATATGCTCCGCTTCGACCAGTTCACAGGTGGGAAATTATGGTTAGACGAATATGGGTCTCCGTCACAGGAAGCGGATTTCCGTAACCTCTTGAGCTATTCGCCTTATCACAACATCAAGTCTGGCAAGGCATACCCCGCAATTCTCGCCACGACTGCCGACACCGACGATCGCGTCGTACCCAGTCACACCTTCAAATATGTCGCTGCGCTCCAAGCGGCGGAGATTGGTGACAAACCTCACCTTGCCCGCATTGAGACGCGAGCGGGACATGGAGCGGGCAAGCCCATCGACAAGACCATTGAGGAAACAGCGGATATGTGGGCTTTTGCCGCTCACTGGACAGGGCTGGATGTAAACGATCGAACACGGTAACGGAACATCCCGGTGAACGGGTATGAAGCAACACAGGAGGTCGATATGCGGTATGAAAATCGATTTGCAGGTGGCCTCCCACCCTACACCCCAGTTGTTGAAGCTATGCCACGCCTCTGACCCCCCAGTCCAGAATCGACTGCATCAGGTAATTTCCTGCCAGGGAAGGTAAGAGGCAGCGGTTTTCGGAGTTGTTGTGAAACGTGGTTTGTGCGTTTGTCAACGAGCTGTACTAAAGTTTGCAGCCAGCTACCAACTTTAGTTAGAGTGAACCCTCTCTTTTAGGTGGGTTGATACATCAATCGTGCGATTGGGCAAAAGTGCCAACTCTGCATGGACGACAAGCCGAAGCCAACTCCGTATATTGAACTCATACAAACACAGAGAGCAACTGAGTTGCAGCTTTTGAGTTTGCTTTACATCCATTACGCAAAGAGAGTTGTCGAGCGATCGCTTGCGGTACGTCTTGTTTCTCTCAGAAGTAGCAGTGAGCCAGAATTGAGTCGCAGTTCCTTATTCGTTCCATCTGCAACACAGGAGCATAAACAAGGTGTGTTAAATGCCACTGTAGTGCTGGTGTTGTATGGGAACGATTAAAATTCCCAGAGTGCGGACGTTGCTGACAGCCATCATTACCGCAAGCCACTGAGCTTTTTACTTTTTAACCCTCGTGAGTTTCCTACGGAGGACTATTTTATGGCAGCCATTCCCTTGTTGATCAAAGATGACATTGAGCGTTTAAGTGCTTCAACTCAGATTGATTCTTTTGGTGTTTTTCCCGTGAATCAAGCGTTTACGGCTGTTGCACAAGAGGTTGTGGCATTGCTAAAGCAGACTCACCCTTTTCAACCTGACAGCATCAATCGTCTTGAGAAAACCTACAGTCAGCCAGAAACCATTATGATTCGGGCGATCGAGCCAGAGTACAAGCAAGCCATTGCGATCGAGCCTTTAACGGTGCGTGAGCTAGAAGTATTGCAACTAATTGTGGATGGACACAATAATCCCACAATCGCTAGAAAGCTCCACATCACGATGGGAACCGTGAAAACCCATGTTCGTAATATTTTGAAGAAGCTCTACGTGAACGATCGTACTCAAGCTGCAATTCGTGCTCTTCGCTCCGGCCTGGTTCATTAGCTCGACTGTCGAAAACACCGTTGATATACAGCTAGTTTCAAGCCTTGTGCTCCCTAGTCGAAGTGGTGCCTAACTCTGGTGGCGTCATTGCTATCGACCAAGTTCAGCTTATTCTCCACGTTCTAAATTTGGATCTTTCTCAAAGACGGAGAGCAAAATTATGTATGCAATTTCATCTTCTAATCGTGATCGATCGCCATCTGAGTCTCGTCAGCGCAATCGTAGTCGCGGTGTCATACTGTCGAAGCAGGGATGGCAGAAATTGACTCAAGCAGGTGTCCTTCATGATCAGTGGGGGAATCGTCACACCTATGAGAAGTTAAGTGAACGATCGCTCCTCAACGATCGCACCATCAGTCGCATTCTTAGTTGTGAAGTGAGAGTAGACAAGCGTTCACTGAAAACCTTCTTTGCAGCGCTTGGCTTACAGCTTCATGGCGATGATTATCTCGCTGCTGTCGGTGCTCCCGCTGATCAGACCATTGACAGTCTTTCGCACTATCTCAATTCGACGATTCATAGTGCTGAGACAACTTTGTCACATCAGGAATTGATGAGACTCTATCAACGGTTGAAACAGGATTTAAGTCATCTTTCTCATTTACTCCGTCTACACGAGATGAATGAAAGCATTTCTTTGCAATGATTTCTAACTGCTTGTTTTTGACGAAGCTAGCTACACGATCCAATTAACCATCAACACATTAAGGAGATTGACCATGAAATTCCACACCCTTACCATCAATGTAATCTTGTCGATCGCTGCTACCATTGGCATCCAATCGGCAACGCATGCTTCCACTAAATACGATGTCCTTGCCAAGCAAATTGGGTTACAAACAGCTCAGCCTCAACCCGCTCAATCTCAAGCAGTGCAGTCACAGGCAACTCAATTAGAACCGCAAGCTGCCAATAGCGCCGTTAATCAAGAAGGGCAAACCTTCTTTAGTCATCCTCCACAATTAATGCGCGTCGCTGCATCTCAAATTGGAGAAGACACCCCTTCCACTTATGAATTCACGCTGACCGTACCTAAAGATGCTGGGCAACCCTTGAAAGCAGTCAAAATTGCCCAGGCTACCAATGTGGAAACCGTCAAATTTAACGTCAGCAACAGCAAAGCTTTTGTGGGCGATCGCTTGACAGCCAGTGCTCAAATCCGGTTAGCCAGCGTTGGTGGTGAGACACCTACCAACCCAGGTGACGTGACCATTGTATTTGATCAACCAGTGCAACCCGGCAGTACAGTCACAGTGGCGCTTGCAGCCCAGCAAAATCCCAGTTGGGGTGGGGTGTATGAGTTTGGTGTAACCGCTTATCCAGACGGAGAGAATGGGCTGGGTCAGTTCTTAGGCTATGGACGCATCAATTTCTACGGGAACTCAAATTGAGCGAACGTTGATGTTGCGTTTCTAGCGATGCATTGGAGGTTGGATGGATTGAAACAATGCTCCAATCCATCCTGCCACTTAGTAACCTTAAGAATACCAATGCCATGACTCACTATGACTACATTGTAATTGGTGCAGGCTCAGCAGGTTGTGTCGTCGCCAATCGTTTGACTGAAGACAGTGACACAACCGTATTGCTCCTCGAAGCAGGCAAGCCGGATACAAAACCGGAGATTTACATCCCGTCGGCATTCATAAGTCTACTGGGTTCCGAGGTGGACTGGGCGTACTTTTCTGAGCCAGAGCCATACCTGAATGATCGCAAAATGTTTTGTCCCCGTGGCAAAGTTTTGGGTGGCAGCAGTTCCATTAATTTCATGATGTATGTCCGAGGTCATCAGCACGATTATAACCACTGGCAGTCTCTGGGAAACCCCGATTGGAGTTACCAGGATGTCTTGCCCTACTTCAAGAAATCGGAGCACCAGCAACGCGGAGCCTCCAAATATCATGGGATTGATGGGGAGCTGAGCGTCACTGATATTAAGCCTTCTGCTGTAGTTTCCCAACGTTTTGTCGATGCCTGTGTCGCAATGGGTTATGACTATAACCCCGATTTCAACGGGGCACAGCAGAAAGGGGTGAGTACCTATCAGTTGACAGTCAAGGATGGGAAACGACACAGTGCAGCGACGGCTTTTCTCCTACCCATTCTCCAGCGTCCCAATTTGACTGTGACAACAGGTGCGTTGGTGACTCGGTTGCTGTTTGAGGGTATTCGCGCTGTTGGAGTGGAATACCTGCATGAGGGCACGCTGCACCAAGTGCGAGCCGATCAGGAAGTAATTTTAAGTGCAGGTGCCTTTGATTCACCGAAACTACTGCTGCTATCTGGCATTGGGAATGCAGATTATCTGCAAGCGATGGGAATTTCAGTTGTGGCTGATCTGCCCGGTGTAGGTCAGAACCTACAAGATCATATTCTTGTCTCAGTGGTGTATGAGGCAACGCAAGCGGTACATCCTGATATCACCAGCAATGGAATCGAAGCTGGCTTGTTTCTGCATAGTGAGGGCAATCTGAAACCCGCACCCGACTTGCAATTCTTCTTTGGTCCCATTCAGTTCTTACCACCAGGTTATGCCCCAGCAGAGTATGGCTTCACGGGTGCTGTCTCTTTAACGCGTCTCCACAACACGGGCAGTGTCAGTTTACGTTCCCTTGATCCCAATGATGCATCGATGTTTCGGATGAATTATCTGCAAAGTGAAGCCGATGTGCAAAAGCTAGTGGAGGCGCTTAAGTTAATGCGCCAATTACTGCATAGTGATGGCTTTGATGAGTTTCGCGGCATGGAACTTGCTCCGGGTGCCCAGGTTCAAAGTGATGCTGACCTCGAAGCTTACATCCGGGCTGCTGGCAGTACAGTGTATCATCCAGTCGGTACTTGCAAAATGGGCACTGACACAATGGCGGTAGTAGACCCGGAGCTGAGAGTACATGGGATTGAGGGAGTGCGCGTTGTGGATGCTTCCATCATGCCAACCATTACTACAGGAAATACGAATGCACCGACCATCATGATTGGTGAGAAGGCGGCAGATTTAATTAAAGTGGAGCGTCCCTCGCACAGCCTTCTCAAGATGCACGCATCGATCTAGAAAGCAGAATTCTTTTCCAAAAGTTTATCGAACACGTCGCTTTAGCATTAGGTCTCGATGACTACTGGCACTGATGGCATGAACACCTACTTCATCTGAGCCGCAAGCTTGGGCATTCACAACACAATTCATTCATTAGAAGGAGCACTTCCATGACACAATCATTCTGGCTTATGGGTTCTCGCTTGACCATCGTCGCCGACCACACTGCGACTGATGGTAAATATGACCTGGTTGAGGGCTATTTCCCTCCTGGTTCGCAGACTCCACCCCATCGCCATACACGCTATTCCGAACAACTCTATGTGTTAGAAGGAGAATTCACGGTCTGGATTGGTAAGAACAAGGTTGTGCTAAAGGTAGGTGAAAGTGCTTTGATTCCGATGGGCATCACCCATGTTGTTGCTGCACTTAGTGATCGACCCGCTCGCGGGTTAGTCGTTGCCTCGCCCAGTGCTTTTGCTCACTTCGTTGAAGCAACAGGGACGCTAAACGAGAATGAGGCACCTGACCTGGAATTGCTCAATCGCATCTCTACCGAAATTGGCGACGAAATTCTGGGTGTACCCGGAGATTTGCCCACTGCATGACGTAATGTCAGCTTAAAAGGAGGTTTAGGTGAACACTGAATACTACGATGACCTTATTATTGGTGGCGGCAAAGCGGGTAAAACCCTGGCACCCGCGCTCGTTGCGGCTGGGCGTAAAACCGCTCTGGTGGAGCGCAGTTTAAACATGATTGGTGGCGGTTGCATCAACATTGCTTGCATTCCCACAAAGACGATGGTGGTGAGTGCAGAGGTTGCTCATACTGTGCGGCACAGTGCGACTTATGGCGTGAACACCAGCATACCCACCGTTG
The DNA here is from genome assembly GCF_059505485.1 of Stenomitos rutilans. Classification (NCBI taxonomy): domain Bacteria; kingdom Bacillati; phylum Cyanobacteriota; class Cyanophyceae; order Leptolyngbyales; family Leptolyngbyaceae; genus Stenomitos; species Stenomitos rutilans. Next base: position 24,014 of record NZ_JCACKR010000017.1, read on the forward strand.
ATTTAGGTGCCGTCATTCAACGCAAGCGATCGGTGGTGAAAGCGGCGCGTGCCATGAACTTGCACACGTTAGAAACCGCTCTCGATCACGATCTCATCATTGGCACCGCGCGGTTTGTCGCTCCTAAAACCATTGAAGTAGCAATGGTAGAGGGCAGCACGCGACACCTCACCGCCGAACGGTTGTTTATCAATACGGGTACGCGACCGTTGATTCCATCGGTGCCTGGACTCAAAGAAACCGGGTTTCTCACGAGTGAATCAATCATGGAGTTGGAACAATTGCCAGAGCACCTGATCGTGCTTGGCAGTGGTTACATTGGGTTAGAGTTTGCTCAAATGTTTCGGCGCTTTGGCTCTCGCGTGACCGTGATTGGGCAACGGGGACAAATTTTATCTCCACAAGATCCTGATATTGCCCTTGCCGCTCAAGCATTGCTCGAACGAGAGGGTATTGATTTCTTGCTAAACGCAAAGGTGCTGTGGGTCGATCGTGCGGGTCATGACACTCTGCTGCAAATTCAGGTTCTCGATCGCACGATCACGCTTCAGGGGTCTCATTTGCTTGTTGCGGTCGGTCGTGCGCCCACCACTGACACCTTAAATTTAGCCGCAGCGGGTGTCGCAATGGGTGAAAGTGGCTTTATCCAAGTCAACGATCGTCTGGAGACAAGCGTACCGGGCATTTGGGCGTTGGGCGACATTAATGGCGGACCACAATATACCCATGTGGCGCTCGACGATTATCGGATTATCAAAGCAAATTTGATTGATGGGGACAACCGCAGTACCAGCGATCGTCCCATTCCATCGTGTCTATTCATTGATCCAGAACTGGCGCAGGTGGGGTTAACTGAAACCGCCGCTCAGCAGCAGGGGTATGACATTCGGGTAGCAAAGCTAGATGCGTCCGCCGTTCCACGTGCCAGAACCCTCGGTCAAACGGATGGATTGCTGAAGGCGATCGTCGATGCAAAGACCGATCGCCTTCTAGGCTGTTCACTGTTCTGTCATGCCGCAGGTGAAATGATTTCGACGGTGCAGATGGTGATACAAGCTCAACTGCCCTACACCGTTTTGCGTGATGGTGTGTTAACCCATCCCACGATGACTGAGGGATTGAATTTACTGTTTTCAAAGCTGTGAGGCAGCAATTCAGGCACTCGTTTCAGATTCAAACCCAATAACATAAAGGAGATCACGCCATGAACACGCTCATCCGCAGGAATAGTATTCGTCTGTTTTTGATCGCCGCCCTTTCACTGGGCATCATCTTGATCACGTCCTTGGGAACCATCTTGAACCCTGCAAGCGCACAAGACGGTAAGCCCACCGTAGTCCTTGTTCACGGCGCGTTCGCCGAGTCTGCCAGTTGGAACGGCGTCTTGACCAGGCTGATCGCAAAAGGATACCCAACGATCGCCGCCGCCAATCCTTTGCGCGGAGTCAAGAGCGATGCGGATTATGTCGCCAGCATCCTCAAAAGTATCGAGGGTCCGATCGTGCTGGTCGGGCACTCCTACGGAGGATCGGTCATCACCAATGCGGTCAAGGGCAACCAGAACGTGAAGGCACTGGTCTACGTGGCTGGTTTTGCTCCTGAGACGGGTGAGACTGCCCTCGGACTCTCCGGTCGTTACCCAGGTAGCACGCTTGGTCCCACGCTTGCGCCACCAGTCGCGCTGCCTGATGGCGGAAAGGATTTCTACATCCAGCAGTCCAAGTTTCACGCTCAGTTTGCGGCGGATGTGCCCGTCGCCGATGCGAAGCTGATGGCTAGCACCCAGCGACCAGCGACGGACGTTGCGTTTAACGAGGCATCCGGCGCGCCTGCATGGAAGTCCACCCCGTCCTGGTTCATCTATGGCAGCCGTGACTTGAACATTCCAGCAGTGGCGCATGCGTTCATGGCGAAGCGCGCCAACTCAAAGGAGACGATCGCCGTGAAGGGTGCGTCGCATGTGGTGATGATTTCCCATCCCGATGCCGTTGCCAAGATCATTGAACACGCTGCGACCGCGAAATAGAGGGGTATTAACATCATGAACAAATTAGACGAAAAAGTTGCGCTGGTTACGGGTGGCACTAGCGGTATCGGTCTTGCCACTGCCAAGCGTTTTGTTGCTGAAGGTGCCTATGTCTTCATCACGGGACGTCGCCAAACTGAATTGGATGCCGCTGTGAAAGAGATTGGCAAAAACGTCACGGGTGTGCAGAGTGATGCCTCTAAGCTGGCAGATCTCGATCGCCTGTTCGCCACAATCAAACAAGAGCAAGGGCATCTCGATGTAATCTTTGCCAATGCGGGTGTTGGTGAAGTCGCCCCGCTTGGAGCCATCACCGAAGAACACTTTGACAAACTATTCAATACGAATGTCAAAGGTCTGCTGTTCACCGTGCAGAAGGCGCTGCCTTTATTACCGGACGGTGCTTCCATCATCTTGAACGCCTCGATTACTTCCATCAAAGGTACTCCAGCCTTCAGCGTTTACAGCGCGACCAAAGCGGCTGTGCGATCGTTTGCCCGTAATTGGATACTCGACCTCAAAGAGCGCCATATTCGGGTGAACGCTATCAGTCCTGGCGTGGTGCCGACTGCTGGCTACGATCACCTGGGGCTGAGCGACGAGCAATTGAAGGAATTTGTGGATAGCCAAGCCGTTACCATCCCCTTGGGACGAGTTGGCACGCCCGATGAAATTGCCAAAGCCGTTGTCTTTCTCGCGTCAGATGATAGCAGCTTTGTGAATGGCATTGAGCTATTTGTGGATGGCGGGATGGCACAGATTTGAAGCATTCTAAAGCGATCGCAAATATTCTGGATTGGATAATGATGAAGAAACTCTAGCAACCTTATCAGGACTGACGCAGATTGAATTGAAATCCGCCCCCCGTCCTCCAATTTATAGCCCTAGCGGGCATACAAGAAAGGGGGAGTAAGCGATCCAAGTCCCCCAATTTTGGGGGATTTAAGGGGCAAGTGCGTAAGTCCTGCTTATCTGAAAGGGAAACATGACTCAAAAAACATGGCTCATTACTGGTGCTTCACGGGGATTCGGAGCCGCGATCGCAAAAGCAGTTTTGGCAGCGGGTGACCGATTAATTGCCACTGCTCGCAATCAGGCTGATCTGCAACATGGCACCAATCAAGACGTGATGGCACTGAGCATGGATGTCACCGATGAGGCTCAGGTGAAAGTCGCGATCGCAACCGGGCTGGAAAAGTTTGGACAGATCGACGTGTTAGTCAATAATGCTGGATTCGGCTTGCTCGGAGCGATCGAAGAGTGCAGTGCCGAAGAGGTTGAGCGCGTTTATCGCACCAATGTCTTTGGGTTGCTGAATGTTACTCGTGCAGTACTACCCAGTATGCGTCAGCACCGCTCTGGACACATCATCAATTTCTCGTCGATCGGTGGCTATCGATCCTCTCCGGGGTGGGGCATCTATTCCTCGACCAAGTTTGCCGTCGAAGGTATTACCGAAGCCTTGTATGGCGAGTTAGCCCCGTTAGGGATTCACGCGACAGTGGTTGAGCCAGGATACTTCCGCACCAATTTTCTAGACAGCAGTTCGCTACGTCAGAGTGCAGCGCAAATCTCTGATTATGCTGAGACGGTCGGTAAGACCCGCAATATTGCGGCTGAACGGAACCATCAACAGCCAGGAGATCCCACCAAGCTCGCCCAGCCATTCTTGAGCTTGTCAACGCAGATGATCCACCCTTGCGCCTGCCTCTGGGCACGGATACGCTTCAAGCAATTGCCGAGAAGAACGCTTACGTTGAGCAAGAGACCGCAAAATGGCGAGCTTTAGCTGAGTCTACCAACCTATAGATAAGGGTTTGAGGAGTCCATTGCTATGACTGCAACGAATGGCATTATCAGCCAATCCAGCCCCTATTCAGTCGATGAAACCATCGATCGCTTAGTCGCCGTTCTTCAAGCGAAAAATATCACCATTTTTGCCCGTATTGATCAACAAGTAGAAGCCGAAAAAGTGGGACTCAGTCTACGTCCCACACGATTATTATTGTTTGGGAGCCCAAAAGCCGGAACGCCGCTGATGGTAGCAGAACCGACGATCGCCCTCGATTTACCCTTAAAAGTGGTGGCATGGGAAGCGGCTGATGGCAAAGTCTGGCTGGGTTACAACGATCCCAATTATTTGAAGCAGCGGTACTCTCTTCCCGATGAGTTGGTGAAAAACATTGATGTTGTTGCACCGCTCATCCATCAAGCATTTCTTTAGACATCTACTCACTGGAATCGACCATCATGACTGACTACACCCCGATCGCCACCACTGCCTCAATCCAAAGCGCCAGAGACATTATCGGTTCATCCCCGTTAGTTGCGATCGACAACGAAGCACCTGCCAAGCTAATTGTCGACCCACCCCTGCCCGAACCACTGGCTCAGGGGCGCGTCTTCATCCAGTACCGGACAGAGAACTTGCGCGTGTTGCCCGTGTTCGGTAAAGGTGCCCTCGACGTATCGCCGCGCATCGGACATCTCCACATTACTGTTGATGATTTACCGTGGCACTTTGTCGATGCCAGCGGCGAAACAATCATCCTGGTCGGACTGGAACCAGGTCCACACAAGGTGCTGATCGAACTGGCTGACCCTACGCATAAAGTCATCACCAGTGAAACAGTAGCGTTCACGCTGCCGTAAGAACAGTTTAATGTCATCAACATAGCTTTCAGTTTTGGGGCTGAAGCGCTTGAGATGAAGCGATCGCGTTGCTAAAAAATTCCACGATTGCTGCCAAACTCTATATCATAACGATTAAAAGAATGACGGCTACAGATCAATCGGTGGGTAGGGGCAAAGCAATGCCTTGCCCCTACAGGATGTGTCGCATCTTCAATTCAAATTGGTATCATCTAGGGGACGGTGAAGACTCATGTTTGCACTGTTTTGAGGAAGCGCTACGTTGAAGATCGTACCCAGCCATCCGATCACTCCGGGCTGGTCTTGCCCACTAGTCAGGATGAAACACTATGGTTCTTGCTCCTAATCAACTTCCCCTCATTGATCAAGACGATTATCATCTCTTACGACAACTGCGAGAGCGGGAGCCTTCTCAATCATCCCCACAAGTCCGGTTAACTTTAGGCCAGCGTCTCTCTGATAAAGTTGCTGCGATCGTGGGTTCTTGGCGATTCATTACGATTCAAAGCGGAATTTTAGTCATCTGGATTGTGCTGAATGTCACAGCGTTCATTCAACACTGGGATCCTTATCCGTTCATTTTGCTGAACCTGGCACTGTCGTTTCAAGCGGCTTATACTGCGCCCATTATTATGATGAGCCAGAATCGGCAGGCAGAGGTCGATCGCCAGAATGCTAGACATGACTACGAAATTAATATGAAAGCAGAGTTGGAGATTGAACTACTGCATGATAAGTTCGATCGCCTGGAGCGGTTTTTTACGCAAGAATCCGATACTATCAAAGCGATGCAGCAAGAACAACTCGATCGGCTTGAAGCCATCATTGCGAAGCAAGCAGGTATAGCTTCTCACTCTGGCTTTTCTGATGACAACGACTTACATAAGTGATAATTTTAGCGGCATGATGCAACCGAACTGGCAACTCTGCCAAAGCTAGCGGTTTTCCACTAGAGCAAAGGTCACAAAATGAATCGATCGCACTTAAAAGCAGAAGTTTTAACAGGCAGTCTTTTGAGTGCGTTGCTTTGTACCAACCGATCGCCGCTCAAGTCGTTCCTATTACTCTGGCAGCTTGGGTATTGATTGCTGTTCTAGAGTTGGTTAACGATGCCTGGTTTGTCTATAAAAATTTCTACGGTTCTTGGAACCGCTCAATGTTAAGGACGTAATGGAATTCTTGCTTAACTACGCAAATTTGCATGGTCAGAAATGTGGGGTGGTTACACAATCTAATACATAGCAGTTTTGATTGATTTGTAATTTGAGCATCTTGCCCGAACAAGCTAGAAGTCTCTCTTACTCTCTTCAAAGCTTTTGCAACATAGCCGTTTCCCGCGAAGGGAGCTAACAATGGAATCACCTGACACATTAAGCAACGTACAGAGGCCTGTTCAACAGGGTGGACAAGACCCAGAATCATCAATGGGAGTTCTGGAAAAGAACAAACCTGAGATTAAACCTAATCAGCCTGAGTTGGGACTTCAAGAGCCAAGCGCGGTTGAAAAGAGCGGGGAGGTTCGGCGGCGGTTACTTCCCGTTGAGGTGCTGTTGATCGCGTTTGCCCTGTGGGGAGTGTTTGGGAAGATTCCCAATCGGGCTGAGGGACGTGCAGGGATTTTGATTCCTCGTTCCAGCATTGCGATTCAACCGCGCGAAGGAGGGCGGGTATTGGCGCTGAATATTCGACCGGGTGATTCTGTCAAGAAAGGGCGGGTATTAGCCACACTGGAGTTTCCTGAACTGGAGACAGAATTACAAGATAAGCGCGATCGCCTTGCAGACCTCAAGGTACAGGATCATCAAATTGGCTCTGTTCAAACGAGTCGTAGTCAGCTCAATGCAGGTACAGTGGAACAGAAGCGTCGGGCAAATTTGGGTCAAGTTGAATCGCTGCGGGTGCAATTAGCAAGCAACCAGAGTCAGCGAGAAGCGTACCTCGACCATCTCAAGTACCTGCATAACTTTAAAGCATCTACGGATGAGAGACTCTCTGCTTACGATAATCTGGCAAAAGAGGGGGCTGTTCCTCGGATTGGCTTCCAACCCTATTTCTTTCAGTTCAGTCAACAAGAAGTTGCCAATTCTGTGAATCAGACGCAAGTCGCCCTCGATCGCCTCAAGGGAGAAGATGAGAGTCTAAGAGCACAGATGCAAAGCCTGACAGCAGCGAACGAGGCACTGACGACCGAGAAGCGCAGCATCGACTTGCAAGATACCGTCAGTGATGTCACTCGATACAATGCGATCTCTGATCAACAACGAGACATTAATACCTTACAAGCCGAAATTCGTGCCAACAGCCAGGTCGTGAGTCTTTACGACGGTAAAGTTGAGGAAATCTCGGTTAATTCAGGTGAAGTCGTGCCTCCGAGTGGTCGCATCGGCAGGTTGGCAGTTGATAACTCCAGTACCAAAGTCAACGTAGTGGCACTGTTCAAAGTGGGTGATGCGAAACAGTTAGCACCAGGAATGGCAGTCGAAGTCATTCCTGATCTGTACGATCGCGAACGCTATGGTGGCATCGTTGCAAAAGTCATTGAGATCGCTCAACAGCCAGTCACCGCGTCTGAATTATCCAGTTTGGTCGGCAGCCAGGATCTGGCAGAGAAGCTGCTATTAGGACGCGATAAGGACGATCGCGATAAGCCTCAACCGTTAAACGCCAGCGTGACGAAGGTCATCCTGGAACTCCAAACTGATCCTCATACGCCCAGCGGCTTTAAGTGGACTGAAGGCAAAGGAGCGCCCAGAGCAATTACCGACGGGACAACGGCTGATGTCAAAGCTGTGATCGAAGAGCGATCGCTGTTCAGCTACTTGACTCCCGCTTTTCGTTGGATTACGGGAGTATATGGACGCTAATTTTAAGTGAAACCTTACTGGAGTTGGATACCATGCAACATTCTAAAAGACGAACAAAGTGGTGGGGTTGGTGGCTGAAGTGGTGGGACATTGCAGCTGCGATCGTATTTATCTTAATGGTCTTTAGTGAGCCACCCCAGCTTTGGTTCTGGTTGGTCTCATTTTTTGCGCTGCTTCTCTATTCCGTTGAACGCGCCATTAACGGTTAAATTGAGGTGCAACTTCTTTGAACACTCAATACTTAACAATCATCAAACAGGGATTGAAATTTTCCCTGGGTGCCGCCCTGTTGGGTAACTTCTTCTGGCATCGGGCAGACGTATTAGATAACTCTGTTTACCCGATTTTTGGCTATGTTTCTGTCCTGATTGAACCCGCCGTAGGGGGCGCAATCGTCGCGGGGTTGGGGCGGGTTGGCGGCAGTGCTCTAGGTGGATTTATTGCGGCTCTTTTGGTGAGTTCATTTGGCCTCTATGGCTCAGGCTTATTTATCATCCCGCCGATTACTTACATTCTATCTGCCTTCATTTGTGAAACCTATCGCTGGCAGGCAGCCTATTCACAAGCAACATTGCTGGGAACGCTGATTGCAATGCGAGCAGTTGGGACATCAAGTCAGCAAGATATATGGCTGTATCTTAGATCGCGTCTGATTGATAACTGGATTGGCATTGCGGTGGGAATTGTCGTAACCCTGCTGTTTTGGCGACAGGATACTCGCACCGAGTTAACCAAAAACTTGAAACAGTTTTTGCAGGGTGTACCTCATTTGTTTCAAGGAATCGTTAATCAGTATGCCACGTCTTCCCAGTTGGAGGCCGAAAATAATCATACTCCCCTTCTTTCCACCTTCGTGCCGCCAGCTTCGCTACTCGATCGGCTGACAAAAACCACACAAGCCAGCCTGACAACTTTGACAAAAGCTGCAACTGAATTTCAGAGTCAGACACTCACAGAGGAGAATTGGAGTGCAATTTTAACCAGTCAAAACCAGTTGTCTCGACAATTGGCGGATATGTTAGTTCTGGCTGATCAAAATGAGCAAACGTTAGCTCGTCAGTTTAGAGTTGAACTCAATCAGTTTACTCAACATTTAGAAAAAAGCTGTGATCAGTTAAGCACGATAGCGAAGCGCTGCTACGTTCGCGCAGCGTCTCGCAGAGAAGCGCAGATCGCCCATCCATCCTATCCTTTTAATCCTGATTCTGAACTAGAGCAAGACTTAGTCATTATCAATGATAAACTGAATTACCTGCGCTCCACTGGAAAAATTGGCGAATACAACATTTCAGAAACATTGCGATTCTTTCAATTGCTCCAGCTTCTGAACCAATTTACCCAAGAGTTGCGATCGCTGCAAAATCGACTGCTCTATAAAGCGAATGTTGCTGCAACCCATCAACGCAGGAGGCTTTTGACCTTTCCGAAGCACAGGTCTATATCGATGAAGCGGGCGATCGAAATTGTGGGTATGGGTATGGCGATCGGAATGGTCATCGCCATTGTTCACCATATCGATTTTCCCTATCCTTCTGCCTATGAGCAAGCGGCTGAAGTGATTATTGTTGCCCTCATTACAATGCTCGTTCAACCGACACGGGGAAAGGCGATCGCGCTCAGTCTGGCAGCCGTCATTTGTCTCTGGCTCAGTCTCTTCTTGATCTATCTCTTCTCTATTTCCTTTGGCTATAATCCCATCACCTGCTGTGTAGTTTATTTTTTCATTTATGTCTGCTGTACCTTACTGGGATTTACCCCGATTGCTCGTGTGGGTGCCATTATTGCAGCCAATTGGCTCGCAAAAGACCTTTTCCCGTTCTTTTATCAGGGACTGGCAGCGGTGGCAATTGCTATTCCCTGTGGCGTGTTGATTGCTTTATTGATTACAACCGTATTCATGGGTGGCTCTGCTGCAAATGAATTAGAAAAGAGTTTTGCTCAAACCTTTAAGCAATTTGGACAACTCTATCAATCCCTGTTAACAACATATCTTCAGGGTGCAACTCCATCCCTAGAAAGCACTCAACTGAAAGCAACCCTGGCAAAGACGATTGCTCAACATCCAATGGGTTTAAAGATTGCGGGTCTTGAGGAAGGTTCGAGTGGACTGGCAACCAAGCATAAAAATCTTTGGAATTTCTTGCTGGGTTACGAACAAATGCTTTTTGCCCAACTTGAAACATTAGTAGATGAATTGCAACAACCGATGCCCGATGCGATTCGACAACAGTATTTATCAGAACTCCAGGCGATCGCTCAGCAAACGGTCGATGCATTTAATCAACTATCGGCAATGATTACCGCTCCAATGCTCCTACAATCTTCTCAGGTCTCCTCCTTAGCTCAGGAAATTGAGTCGATTGCACAGCAGCTTTTGAGCCAGCGAGTTGAAAGTCGCAGCTATCCCCTTGAACAATTAATCGCGTTCAGTTCCACCTTTATAACGATGAAAGCGATCGCCAGTAATCTGAACCGAATGAGCCAGACTCTGCCAACCTATGCTCAGTAGAGTAACGTTTTAGATCTGTTGAACGTTTATGCCCCAGGCATCATAATCAGAACAGAGGTCACAACATGAACCGATCGCACTTAAGGGCACAGATTTTAACAGGCAGTCTCATCAGTGTGCTGCTTTGTGCCCAACCGATCGCTGCTCAAGTTGTGCCCGATACTACGTTGTCAGTGGGGGAGCGATCGCAAATCTCAGGCAGTCCCAATGTGCAAATTGATGGCGGAGCCAGACGTGGGGGCAATCTCTTCCACAGCTTCAGTCAATTTGCAGTGCCAACGGGCGGTTCTGCTTATTTCAATAATGCGGTTGCTGTGCAAAACATTTTTAGTCGTGTCACAGGTGGCTCAATCTCAAATATTGATGGTTTGCTTCGGGCAAATGGCACCGCAAATTTGTTTTTTCTCAACTCCAATGGGATTTTGTTTGGTCCGAATGCATCCCTCAATATTGGCGGTTCCTTTGTAGCGACGACTGCTAATGCGATCGGCTTCCAAAATGGTGAAGTATTCAGCAGCGATGCGGCGCAACCATTACCGAGTCAATTGCTCACGGTGAATCCCAATGCCTTTTTCTTTAACCAACTGACACCCCAACCCATCATCGTTCAATCTCGGTTTGACGAAAGGGTTTTCACGATCTCTAGTTTTAACGCCACGGGTTTGCACGTTCCCCCTGGGAAAAACCTATTGCTCGTCGGCGGATCGATTCAACTAGAGAGTGGAGAACCGTTTATTGCCACCAATCCTCCTGGACGACCTTTGCTGGTGTTTTTCACCTCTAGCATACAAGACGTGCAACCCGATGGTGGATGGTTAATGAGTCCAGGAAGCTACGTCGAGCTAGGGGCTGTGGGTGGGATAGGAACTGTTGGTTTATCGACGGTCAACGCTGATTGGCAACTCACGATCTCGAATGCAGTACCAAGAGCCAATATCTCCTTAAGCAACGGGAGTGGCATTTATGTCACAGGAGCCAGTGGCAGTATTAGAATGCTTGCCCAAAACATTGACATCTCCAAAAGCGTACTTCAGACTGGGATTCTCAAAGATTCAAGATTACCCAATAGCCAAACCGGAGATCTAGATCTCAATGCAACTGGCTCGATCGCACTGAGTATGAGCGCTCTGGAAAACAGTTTGTTTGGACAGGGAACGCTCGGTAGCATCAATCTCACGGCGAGCGATCGAGTCTTTTTAGATCGCGCGGCTATCTATAGTGGTGTGGAACCAACGGGTGTTGGTAACGCAGGTAACATCAACATCTCAACTGGATCGCTTGCTTTCAACAATCGTGCTAGTGTGCAGGCCTACACACAGGGACAGGGCAATGCAGGCAGTATTAATCTTAATGTCCGCAACATCACCTCTTTTGATAACGGCTCTGTGTACAATGTCAGCCGAACAGGCTTAGGTAACGCGGGCGATATTAACATTGCAACTGGATCGCTTTCTCTCACCAATAACGCTCAACTGACTTCCTTTCAGATCAAACCGGGGACCAATGCAGGCAGCATTAATATCACTGCTCGTGATACCGTTTCTTTCACACAGAACTCTGGATTAGCTTCCTACGTAAGTGGGTCGGGCAGGGCAGGCAGTATCAGTGTGAGTGCTTACAATACGGTTTCTTTAGATAACAGTAATATCATCAATTTCATCTTTGGTGGCACTGGTAGCGTTGGTGGTATCAACATCACAACCGGAGCATTTTCTCTCGCTCATGGCGCTCAACTGTTTTCCACCCTGATTGGGCAGGGCAATGCAGGCAGCGTCAATATTAATGCCCGCGATCGCGTCTCCATAGAGGGTGATTTTATAGAATACACGAATGGTGGACGCATCGTTAGATATAAAACCAGCGGTATCTTCACACAAGTAGCTCCAAGTTCTAAGGGTCAGGGAGGAGAGGTGTCAATCTCAACTGGCTCACTGTTTTTGACCAATGGGGGTGTTGTGAATACCTCTACTGCGGGGCAGGGAGATGCCGGCCGCGTCCTTATCAATGCGCGTGACGTACAGATCCGTGGCACAGCCCCTACGTTTACCGACTACAACAGTGAAGTGCTTACCTCGGTAATACCTGGCGCTCGTATCTACTACCGCAGTGGGGTGTATACCTCGGCGGCACCCAGATCAACGGGAAATGCAGGAGATGTCAGCATCAACAGCGGGACACTCTCGGTTGCCGATCAGGGGAGAATCAACACCAATGCACAGGGACGGGGCAGGGCAGGGAATATCCAAATTCAGGCGAACGATGCGGTTTCATTTGACCGGGGAGATGCCATCAGCACACTGGAGTCGGGGGCAGTGGGCAACGGAGGCAATATCGCCATCACGGCGCGATCGTTCTTAGCAACGAATGGTGCTCAATTGTCTGTCAGCACGGCTGGACAAGGAAATGCGGGCAACATCACAATCGAGGCTGACACCATTGGCATTCAAGACCGCGCCAACGTGACAGTGAGCAGTTTGAGTAGTGGTCGGGCAGGTATTTTGTTTGTTGATGCCGATCGCCTCTATCTCAACAACCAGGGCAGCATTCGGGCAGACACGACGGGAGGTGGAGGTGATATCAATGTGCGATCGCCTTTCATCCTCCTCCGCAACGGCAGCAACATCACGACCAACGCAACTGGAGCCAACATTCCGGGTGGCAACATTGGCATTGATACGCGCTTCTTAATCGCCGTGCTGAGTGAAGACAGCAATATCAGCGCCAACTCTGAGGACTTTCGCGGTGGCAACGTTCGCATCCATGCCTTTTCTCTCTTCGGCATTCAACCCAGTCCAGTCTCCACTCCCTTGAGCGACATCACCGCCACAGGTGCGACCTCGGCCTTGAGCGGCACCATCGATGTCATCACCGCAGGCATTGACCCGACCTCTGGCTTAGTCCAATTACCCACTGACCCAGTAGAACCTGGGTTGATTGCCCAGGGTTGTCCTGCTGACAAAGGCAACTCCTTCGTCATCACAGGTCGCGGCGGCTTGCCGCCTAACCCAGAGCAGCAGTTAGACGATGATGCGGAGTGGAGCGATCGCAAAATCCTCACAGTGGCCCAGGCAGGAGCTAGAGCGGGAGTCGGGAGTCGAGAGTCGGGAGAATTCAAAATTCAAAATTCAAAATTACCCTACACCCCAATTGTTGAAGCAAACGCAATGCAGGTGACTCCTACTGGCGAGATCTTTCTAGTTGCCAACGCATCTCACTCAACCGTGCAGAATTCGTTGTATCAACCAGTCGCCTGTTCGGGAAGCCACTAAACTACGCTGGGTTAGTGCTTGTTAACTTCCTGCCTAACTTATCAAACTTTGCTGGCTGAGTCTGAGATCATAAGCGACACTGAAATTCGAGCGTAAGTTGATTCAATTACTAATTATGTTTGGCATCTGATGCAATTCGGGTCTAATGACCTGAAGATAGATTTCTACACAGAAGAGTAATCTTGGTCACGATAATTTCTTGTCCATACATTTTGGTGGAAGCTAGTTGGCGATCGCAAATATTAATGGTTTAGCAAGAGGCAAATGTGATGTATGAGGCAACAATTCCTGATTCCACAATTCTTTGCCATCAGGCGTTTTGGCAAGTGAATTAATTTAGATTACCACTGTTTATCTTCCCTTTCCTGACATGAATTCTTCTCACCCTACAGTAATTGTTGGAGCAGGCTTCACGGGGCTTTTTACAGCTCTGCATTTGCGTCATCAACATGATCTGCGTTCGATTATTTTGATTGACCCACAAGAGCGCTTTGTTTTCAAGCCGATGCTATATGAATTGCTGACAGGTGAATTGCCAGAAGACACTGTTTGTCCGACTTATAAGGAGTTGCTGAAAGGCAGCAATATCAGCTTTGTGCAGGACAAAGTAGTGACGATCGATCTGCAAGAAAAGCGCCTCATGTTAGCTTCTGATGCAGACTATACCTATGCTCATTTGGTTCTAGCGGTTGGTAGCGTTCAAGGCTATTTGGGAACAGAAGGCGCACAAGAAAATGCTTTTGCCTTTCGGTCACGAGAGAATGCGATTGCACTGGAACATCAATTACGGGATTGTTTGCAGCGTGCCAGTCAAATGGCTAATGAAGCAGAACGGCGATCGCTGTTGGCCTTTGCTGTGGTTGGGGCAGGTCCAACTGGGGTAGAAATGGCGGCAACGTTAGCGGATTTGTTGCCTTATTGGTACGCTCAACTTGGTGGCGATATGCGTGAGATTCGCATTATTTTGATCAATCATGGTAAGACGATTCTTGCAGGAGATGTCAATGCAGGTTTGCAGGAGGATGCTCTCCACGCGTTCAGAACTCGTACAGTTCCCGTTGAGTTGATATTAGGTGCAGGCGTAAAGTCTGTTAGTGCAAACTACCTGGAGTATCAACCTGTTGACAGCACAGAGACCCAAAAACTACTGACGCAAACCACGATTTGGACAGCGGGTACTGCCTTGAATCCCCTTATCCAAAGCCTCAAGTCTCAAATTCTCGCAGACCATCTGGATAAGCATGGATTACCGCTCGTGACTCCAACTCTGCAACTGCTGGATTTTCCAGAGGTGTTTGCCGCAGGCGATTGTGCAGGCATGCAGGCACAGCCACTACCAGCTTTAGCACAGGTGGCCTATCAACAAGGCGCAACCATTGCCCATAATTTAATTGCACTTGCCAAAGGGGCAACTCCTAACCCAGCGCATGTAAATCTTCGCGGCACGCTAATGAAGTTGGGTTTGAACAACGGAGTAGCAAACCTGTTTGACAAAGTGCAGGTAACTGGCAAACCCGGCGATTTAATTCGCAATGCAACGTATTTGGAAATGCTGCCCACTCCAATACATGACTTTAAGGCAACCACCGAATGGCTGAAGGAAGAAACCTTCCACCACTACCATCGACCCAAATTGGAGCCAGAAACTCCTGCAAAATAGCCTCTTTCTACAGTTGAGCAACGAGAACTATCGCTGATGAAGTCCCTCGTCATCGCGCGATCGAGTGAGTGCACGTCCGCCACGAGGAAGTTGCCGCTTTTGCTGCGGGAGGCGAAGCGCAATTGAGCGGTCATTTAACCGTGTGTACGGGAAGTTGTGAACCCGGAAACTTGCACCTGCTGAACGGGCTATATGACTGCAACCGCAGCATGGCCCAAGAGCTAGACCTTGATCAAGACGTTGGTGCACGCGATGACTACTCAACTGCGTCAGGGCATTGCGGTGAGAAAATGAGTGATGGGCTTAGCGGGCGAGGTGGGATGCGATGAGGTCTATGTTATTGATGGACACAAAGGATAGCCTGAAGCGGTCAGAAAAAGGGACGCAAAGAAGGACGCAACCGCCTCAAGGGGGTACCCTTCGGGAAGTAAGCTACGGGGTCGCGGTGCGCTCACAAAGGAAAACCCACCGCTTTGCGGCATGATTGCACGAGGTGGCGCGGTAGTGATAGCACTGTCACCGCCTGCAGCAGCAGGCCGCCCAATCCTGCCCACATTGAGCAGGTTATGGTGCTTTGTACAGTTGACTTAACGTATCAGCACGCCTAGCCGCTTGGGCGAGTGCGTCTTGCGGGTGGGAAATTCGGCACTCGCTCTCTTTATGATTTGATCTAACTCACCTCAAACTGATTTCTGACGCGTTCCTCATTCTCTGCACGAAAGCCTAGTTCTAAGAGAGCTTTGTGAATCTTGGCTTTCGAGGGACGAACCTTCGGGCAGGTTAAGCCCAGTTCTCTGGCATTTTCAAACAGCTCCCGCATTAACAGATCCAGGGAGATAGCATCGGTATCTTCTGGGAAGTATTCCATTCTTCCTTCGTAAGCTAGTGTATACAGCTCCAGGTGATGCTTCCCCATCACTCTGGACAGTTTTCTAAAGGTTTCAGGTGTCGGACAAGTGCCCTTAAAGCAAGCTCCTCTTAGCCTTGGCTGAGGAACTCCAGCCAATTCAGCCAGACGATTCATGCTTATTCCCTGTTCTTCCAGGTATTGCAGGATGAATTGTCCTAGAGGAGAACAGTCTTCAGCTTTTATTTGCAACCTTGCTGGCATTGGTTTGCGATCGAGAAACTAATTACTAGCTTGAGGTGAGGACTCTCGAAGCTGGATAAATCATAAACTATTACTCCGATTGTAAGGTATCGTCAACTTAACTTGAGGGAGGCGGTAGAATACAGCATCATGCCTTGATTGTCTAGTTATGCCCATCGATTCTCATCATCGCTTCTCCACCAAAACTATTGGCTACGGCATCTAGCTCGATGACACCTTTCCGAGCAGCGATCGGGCTATTGAGAAAATGCTGCTCTAGCGTGGAGTGAAGTGACCGACGCATCCATTCGAGCATGGTGTCATCAGTTTACAGCCATACGCGAATTCAGTGCCCCATCCGCGCCCCTATTTAACAGATCATTGGCCTCTTGCCAAAGTTGAGAGCACCAGCCTGGGGCAGCACTCTTATTTGTGGCAAACGTTGGGGGCTGAGGGCAACATACTGGACAGTTAACCGCAACAGCATGGGGTACCGAGGCAACCAAGCAGTTTTTCCACAAACGCCTCAAGCCACAGGGCTTTGCACCTCGCGTAATCGTGACGGACAAGCTGAAAAGCTACGAAGCTGCTAAAAACGAGATGCTCAAGAGTGTCGAGCATCGACAGCACAAAGCTTTAAACAATCGAACGGAGGACTCGCATCAACCCATACGAACGCGAGAGCGCCATAAGCGGAAAGGTTAAGTCACTGGGGTAAGCCCAACGTTTTCTCGCTGCGTTTGAATCGATGCGAGACCATTTCCATCCGAAACAACATCAACTCACCGCTCATCATTACCACAAAGCCTCTCTCGCTAAACAATCAATGCTTGGCGAGAGAGGCTTAGCTGTGCCTAACTTTGAATTTTCGCTATTAGGTTGACAATGCTGTGGCGATCGCTCTCCTTATTTGAGAACTCGCTTACTTGCGGCGGTAGGGAACTGATTTTTCGATATCAATATTGACGGCTGAAATCCGCTGAGGCGCGTTACCCCGAGCATCAATACTCCGTGCCATATCGAGGAAGAGGGCCGGGTTGCCTGCTGTAAGCTTTTTCTCTTGGGGCTTATAGCCACGAACAGACGTTTGCCATACAAATTGTGGGAAACCAAGCTTAGCTCGATAGTATGCATCGTAGCGGGGAGACTTGATATTGAAAGGACGTTCGCCCTCTGCTTGACTGGGTAGTACCCGACGACGCTGATAGGGGAGCGTATCATACCCAAAGGCTTCAAGATATTCTTCACTATTGAGGAGCTCATCCACAAAACCTACGGTGCCTTTCGTAGCTACCACAATTGACCAGGCAATTTTTTCTCGCTCGCTGTAAACATCACGCCCCAATACTCGCTGCACAGTCTGCTCAACAAAACGGTAGTTGCTGTTGAGGTCATAGAAACTGCGCTTGTAAGTGTTAGAGAGCAGTAAGCCGCGAACGAAATCGCGGACGGTGATCTGTCCACTGCGAAGTTGGGATTCCAGGAATCGTTCTCGATCGGCGGCAAAGGCATGGAAGA
Organism: Stenomitos rutilans; assembly: GCF_059505485.1. Classification (NCBI taxonomy): domain Bacteria; kingdom Bacillati; phylum Cyanobacteriota; class Cyanophyceae; order Leptolyngbyales; family Leptolyngbyaceae; genus Stenomitos; species Stenomitos rutilans. The sequence continues at coordinate 41,602 of NZ_JCACKR010000017.1, forward strand.
AAATCTGACGATAAGCCGCTTCAATCAGAGCATCTGTATCTGCGGGGGAAAGCAAGTTCTCTGTAGAGTAGATCCTGGGCTGCTCGTCTCCAGGAACCTCATACCCTGACACCCGCTGATTTTGGCTAGCGGGGGAATATTCTAAAAGAGGAATTGTCACGCCTATAAATCTCCCTTTTCTCACGAAATCCTATCAAAGACACTCTTAATCATATAAGCATGAGGTCAGCATTATTCGCTTGAGTTTGATAAAAATTACATAACTTACAATTGGTAGCCTCGTTAAAACGGAACCGTTTCTTCAGGTCAGCAATGCGTTGCGATGGTTGAGCGACTCATTCAGATGGTTGCCGAATGAGTCGCTTAGCTTATTGGTTGAGGTGAAAAGCAGACGTTGGTTACCCTCGATCGCCGATCGCCCTTTCCCCTCGCCAAAACATCAGCGGATCTGGGGTTGGTAGACAACCAGGATAAAACCGCAGACAGCTTTCCATTCCAGGTTCATACGTGGGTGGCGCAATCTCTAAACCCAGACATACGTGATCCAGGGATTGCCCAAACTGGTGATGGTGCCCAGGAGAACCTGCATGGGCATGGGCGTATTCATGAGCAACTAGTAGCAGCCAATCTTCCGGTTCTACTCGACCCACATCGATCAAGATGGTCAGTGGCTGGGTCTGAAAATTACAGAGCGCATCAAGCCCAAACGATTGAGCTAGAGGAGCCGCAAAGATTTGGATCTCAGGTTGTTCCCAAGGGTGAAAACAGTCGTGGCAAGCCTGGAGATAGGCATTGAGTTGCATGTTTACAGCTTCAATATGGTTGCCAATCCAGGTACAGATAGAGACGCGGTGAGTCAGGTCATAGACCAGACAAACCATTTCAGGCGCTAAAGCCAGACTGCGAACTCCATACAGATAGTCCAACCCACGAGTAAATGGATCGGTAGAAGTTGTCATGATCAAGTTATCGGTCAAGATCTACCAACCAAAGAAAGAGAAGTGTTTTGTGGGTTCAACTGCGTTTTCAATCGGGTCAGGGGTGAGCTTTGAGCGGTCAGCCCCATTCAAGCCAGGGGCATTCTCTGACGCATCAGGGGTGCGAAATTCTGTACAGAAGGTGGCGGTGCTGAAACCACCAAAGCGTTTTACGGTGCTGGTGCGCATTCTCAGGCTAGGACCAGCGAACCAAAAGCGTTCGATCGAACTCATGGTTTCATACTCGGTTGTCAAAACTAACCCATCTTCATCATCCATGTGATACTGCCCCGCCACTGGGACAATTTCTGCATACCCCCGTTCTCGCAACAGGGTTCCCTGGCGAGGATGGTCGGCATCTGGAATGAGAGCAAAGACCGTAGACCCTTTATGGTTGTCATCGTCTCTATCCCATTGCATTTCACCTTTCCAGGAGACAAATGCGCCCCCGATCGCCCCTTGAGGGTCAACTTGATGGAGTTGGCAGATCTCAACAACTTTAGGATGATCGGCCCCAAGTGCCTCGACCTGAATCTCAGATTCGCCTGCTTCGACTCGCTTGAATGCAAGGTGGTGCGTCGTTCGTTGCGATCGCCAAACCCCCGTACTCAGCTGAAAAAATTCCATGACATCCATAGATTGCTATCTAACTCCGAACAACAACTTCAGCACGTTACGCCAATACCCTCTAAGAGGAAGATTCGCCAAGCTGGGTAACCTTATAGACTCTATGTTAAACCTGCTAGCGATATTCCCCACGAGTGAGCAGGGTCAAGCTGAATTCCCCAAATAAAGAGTAGTGTGGCGCGGCTTTATTCGAAAACGTCTAAAACGTCACACTTGTCAAGTGAGTGTAATGTTTGTTAATCTTAGAGTGATGGTGGTCAGCAAAATCGATGTCGTGTCATATCGGAGAGTAGAACGTATGAATATCCCACTGGAGTTGAGCCTGGAGCAAGAATTTAACCTCAAGCTATATCGAGAGCAGATTAAGGGTTTAAGCCCAGAAGAATCTCAAGAATTTCTTTTAGAGGTGCTGCGCCAGCTCATGGTAAAGGACAACATGATCAAGCACTTTCTCAAACGGAATTAGTTGAAACTTAGACGGTTGAGTCAGAAACGCGCTTAGACCTCCGCATTTGCTTCTTGCTGCCATCCACTCGTTATTAAGCATCACTGCCTTAATCCCCCAGTTAGCACAGCCTAACGGGGGGTTTTGTGCGTCATATTACGGATTGTTACTTTGTTTCTCATAACTGAGACGATAGTCACCCTCATCTTTTATGTTTTTGAGTGTCTTGATTGTTTTGTCGTCACTGACAAGCAAAAAGATTTTACAGATTTATTAATTTTAAGGAGAGCGAAATGCTTGACGCTTTTTCTAGAGCTGTAGTTTCAGCCGATGCCAGCACCGCTACAGTCTCCGACATTGGTGCCCTCAAGTCGTTTGTTGCTAGCGGGAATCGTCGGTTGGATGCGGTAAATGCGATCGCCAGCAACGCAAGCTGTATGGTATCTGATGCTGTTGCAGGCATGATTTGTGAAAACCAAGGTTTGATCCAAGCTGGTGGTAACTGCTACCCTAACCGTCGCATGGCTGCTTGTTTGCGCGATGCTGAAATCATCTTGCGCTATGTGACCTACGCTCTACTGGCTGGTGATGCGTCTGTGCTGGATGATCGCTGCCTCAACGGTTTGAAAGAAACCTATGCTGCACTGGGCGTACCCACCACCTCCACCGTGCGTGCCGTTCAAATCATGAAGGCTCAAGCGGCTGCTCACATCAAAGACGAACCCAGCGAGAAGTTTGCTGGCGCTAAGCTGCGTAAAATGGGTTCCCCCGTTACCGAAGATCGTTGCGCTAGCCTGGTTGCTGAAGCATCCAGCTACTTCGATCGTGTGATTTCGGCTCTGAGCTAGTCAATTGCTAAGCGCAATTCGCTCAGGAAAATTGAAACTAAGCTCACAGTACAAAAGCAACTTTGGAGATTTAAGCAATGAAATCCGTCGTTACCACCGTAATCGCCTCGGCTGATGCAGCCGGTCGTTTCCCCAGCACGTCTGATCTAGAGTCCATTCAAGGTTCCATCCAACGGGCTGCTGCTCGTTTGGAAGCGGCTGAAAAGCTAGCTGGCAACCTGGATGCAGTAGCTACCGAAGCTTACAATGCTTGCATCAAGAAGTACCCCTACTTGAACAACCAGGGTGAAGCAAATTCTACCGATACGTTCAAGTCTAAGTGCGCGCGTGACATCAAGCACTACCTGCGCTTGGTGCAATACTCCCTCGTTGTGGGTGGTACAGGTCCCTTGGATGAGTGGGGTATTGCCGGTCAGCGTGAAGTGTATCGCGCTTTGGGTCTGCCTACCGCTCCTTACGTTGAAGCATTGAGCTTTGCACGCACCCGTGGTTGCGCTCCTCGCGATATGTCTTCCCAAGCGTTGACTGAGTACAACGCACTGCTTGACTATGCAATCAACTCGCTATCCTAGTCAATTACCAGACGTGTAATTGCGTAACAGGGTAAATTCCTCTCTACAAGCCTGGAGGTTCTTGGCTCTTTGCTTTGCCTGTTAAGGTCAAGTAATGGCACAGAATCTCTGGGCTTGTTTTGTTCTAAGCTAATCACAATGACTATGAGCTAGTGATTGACTCTCTATGGATAAGCGGTTTTTTAATTTTTTTAATCTCACCGAGGATCAGGCGATCGCCCTGTTAGATACCCCTCAAGACCAGATCAGTGAAGATGATTCACGCTACATTGCAGCATCCCATTTGGTAAACTTTCCCACTGAACGATCAATTGCTGCGCTTATCCGAGCAATTCAGCAAACCGATCCGGTCATGGAAAACCGCATTGTGCGGCGCAAGTCTGTGGAAACGTTGGGTCGTTTGGAAGCGGTGCAGGCACTGCCAGTCATCCATACCTGCCTGAGTGATGATGACTGCTACATGGTGGAAAACGCGGTTTGGGCGATCGGCGAAATTGGCACCCAGAATGCTGCAATTCTAGAAACCGTGGCTCAGTTACTAGACAAACCAGGACAAACCTATCGGGTCATTATTCATACGTTGACCAAGTTGAACTATGAACCCGCAGTAGAACGGATTCGCCGCTTTACCCATGACGCTGATCTGCCAACCGCAAGTGCTGCCATTACAGCCATTTGTCGGTTTACTGGGGATTATGCTCAGATGGGACAAGTGGTAGAAATGCTGCAACACACGAATGTGCTAGCACGGCGGTTATCTATTCAAGACTTGATCGATGCTCGGTATTACGACGCGATCCCCAACATTGCCAGATGTCCCGTATCGCTAGTGTTTCGACTACGCGGGATTCGGATGTTGGCAGAAGAGGGACTTTCGACAGGGGCGCTTACCTTTGACACTATTCGACCCTACTTAGAGCAATCTCTCCGCGACCATCCTAGCGATCTGGACTTGGTTCATGCCTATGATCAACCTCCAGCGCTCCCATTTCTGATCCAGGAATTATATGAAACTGACTTTGGGCGTTGCTATTTAGCCACCCAAACCATTCTGGAACATTACTCCGAGGCGGCACCAGCGGCGCTATTTGACACTTACGCTCAAGAGGCAACTAACGACTACGGTGCCCACTTTCATGTGGTGAAATTGTTTGGTTGGCTAAAGCACGCCCCCGCCTACGACTTACTCATGGAAGCGTTACAGAACAAACAGCCCCAATTTCAAAAATCACGGGCGGCAGCGGCGATCGCCCTGGCGGAACTCGGCGATTCACGGGCCATCCCAGCCTTAAGAACCTGTCTGGAGACTAAAATTTGGGACTTGAAGTACGCAACCTTAATCGCTTTAGAGCAATTGGGTGACACTACTGGCTATACAGCAGTTACTGATGATGATGACTGGCTCATTCGAGCAAAAGCCGACTCAAAACTTGCGATCGCTCGTTAAGGTAATGACGGGTGGACGAAATATCGCTCCCTCCCCTTGCTGTCTCCCTTTCCTTCTTTGATCATGTCAACCACCGAAGAACTGTTTCAACAACTCAAGCATCCCAATCCCCATTTACGCGATGAGGCCATGTGGGAACTGGCAGAAAATCCAGATGAAACCACCATCCCGCGACTGATGAGTATTTTGGATGAGGAAGATACGACCTATCGGCGGGCAGCGGTTAAAGCGTTAGGGGCAATCGGAGCTGATGCGGTGCCGCCGCTGGTCGAGGCATTGCTCAAGAGCGATAATGCCACAGTGCGGGGGAGTGCTGCCAAAGCACTGGCACAGGTTGCCATTAACTATCCCGATGATCCGTTTCCCGCCGAAGGGGTGCAGGGGTTAACGACAGCACTCCACGATGCAAATCCAGTCGTGCATATTGCCGCCGTGATGGCAATGGGTGAAATTGGCGCTCCTGTTGTCGATGCGTTGATTGAGGCATTGCAAACGACAGATAATCCAGCCCTGGCGATTTCGATCGTCAATGCTCTGGTTTCCATTGGTGATGAACGAGGGGTAGACGTACTCACGGCACTGATTCAGGATGAATCAACCGACTCCTATGTACGAGAGTCTGCCACTAGCGCCCTCTCTCGCCTGGAGATGACAACAAAGTTTCAGCGGCGAGAATCATAAGCAGAAGCATTCAACCTAATCACTTAGATTGGGATACACGGAAGAATTCTATACAACACTTGTTGGACTGTTCTCATTTCAGTTTGTGGCGGTAGATGTAAAATGATCTGCTAGCTGCCAAGGTTAAGCTGTTCAAAGGTTTGCTATGCAACAGAGAATTGAGGTTATCGGTAGATTTAGAGTTGACTGATTCCGCCATCAACAGCGATTTCGGCACCCAAAATGTAAGCAGAATCTGAGGTGCTAAGGAACAAGACGGTCTCTGCAATCTCTTCAGGAGTTCCAAAGCGCTTCATCGGAATTTGAGCGATAAACTTCTGTGCATTTGCTTCGACTGCTTCTTGAGAGAGTCCTGTTCTACGATGAAATGGAGTTGCGATCGCTCCCGGACTTACAGCATTTACACGGATTCCTCGTTCAATCAATTCTGCTGCAAATGTCCTAGTCAGCGATCGTACCGCAGCTTTGCTGGCTGATAAGACGCTGGTATTTGGACGACCGAGCATTCCAATAAATGATGTGTTGAGAACGATCACAGCATCATCATTCAGATAATTGAGAGCCTTTTGAACTGTAAAATATAGCCCTTTCAAATTGATTGAAAATACCTCATCATAAATTGCTTCAGTCGTATCTTCAAGTGATGTGAACCTGCCTATCCCAGCATTTGCGAACAGAATATCAATCCTACCAAATTTTTCTGAGATCGCTTGGTAAAACTGATCAATTTGCTCTAACCGTGCAACGTCTGCTTGCAGTGCCAAAACATCACCATCAATGGCTGAAACTGCTTCACGCAGGGCAGTTTGATCGCGTCCAGCAATAACCACCTTTGCGCCTTCTTGACTAAACAATTTAGCCGTTGCTAATCCAATTCCACTGTTCCCGCCTGTCACCAGCGCAACTTTTCCACCGAGTTTCATTAAACTTTCTCCTAATCCTTGGCTTGATTGAGTGTCTCTAAATCAAAGCACAACACACTTCCAATTAGGAGGTATTTACCGAAAAGTGCTATACTTACCTGATGGTAAAAATAGCCGACAGTAGAGGTTTCTCAGGATGGATGCGGCAGTGATACAACAGGCAAGAGCTTGCCTTACTCAGAAGTCGGAATTTAGTTCAACCTGTTCAGTGCCGCAAGTTCTCGATCAGATTGGCAGCAAGTGGGCAATTTTGATCATCTATGCCCTTTCTCAGGGAACAAAGCGATATAGCCAACTTCAGCAACTAATTGAAGGGATATCGCCCAAAATGTTGATTCAAAACCTGCGAAAATTAGAAATCTGTGGATTAGTGCAACGAGTCGTTCATCCAGTTGTACCTCCTCAAGTCGATTACTCACTTACCTCTTTAGGAGAAACCCTGGTCGATCCTTTGGCGATGCTTTACGTCTGGGCGGAGAAGCATGTCCATGAGCTAAACCATGCTGAAGCTCCTAATAAGCAAGGGTGACTTATAAGTCCTGGTTGGATAATCGCAGGTTAACGATCCGCTTGTATCCAGCTGTGTTGAGTTTCTTCATTGAGCTTGTAAGGCTGCTCGCGGCGAATGCTGAGCACCGTTTTTAGATATTTAAGCTCAGCTTTGGCGGTGTTTGTTCTAAGCAGTAGCGCGATCGTTCGCGATCGTTGCTCTCATCATTAGCGAGATCGCCGCTCGGCACTCTCATCATTTCTCTGACATCACTACCACCATCAGCACAGAGTTTGGGACAATGGTAACTGGATTGACCAATTCATTCAGCCATTAACAAAAACCCATCATGTCCGATTCTCAAGCCATTAGTGCTGCCGTTGCCAAGCTCTATAACACCTACCCCTTTCCGCCCGAACCGTTACTGGATGAACCACCTCCGGGCTACAACTGGCGCTGGAATTGGCTGACCGCCTACAACTTCTGCACAGGACAAAAGCCTGCTCAGCAGCCTGTGCGAATTTTGGATTCTGGCTGTGGCACAGGTGTGGGTACGGAATACCTGGTGCATCTCAATCCAGAGGCGACGGTTGTGGGTATTGATCTGAGTGCTGGGGCGCTGTCAGTGGCAAAAGAGCGCTGTCAGAAGTCGGGAGCAACGCGAGTGGAATTTCATCACCTCAGCTTATTTGATGTTGAACAACTGCCCGGAGAGTTTGATCTCATTAACTGTGTGGGAGTGTTGCATCACACGCCCGACCCGGTGCGCGGCATTCAAGCATTGGCGAAAAAGCTGGCACCAGGGGGAATATTCCATATTTTTGTGTACGGTGAGCTGGGCCGCTGGGAAATTAAGTTAATGCAGGAAGCGATCGCCCTCTTACAAGCAGAGAATCGGGGCGATTATGTGGATGGAGTCTCCGTTGGACGACAATTGTTTGCTGCCCTGCCAGAGGACAACCGCCTGCGCAAACGGGAAGAGGAGCGTTGGTCGTGGGAAAATCAACGCGATGGCTACTTTGCGGATATGTATGTGCATCCACAAGAGATTGATTACAACATTCATACCGTCTTTGAACTCATTGATGCGTCAGGGTTGGAATTTATCGGTTTTTCCAATCCGCAGGTTTGGGGGTTGGATCGATTGATGGGTCAGGCACCAGAGTTAATGGAGCGTGCAAAGCAGTTGAGCGATCGTCAGCGGTATCGGTTGGTTGAATTACTCGATCCGCAAGCCATTACCCACTACGAGTTCTTTCTAGGACGTAGCCCTCTCCCCAAGCAAGACTGGGCATCGGATACCGATCTTTTAGCGGCTGTACCTGAGCCAAGTCCTTGCATTCAAGGATGGCGAGATAGTCAACAATTTTTTAATTATGACTATCAGATTGTTCATCTCAAAGAGTCTGAGTGGCAATTCTTGCTGGGCTGTGACGGTAATCCGGCTGAGCAGAAAACGGTTGCGGAGATTGTGCGATCGGTAGAAGCCAGTTTGGCAGAGGTGCGATCGTTGCAACAGCAACAAATCATCCTGTTAACGCCATCGCAATCGCTCTACCAATCGTCTTCAGACTGACGTTCAATTTGGGCGATCGCCAGTTTCGCTAGCACTCGCACAACCTCTTGTTCATCCGTAAGCAATGACCGTAATGGCTCTAAAGCCGAGCGATCCCCAATCTTGCCCAGAGCATTAATGGCGGCTTTGCGCACATCTAAATCTGCATCTTGAACCGCCAAGATTAAATGCGGCACTGCAACAGGGTAGTTCACCTGCCCTAACGCCGCCGCCGCTTCTGTACGGATGAGGGCTTCTGGATCGGTTAAAGCGGCTACTAAAAGGCTGCAAGGCTTTTCATCGGCCTGCTCTTGGGCTACATGCCCCAGCGCCCCGATCACCGCACACCGGACATCCAGAGAGGCACTATTCAATGCCTTGTATAAATAATCTGCGGCTTCAGACCCAACAAAGGCCAGCGCCCACGCTGCATGACCTTTGATATCCTCCGGTTGCTCGGTCGATGCCAGGATAGCCAACAAATCGGGTACAGCGGCTTCCCCAGTTCTTGCGAGTGCGCCTGCCGAGGAACTTCTTACAACCGTGTCCTCATCATTGAGAAACGCATGGAGTAAGGGTGGAACAGCTTCCGGGTCAGCGATAAGCGTCAGGGTCTTCGCCGCTGCCCGCCGCACAGTCACATCAGCATGGCTTGCCAGTGCATCGATTAGAAACGGAGTCGCAGGCTCACCAATTTCTCCCAGCGTTTCCGCAAACTGCAACCGTACCAGTCCGCGAGGATCGCCTAAACCCTCTACTAGTTGTTTCAGAATTGGATCGGTCGCCTCAAAGGTACCCAGCGTAATCTGTTCACTTACCCTCTGGATGAGGACATCATTCTCAGCTTGAACTTGCTTTGCCTTCACTTGCAACCTTAAATCATCCACTGCTAAAGGTTCGGAGTTACGAGAGTAACTAAATACTCATTCTCTGTTTACTGCTATTTAGTCATTTAGCTACCAGTGGTTAGCGTGGCTTGCCGCTGGCGGAGTGCCTGAAGTTGGGCGTCAATTTGAGCAAGTTGTGGCTCCAGGCTAGACATCGCTTGCGCCTTCATGATCTTGGCTCTCTGTGCCATTGACAGAGTGTCGTTCACCAAACGTTCCCGATATTGTTCCAACTCTGCAATCACTTCGGTCAGCTCCTCAGAGGTTGCCTGGTCGATCGCGGTCAGTTCTTGAGTGTCTGCCATATAAGTGCCTTTGTTATGTTCATTTTGCTAAACGCTTCTGTCCTATTTTCTCAGATTCCACCACCAAGTAAACAATTCTTTTTAAGCCCTCAGCAAATGTAATGCCTGCGCGAGGGAGGCCGGAGATCAGGTTGTACATCGTCACGGTCGTTTTAGCGGTCGAGTCGCAATGGAGTACGCAGCATGAACAGTAGCCATTCGGTCACTTTGGACTTACACAGCCCCAACAATGGTTGCTAGCCTTATGCCAATGTTGACTAGAATCGCACAATCAATGCAGCGAACTGTTGTCAAGTACAGTTTATACAAAACTTGCTTAATAATGATGGTTGATTGAAAGTGATCATTCACATAACGCTTTTTCTAGTCGGAGCATATTATTAAGTTTTGCAAACATCATCAGCAAAGAAGTAATTCTGACGACAAAGCTCTTGTATCGATCATCACAATTCTCTCATTGAGATAACTTTCCTTACATTCAATTATTAAAACTCGGCCAGCTCTATCAAGGGAAAGCGGTTAAAGCAATCGATCGCAGGGTAGAGTTTTGCAAACAAGATAAAAGCGCTGAAGCCTTTATACGAAAGCGATTAACACATCATAAGTGGAAAAACTTTAGCTTTATTTCAGCCTTCAATGATTAGTAAACAGTGCCAAAAAACAGCTCAATAGACGATCCCATAAGATTTAGCGCCTCCTAAATATTTCGTAATAAAAAAGCCTGGTTAGCTATTGTATAAAAATTCTTGTAAGGGTTCCAAGAGATAAAGACGAGCTTTAAGTTCGATTAGAGGTCGCTTTGATAACCTTTTTCCTCAACATCATGTTACGACTCAAGTTGGTGAGGGAACGTTTTTTCTTCCTGTACAATTTGTGCTTTCGCAAAGCTTTAATTTAGATATTTTTGGTCTAAAAAAGCGTTTGGATGCATGATTGTGTGACCAGAAAAAGGCAAGGCAGTCTTCTTCACCTTCTCGTATGGACTCTTGAGCAAGTTCAATTAATCAACATGTAGGAGATTGAAACACATGGTGCAAGATGCTTTTTCTAAAGTTGTTGCCCAGTTTGATGCAAGAGGAGAATATCTGACTGACTCCCAGTTAGATGCTCTACTCGGTTTAGTCAAAGACGGCAACAAGCGGGTTGATGTTGTCAACCGTATCTCTGGCAATGCCTCTGCCATTGTTGCTAACGCCGCGCGCTCTTTGTTTGCTGAGCAACCGCAACTAATCGCGCCGGGCGGCAATGCTTATACAAGCCGTCGTGCTGCTGCCTGCGTGCGAGATTTGGATATCATCCTCCGCTATGTGACCTATGCCATTTTTGCGGGCGATGCCAGCATTCTAGAAGACCGTGCTTTGAATGGTTTACGGGAAACCTATCTGGCCTTAGGAACGCCGGGAGCTTCGGTTGCGGTTGGTATTCAAAAACTGAAAGAAGCCTCGATCGCGATCGCGAACGATACCAATGGGATCACCAAAGGCGATTGCAGTGCCCTGGTTGCAGAAGTCGCATCCTATTTCGATCGCGCAGCCGCAGCGGTTGCTTAATTTCTCTCTGTGGGTGTTGCCAGGATGCTTGCAACAACAAACAATCAGGCTTCAAGCTTGATTCTGTACTTGCCAGCAGTCTATTTAACCAGTCTTTTGTACAAGAATTAGGAGACAAAAAGTCAATGAGTAAGACTCCATTAACCGAAGCGCTTGTCGCTGCTGATTCTCAAGGTCGCTACCTGGGTAGCACCGAAATTCAGGTCGCGTTCGGTCGTTTTCGGCAGGCTGCCGTTAGCCTCGAAGCTGCAAAGGCACTCTCTAAGAAAGCACTCAGTCTGGCAGAAGCTGCCGCTAATGCGGTGTATCAAAAGTTTCCCTACACCACTCAGTTAGACGGGCCTAACTATGCGTCTAGCTCCACCGGCAAAGCGAAGTGCGTGCGGGACATCGGCTATTATCTGCGGATTGTGACCTATGCTTTGGTGGTAGGGGGAACAGGCCCGATCGATGATTATCTGATTGGAGGACTGGCTGAAATTAACCGCACGTTTGAGCTATCTCCCAGCTGGTATCTTGAAGCGCTGAAGTATATCAAGGCGAATCATGGTTTGAGCGGTGATGCAGCCGTTGAGGCAAATTCGTACATCGATTACATTATCAATGCTCTCAGCTAGTCATCATCCGTCAAGCCAGCAAAAATAGTTGGTTTGTGGCGTGACTCCACTCATTTCTCTTTACTTTGTAGCAATCCTAAATGCTTGTGGAAGCAGATCAAGGCAGCCATTCGGGTCGCTATGGAGAACGAATATCACCTGTTTTAAGCTGAAGCCGATCAATCAGGTAGGATTGCTACCACAGATTTTTCAGTTTTTGCGATGCTGCTTGGGGAATCATTTGGTCCTGCGTCAGCCAGTGTATGGCACTGCCAGATTTTTCGTCAGAAGTTCATCGTGCCTCGCAAAAACTTGAGTTGAGCTTGCAGCCGTGAAACGTTGCAAATGCGTCAAGCCTTTGCGTAGTCAACTTGAAGGGTTACATGCTACGACGTGCACAGGTGCCTGTCAATTTTATTGGTTCAGTGACCGATGCTGTGGTAGAAACGACATTTCACTGGCTACGCAAACGCTTTCCTAATGGTTTACGACAGTTTCAGATCAAGAAGCCTCAAGATCGTCTACCCTACTCTGCACTAAAAGTGCAGGCTAACAGAAAGAAGTCCTCTGTAGGCGTTGCCTTCCCGAAGGGTAGAGGACTGCAAGCGTCTGGCAACCCGTTTTAACGGGTTTCGCACCGTTAGCCCGGCTTTTAAGCACCGGCGGGGGAGCAACGGATTGAGCAGCCTTGCAAGACTTTTGTCAGTCAATCCGCAGTGCCTGCTAAAAACGACTGTAGGTTTCTGCTATTTCTACTTTTTGTAAAAAAGGCGATCGAAAGATTCGCAATTATATTCTCACGTTAGGAGATGGAATGATGGCAGCGCTGAGAGAAGCAAGTCGATTGGGGGTCCGTCCGTTTGCAGATACCGCTAGGGTTGAGTTGCGTTCTAGCAAAACTGATGCTGATGTCAAAGCAGTGATCTGGGCGGCGTATCGCCAGGTGTTGGGGAATGAGCATCTGTTTGAGATCGATCGCCTTTCCAGCGCTGAATCGCTCTTGCACCAGGAGCAGATCACTGTGCGGGATTTTGTCCGGGCGATCGCTCAATCTGAGCTTTATCGACAAAAGTTTTTCTATACCAATGCTCAGGTTCGCTTCATTGAGCTGAACTATAAACACCTTTTAGGTCGTGCTCCTAACGATGAGGCAGAAATCGCTTACCACGTTGATCTCTATACATCTCAGGGATACGAGGCGGAGATTGATTCTTACCTTGATTCTCTAGAATATCAACAGAATTTTGGCGACGCGATCGTGCCCTATTACCGCGGCTTTCAGACCACAATTGGGCAAAGAACGTCTGGGTTTCCCCGCTTTTTTCAGTTATATCGAGGGTATGCCAATAGCGATCGTGCTCAAAGCAAGCCCGCAGGGCAACTAACCTGGAACTTAGCAAGGAATCTGGTGTCTCCCATTTCTCCAGCGGCGACAGGTTCCTTAACTGGGGTTTCGACCGGGCGGCAGGGGGGCAAAACCTACCGCATTCGTCTAACGCAGGCGGCTTCTGCCAACGCTCCCACAGTTCGACAAAGCATTACTGAAATTGTTGTCCCTTTTGAGCAGTTGTCAAAGCGGTTACAACAATTACATCGCCAGGGGAAAAAGGTGATCAGCGTTGCCCTTTCGTAAAAGTCAGTCTAATAAAAATTTGATGGGTGGGGGCATGGTTGAATTTGGGAGTGAAGCATTGCTTTGCCTGCTTCTACCACGATCGCGGACACCAAAGCATTAACAGGTTACAAACGTTGGAGATTTGGAGAGTTTTTTGATGGCTATTACCACCGCTGCATCCCGGCTTGGAACGTCTGCCTTTAGTAACGCGACCCCAATTGAACTACGGTCTAATGCCAGCCAGCCAGAGATTTACCAGGTGATTGCGGCAATCTATCGTCAGGTGTTAGGTAATGATTACATCTTGCAGGCGGAACGGCTAGTGGGGCTGGAATCGCTGCTGCTGAATCAAACCATCACTGTGCAAGAATTTGTACGGCAGTTGGCAAAAGCCGATCTGTACAAAGCCAAGTTTTTTTCAAATACATTCCATACCCGCTTCACTGAACTGAATTACAAGCATTTGCTCGGTCGTGCCCCTTACGATGAATCTGAGGTGATTGATCACCTGGATTTATACCAGGCGAAGGGATATGACGCTGACATTGATTCCTACATTGACTCGATCGAGTACCAGAGCAATTTTGGCGACAATATTGTGCCGTATTACCGGGGTTTTGCCACTCAAACAGGGCAAAGAACTGTTGGCTTTACCCGCCTTTTCCAGCTTTATCGGGGGTACGCCAGCAGCGATCGCGCCCAGATTCCAGGACGATCAGCGCGGTTAATTGGCGAACTAGCAAAAAATAGTGCTTCAACAGTGATTGCACCTGCGGGCAGCAATAATGGCTTTGCCTATCGTGCGCCCTTGCAGGGAGAAACTCCCAACAGTACCTTTGGCGGCTCTCAGGCTTTTGGCACTGGGCGACTGTATCGGGTTGAAGTGTCTAATGTTTCTAAGCCGGGTTATCCCAAAGTACGCCGGGTGAATCAGTCCGCTGTGATTCCTTACGAACAGCTATCCAACTACTTTCAACAGGTGCAGGGACGGGGCGGCAAAATTGCCAGCATTACCCCTCTTTAAAAATCCCTGTCGCCAGTGGTTGAATGGCGCTGATCTAAAAACGCGCTTCACCCTGGTTGGCCCTTAAATCTTCCAGAGTTGAGGAGTTGTGAAGTTCGGCTGCCCCCATTCTTAGGGCTGGAGGCAGGGCGGTTTCATACAAAGAATTTGCATATGCCCCCCATCTCCCCAATTCGGTGGGAAATCTGTCTGAAGTCCCCCAATTTTGGGGATTTAAGGGGCGAAGGTGGGATTCTCACAACCTTTCAAGTTTTTCTTTTTCTACATGGAAACCACCCTGCCCTTCTTAAGGCTGGAGGGCAGAGCGCTATTTCAGCGCCATTCACTTTGAGATCAATCTCAGGTTGAAAGCTCAAGCCTATTGAAATAGGTTAAGCGCCGTAACAGCTATATAACTCGTCAAATTTGCAGGATTTTATCATGGTCTATCAAATTGCTGTCAATGAAAACGCCAGTTCTACTTCAGAGAATCGAAGTTTTCAGCTTGAAGTGTCGGGTTTGCATCAAAACGATAGGACTGATCAAGACAATTACGCTATTCGCTCTAGTGCCAGTGTGTTGATTAGAGTACCCTTGAGCCGCTTCAACTCTGAACTCCAGCGGATTAATCGGTTAGGTGGCAAGATTATTAGTATTCAATCACTAACATCAAGCAGCGATCGTCCTTAAAGTTAGGCTTAAAGACTGCCAGTCTGTGGAGAAAGTGACACTGCCAGATCTCGATAGCGACGCGGATCGCCTTCTGCCAAAACAAGTCGCTCCTGCCCTTTGCGATCGTACAGCTTCCCTAAAATCGTCTGCCAATCCTTTGCAGATAGGGGTGAGTGCTGCTCTTCAACTCCAGCCAGTTGTACCACTGTTTCTGCCTGAAGGTTCTGCTGTGCCACCCAGACACGCGCCCGTACCGCCCAACTGTCTTCGTTGACCGCCATCTGCTCAAATTGGGACTGAATTTGCGCTTTCCACTCTGGATGGGTCGAAGGAATGGCATGAGCCAGTGCCTGTAAGCCCACGATCGCTGAGTAACGCACCACCCACTCCTCATCCTGCTGCGCCACAAAGAGCAACGCTTCTAATGCCTCTTCCTGAGCAACTTCCAGGAGCTCGTCTGGGAACCAGTGCCACTTCATCATCCCCAATCCTCTAGCGGCTGCCCGTCGGACGCTGAGCGAAAAATCTGCCGTGGCAACCCCTAACAAGGTCACTAAGCCTCTCGGATCACCGATGCCAGCCAAGGCACGGATTGCCCAGGCTCTGGCGGTATAGTTATGAAGATCCAATTGCTCTAGCAGCGCGGGTACGGCGGGTTCTCCTAGTTGAATCAACCCATCTACCGCTGCTACTGCCGCTCCTGGATTGTTATAGCTGAGAGCAGCAATCAATGTTGGGATAGCCCCCTCAAAACGGGCTGACGCCAGGTTTTCCACCGCCTCTAACAACAGACTAGAAGAATCTGCCTTTTCTACAGCTCGAATCAGGGAGGAAAGGTGATCAGTCATGACAGAGGAGAAGAGCAATAAGTTCTACCATCTACATTCTCGCTCTTTCTGCTGAACATTGCTGATACTTAAAAAAATAGAATTGAATGTTTATAGGACTTACGCAGTCGCCCCCTTTTCTTGTATGCCTAAAGGGCTTTAAGCTCCCAATTCTGGGGAACTTTGAGTGCTTGCTCCCCCAAATTTGGGGGCTGGGGGCTAGTTTTAGAGAATTTGCGTAAGTCCTGGTTTAAAGCCTTTTAGCTTGCAACGTCTTTTGCTACAACAAGTCATCCATTAAGGCCATAACTTTAATTGCCCCGTTGGATAAATTGGGTGGTGTAGTGTGCAGGAGTTGCTTTTCCAACACTCCCTTCAGCGAAATCAGCTTAAGACTGTTCTCAGCCAGAGTCTGAGCGATCGCATCGGCAGCAGGCAAGTACCCGATCGCGCCCAGATCTGCCAGAACGGCTCGACGGAGTTGCAAGTCATCGTTGTTAAGTGCTTGTATTAAGCGATCGCCATATTGACTAGCGACCTCAGGGTTCAGCGTTAGCTGGTACATCGCGCGTGCTGCCGCATACTGTATTCGAGGCACGTCGTGATTTAAAAAGGGCAGAATGTTGGAAACCGCATCGATTGCACCCAATGTTCCTAATGCTTCCAGGATGGCATCAAAGGGCTGGGCCAGTTGGGGTGGCTCTCGGGCGGGCAGGGTTCCAGGCACCTGATTGTTGAGTAGCTCGATCAAGCGGGGAATGCAGGCCACGTCTCCTAACATCTCTAAGGACTGCGCTGCTGCTTCTCGCACGTAAAAATCAGAACATTCCAGCGCTTGGATCAGCACAGGAACCGCTCGACGATCGCCTAACTTACCCAAGGCTCTCGCTGCATTGCGTCGGAGAGGATAGCCACCCACATCGGTGCGATCATCTTCATCGGACAAGGCTGTAATCAAAACATTAATGGCTTCTGGGGCATCGACTCGAAAGCGCCCTAACCACCAGGCAGCATACACCCGCAATCCCAGATCTTCACTCTGGAGGTTGGCGATCGCCTGTTCCACGGTCAGCGAACTATCGCTCTGTATGCTCAGCTTTTGTATGCTCGGCTCCCCATCCATACACACTAATCAGGAAAAGAAGAGTACCCGTTATCTGACTTAAAAAGTGCCCGGAGAAGCCTATAGCAACCAACCCTAAGCTGGCAGTTATATTCCTCTCCGGGCAAAACCCGTCAATGACTAGCTCAATGCGTTGATAGCATAATCAAGGTAGGAATTTGCTTCAACAGCAGGGTCACCACTCAAACCGTGATTTGCCTTGATGTACTTCAGCGCTTCCACATACCAACTGGGAGACAGGTCAAACGTGCGGTTGATTTCAGCGATACCACCAATCAGGTAGTCATCCAGAGGACCTGTGCCACCCACAACCAGGCAGTAAGTGACCATGCGGAGGTAGTAGCCGATGTCCCGCACGCACTTATCTTTACCCGTTTGGGTAGAGGCGTAGTTAGGACCCTGCATAGAGGTGGTGTAGGGGAACTTTTGATAAACAGCATTCGCTGCACCGCTTGCCAGGGTGGGTGCTTTCTCGCTCAGAGCTTTTGCAGCAGATAAGCCAGCCTGTGCCTGACGGAAACGACCAAAGGCAACCTGGATTTCAGTTGAGCTAAGGAAGCGGCCTTGGGAATCAGCAGCAGAAACTGCTTCGGTCAGAGGGGTCTTCATGGTCAGATTGTCTCCAAATAACCTTGTTTTGTAAAAGAGCGGATGGTGACTGAGCCACCAGGAGCTAATTGAAAAGCCTTAACGAGCCATTTTTAGCCGATTGCGGATGCAGCCTTATCGAAGTAGCTGCCCACCTCAGACAGGAGGCTAGAACAATCGCCTTTCGTGACACCATTGGGGTCGCCCGCGATCGCCAGCGCAGCATCCTTCATTTTCTGAACGCCAACTGCCACAGAAGCACCAGGGGTTCCCAAGGCCAGATAGGTTTCTCTCAAACCATTGAGGCAGCGATCGTCCAGGATGCTGGCGTCGCCCGCGAAGATGGCATAGGTAATGTAGCGCAAGATGATTTCCATATCACGCAAGCAGGCTGCCATACGACGGCTGGTGTAAGCATTTCCACCCGGCGCAATTAACCCAGGCTGCTCTGCAAACAGAGAACGAGCCGCATTCGCAACAATTGCAGATGAATTGCTGGTAATCCGGTTCACAACGTCTGTGCGCTTGTTGCCATCTGCGACCATAGCGCTGAGAGCATCGATCTGAGAAGTGCTCAGGTAATCACCCCGTGCATCCGCTTGGGAAACCACTTTTGCAAATGCGTCCAACATAAACTTCAATCTCCTAGTGTGTTAGTCGAGGATGGTTGAGATCACAACCAAATTGGGTTAAACCAAAAACATGATCCACATGGATAAACTGAACCAGGCAAAGCCAGTGAATCAAGATCGATGAAATGCTTCTTGAGACTGTCCTGTCGGAAGTCCAGAGAATTTACATCTCCTAAGTGGCTTGATCGCCTCACTCATGTAGATGACTTAGCAACCTGCATTTGTACATCTATAGCCGCTTGTTCGTTTTCCAACATCTCTGTTTATACTATGCCGTTGGATCGCTATTTATTACAAATTGCAAAGGCTTGTTTCGAGGTTGAAAACCCAGCCGATTTATCTTCGTGCAGGGCATTGATAGGATGAATCTGAACAACACCGCTCTTTGTCCCTCAAGCGCAACCTGCGATCGCGATCGCTACCCCTTGTGAAGGAGCAGGTTGCGTTCCAGGTCAAACAAGAAGCCATGAATATACTCTTCAGTCCACTCGGCACCATAAAAGCGGGTGAACATACCGCGAGCTGGATCTTTCTCAGCCCGATAGCGCAGATAGCGCAATTGGGCTTGCTCTATCGCACTCAATGATTGCGGATCGGTGATCGGTTCTGCCTGATCAACAAAGTCTAAATAGGCATGGAGATAGTCTTTAAAGGCAGCAAACACCTGGGTCTCCACCAGCTCAGTTTGCTGAGGACGAGTCCAGAGAAAGGCGGGGGAGAAAAAGGGGCGCGCTTCTTCAGGAAAATCTCCGCCCCAGGGCAAAGATGGCTGATAAGACTCAAAGAGGGGCAGAATCGGCTTCGTATATTTTTCCTGATACGTGGGGTCATCCCGAAACAGGGGTTGCATGTCCAGTGCAATCAGATGTCCCCCTGGCAGGGTCACGAGATCGGCACCAAAAAAGGGCAAGTCATAGTTCAGCTGAGGGAAAATGACAAAGTTTAGAACCTGGAGTGAGTTGCCTCCCTGCACATGGGCAGCGCGAATTTGCCGCAGTTTTGGGGCTTGATACCCATAGCTTGTCGTCAAGACCTCATCTTGATGTTTGCCCTTACCCACGATCGCTGCTTTTGACTCAAACCCCTCTGGAATGGGGTAGGGTTGCCAATCCAGGCGATCTTGCAGCAGGGCGATCGCGTAATCTAAAAAAGGTTGATATAAGGTCATGGGGACTCAAATTACGGTTTAGCGGCCGCCGCTAAGGGCACGGCATCTTCAAAGAGAAAGCCATACAAAAAGCGTTCCGACCATTCGTGTCCAAAATAGCTGCTGAATAAGCCTGAAGCCGGATCACGGTCAGCACTGTACTGGTCATACTCCTTTTGGGCCTTCACAATTCGCTGCATATCTTCTGGTTCATTCAGGGGCGCAGCCTCGTCCAGCATCTGCCAGTATAGATTTAAATAATCTTTGAATGCCTCAAAGACTCGCGTCCTCACGGTTTCAGGATCAGTTTTGGCGAATAATAAATACTTAGAGAAATATTGGTTCGCATCATAGAACTTCATTTCCAGATCTTGTGCCAGGTCTGGATACTGATCATGTAGCGCTTTCAAAGGATGGATGTATTTCTTCAGATATGCATCATCCTGAAATAAGGGCTGAAAATCCATCACGATCAAGTTTTTGACCTGCCCAAATGATAGAAAATCAACCCCAAGTAACGGTAAGTCGTAGCAATGATTGGGATAAATGACACTATTAAAAATCTGAGCACTCGCACCTGCATCAATGTAGGTGTAGCGGATTTTGCGCAGTTCAGGACATTGATAGCACCAGCTTCTGATTGTAGCGGGGCTTCTGCCACGATCGCTCGTTTGAGCTTCTAACCCTGCTGGAATCGGGCGGCTTTGTAAAGCAAATTGTGCCTGCAACGATTGTTCTAAATAGTCAAGGAAAGGTTGATACATTTGGATCAAACATTAACATGCGTCATCCCTCAAAATAGGTGCTTTTGGGGTACGCTGTCTCAAACGAGCGCCAGAAAGTAATGATCCTTAATGTGATGGCACACAACTCGACTGCATCTATAGCGTTTTAAGGTTTCAGCATAGGGGTACTGTCGGGCTGAGAGGCTCTAGCCAAGTTGTGTTGAATCATGGCAGCTAAATCTTGATCAGAAACAAAGCGCCGTTCTGAACAATAGGTCATCATATAGACCCCGTTAATGGCCCGCACGGTGCTGACGCGCACCCGGAAGTCATCAGTGATAAACCAACAGCGCTCCTGACCTTGATTTTGATCGTAATCAGTATCGATCGTCAAAATGCCGTCCTTACCAAACCAGTAGCGACTGACCACAGGAATCTTTTCGACGTAGCCTTGGTTGCGCAAAAGTTTACCTGATCGCCCCGTCTCATCATCGGGCACATCCACTAACACAGCCGCCCGCTCAGCATTGGGTGCCTGGTTATCTTGATGCTCTTGCCACATGAAGCTAGCTCCACCAACGGCGAACGCCGGATCAACACCCTGTGGTTCGCAAACCTGTTTGATCCGAGGATCGTCGGCTGCAACCACTTGCACATAAAGCTTTGATTCCCCTGACTGATCGGCGACCGCATCAAAATGATGCACAGTCCGTTGGGTAAACCAGATGCCTTCACTCTTGCGGAAAAAATCCATCATCGTCAGCGGTTGGACAAGTGGCATGGGAGTTCTCTCAAATCAATAAGGGCATGGCGACGCCATGCCCTTATTGATTTTAGACAGGTTATGGGGTCTGGGAAAAACTGTCTAACACAAAGCTAACAATGCCTCTCGTTGCTGGGGCGATAAATTGGCGAGCAAGGCTTTGGCTTTGCCAACATCACTCGTCTTGAGAATATGCAGTAAGGTTTCGACATCGCTCGATGCCCGCCGGACAGGCTCGGCAGTCGTTGTAAAGAATTCATCCACTTCAGGGTGGCGACAAACACCGTTAGCGCAGTTCAACCCAAGCTGTCGCCAATACATCGTTGGCACTGACTGTCCTCGTTGACCATAGTGTTCCTCGTTCAGAAATTTCGTTTCTAAAAAAGCTTCGGGCGATCGATACAAGCTGTAAGTACGCGGATACGGCACGGTAAAGCAACCAAAGGCTTTGCGATACTCTTCTGAATCCAGTATGGCTGTCACCAGTCCACCCACTCCTTGGGTGATCAAAATATTGTTGTAGACCTGCATTTCCTGATGATCCAGGATTGCTCGCCCCAGGAAATGCTTAAAACATACCTCCATAAACTTGACATTGGAGAGTTTGTAGTAAAACTGATTGAGATAGATGTCTGTGCAGGCAAAGTGTTTCAAAAAACGGCGCACGCCAATCTTGTCTTTGAGAAAGTCCTTTTCCAGCGGCGCAATGGTCTGCCGCTCTGATTCATAGGGTTGCCGCTCTAGAACTTGGCGGTAGAGCTGCGTCAATGCAAATTGACGTTCTTCTAGAGAAGACCGTCGGCTGACAGTTACCGATGTAAAGTCGTGCATAGAAAATTCCTCTAACCTTTAAGTTGCAGATGTGCCTCGGCTGAGGACATAAGCCGAGCGCGAATGTTTTGTCAAGAAAGTTTGGTGGGTCAAAGACCTCAAAGTTCAACCCTAATCAGCGTCCAGGGCTTAATGGCGCGTCAGATTTAATTTGACCAATCACTAACAATGGCTTCCTCAGTCTGGGAAAGAGGTGGTTTAACCTTATGGGGGGCAGTGTTAACCCAATTACGCTCTCTGTCTGAGAGTGCCCCTCGTTTTAGCTACGATCGCACCGTCAGTAAAATTCTTAACAAAGCAGTCTTTCGGTGGATCTTCTGTAATTTCAACCGGAAACCACTTAAAGAAACGGTATGATGCTCGTAAGCCTTACCGATAGGACTCATGGGCATAGCACTTCAGAGAACCCCACAAGATCTTTTGGCAGCGCTTCAAGCAGGTCTCACTCTGGAGCAAGAAGAGTTATACCAGTTCGACCTGAATGGGTTAGATCTGCGAAACGCGACGTTAAAGCAAGCTACCCTGATTCGAGCAAACCTCAGACAAGCCAATCTCAGTGCCGCCGATCTACGCGGTGCTGATCTACGCGGTGCTGATCTACGCGACGCTGTTTTGCAGGCTGCCAATTTACAGGGAGCCTGTTTATATCGAGTTGATTTGAGTGGAGCCGATTTGAGTGGGGCGAATCTAACTGAGACGCAGATGCAGTGGGCGCGGTATGATAGCCGGACTCTTTTTCCAGAGGGCTTTGCCTACAAATCATCTGGGGCGATCGGTCCCAGAGCCAACCTGAATGGGGCACCGCTAAATACGGCTAATCTGCGACACAGCGATTTACAAGAAGCAACTCTGCTAGGAGCCTATTTAGGGGGGGCAGATCTAACCGGAGCAAACTTGCAAGGAGCAAAGCTAGTCCAGGCGGACTTGCGGGGAGCGATGTTGACTGGAGCTTTTCTACGCAAGGCTCGTATGAATGGGGCAAATTTAGCCAGCGTCGATTTACGGGCAGCCGATCTCACCGACGTAGAATTTGAGCAGTTTGAAAGCATTGCTGGCGCAGATTTCTCGCAGGTTCAGGGACTCAGTGAAGCGATGCGATCGTGCCTACTCAGTCACCCCGACGATCAATTGGAAACGACTCATCCTCTTACTCTCAGAACGACCCTGGAAAGCTTGACCTGCTAGTTGTGCCCTCAATCTGCTCTGACTGTATGGCGAGAACGAGGAAGCTAACAAATGTTGTCTGGTTTCCAACCATTGCCAAAATGACTGGCATGCCTTCGTTTAGGACTTAGTTGCTGTCCAATCTTTTTTCAATAATGCCAGAAACGTGGCAATTCCTTTAGAAAAGCCTTCAGGATCAGGCAGCACATATTGTGGAAACTCTTCGTAGTGAGACCAGGGCTCTGACTCATCATGCCGTAAGTGCAGGACTCGATCGTCTCCCTCTAATTTCCAGAGCATTTGACCACCCGTTGGAATGTCTACCATAGGTTCCTCCTGTTATCTAACCAAAAGTGCCAGTCTAAAGCTATATCTCTGCTAATTTTGCCAGTCTAGATATTAAATTCTGTAAACGATGCTACGTTAGTTCTAGACAATTTTGCCAAACTGCTATAGAGCGTAGATAAAATATAGCTTTTCCAAAGTCAGGTAACCATAACCTGAAGGGGTACCTTTTTGGCAGAGGGTAAAATCAGGGTGAAGATGTGTGCAATGTTACGAGATTAAATCTTCCATTGCTGCTCTCACCACTCGATGATCGGCATCTTGTCTGAGTTGGGCTAAGGCTTCTTTTGCTTCAGGAACGGCAAAGTGCTTCAAGGCGTAGGAGACTCTGACTCGGATATAGTCTGCCCCCGCATTTTTTAGCTCCAAAAGTTGGGCTAGCGCAGCCACAGACTGACGAGAATTGACTAACGCCCCCAGACCATCAACCGATGCTTCCTGTACAGCCGCATCCTTGCCTGCCAGTCCTAAGCTACAAACTTCCAGAACTTCTTCAGGACAGTCCATTTCAACTAAAGCCGCCAAGATGCTTCGGCGGACCAACCAGTGGTCGTCTCTAAAGAAGGTTTGCACCAGATGAGAAGCGGAGACTCTCCCAAACAGCGACAGGGAGTTAGCGGCTTCTGCACGCACATTGGGGGTATCGTCAAGCCGCATAATCTGGAGGAGGGCGGCAAAGGACTCAGAGGTTTTTTGCCTGCCTAATTCTCTAGCCACAAAGGTTCGCACCAGAAATTCTGAGTCCTGGATGTGCTGAGTGAGGATTGGCACTGCAACATCGGGCGGGTAATCTTTAAGAGCAGCGATCGCCTTGAGGCGGTATTGAAAGTCCGGATTTTGCCGATCAGTTTCAATTTGGCTGAGATCCATGAGGCAAAGCGTGAACGTCACCCTCTACTTTAACGCTTAAGGCAATCCCCTCATTCACACTCTAACTCCTGATTATGCTGCTTGAGAGCGATTAAAAGCGGCTTTGGCCTCAGTTACAGAAAGCAATGTCCAGCCTGTCGATAATAGTTTTTGAGAGGTTGCAAATCCTTTAGATGCACCAGCAATAGGGTAGTCTGGAACAGCTAGATGTGGAAATTGGGTATAGGGCTTCCAGGGTTGAAGGAGCCCTAGTCGAAGATGTAAAATCAACTCACCACCGCCAAATCTGGAAAGCCAACACATTTGTCCAACCATTTGAAATGCTCCCATTCGCTACAGAGTACGCCATTCAGCAATTCAACCATCAAGATTTTCAATTCCAATTTCTGGAACCGTTCAAGCCTGCTTTGTTGCTGAATCGTCTAACTACAGTGATATTGAAAAGATGTGTGGGCTGACTCCATCAGTTGGCTGATTCCACTAGTTGGCTGATTCCACCAAAAGTGATAATTTTCTCAAAGAAGAAAATTCTTAAGGTAAGACAGTCTGTAAATTGAACGAGTTACAACGGTACAATCTCTAACTCTCATATTTCTACAATGACCCAGCCACAGATTAGCGAAAAAGTTCGAGAATTGATTCAAAAAGCCAGGATTGTTAGTTTTGCCACCTGGCATCATACTCATCCCACAGGAGCAATTCAGCGCTTTCAGGCGGCAGATGATGAGGGACGGTATCTCACAGATGAGGATGTGAAGCAAATTCAACAGCTTGCACCTACGACAATCGCTCTCGCCTCCTTGGCGCAGCAGTTGCGCGATCGCGTGAGTGAAATTGTCGATGAAGCGAGAGATCAGGTATTGCAGACCTTTCCCACCATTACTCAACCCGGTGGTGGGCTTTACCCAGCCGAACGGGCAAATGCCTGCTGGCGAGATTTCTGGCATTTTTTGCGCTGCATCACCTATGGCATCGCTGGACAGCATGTAGACTACACCAGCCCCGAAGGGTTGCATTATATGCAATTGCTCTATCAAGAATTGCAGGTGCCCCTGGATGCGATGGTGGTGGGCTTGGAAGGCATCAAAACAGCTAGCTTAAAACGAGTAGAACCCGATCAGCAAGCGATTTTATCTCCCTATTTTGATCATCTGATTGAGCGATTAAAACAGTTTTGCTAGCCGTAGGAATGACGCAAAACTCGGAGGCTTTAACCAAACATGAAGCACAAACTCAATGTAGTGGCTTAAACCTCCGAGTTTTTGATCAAAGCGCGTAAGCCCTACAAACGCTTCAGCGATCGGTTGGCGGTCTCGACTATGTGCAAACTAGACTATCTGCTTCTAATGCCTTAGCGCGCTGACTCAGGTCACATAGTCAAACAGCATAGTGGTCATATAGCGATCAGTCCACTCTGCACCAAAGGATTTCTCCAAAACCCGCCGGGTTTTATCATTTTGCTGTTGTTTAGTGCAGTAATACTGTTGCCCTGCGATCGTACTAGCGACTTCCAGTTCGGAGGCTAAGGGGACTTCTGTGCTAGCGATTTGGCAGTGGAGCATCAGAAACTCGCGCACGCGTTGAAGAAAGGCTGCTTCCTCAGCCGCTCCAACGGGGCGGACAAACAAGCAAAATTCGGAAAATATATCTGCCCATTCTGGCAAGACGCGAGGCTGGGAAAATTGTAGCTCAGGTAGTGCTGAAAGAACTT
This sequence comes from Stenomitos rutilans, assembly GCF_059505485.1. Lineage (NCBI taxonomy): Bacteria > Bacillati > Cyanobacteriota > Cyanophyceae > Leptolyngbyales > Leptolyngbyaceae > Stenomitos > Stenomitos rutilans. Next base: position 67,521 of record NZ_JCACKR010000017.1, read on the forward strand.
GATGGTAATGGGCTGGCAGCGATCGATCTGCATTGACGGGAGATAGATCCGCGATCGCGGCACTGATCCCACTTCGCCCACCGACTAGATCAGCGCCAAAAATAGGAAGGGCATATTCGGGATTGGGAAACATGACACAATGGAGAATATCTAAGCCATTCCCCATTTGAGCCAATTCCAAGTGCAATTTGCGAAATTGTGGCGTTTGGTAACAGCGATTTTCAATGGTTAATCGTTCGCCTTCCAGGCTACCTTCAATGTAGCCTAAATCATTTGGCATCGGGTATGGAGACAAATCCAGATGTTGCCGCCAGGCCTCTTCTACGCAATCTGCCAGTTGACGGATCAAGGAGTGCTGGTAATTTCTTAATGACCCTTGCATAAACGTTAGACTAATGTCTTTGTTGAATCTGTAATAAACGCCTTAGCATGAAGCCTGTACAAAAACTGTGCAGCGTTCAACTTGCCCAGGCACAAAACGCACTGTAAGCGGTTCAGCACTCGACTTGCCAGTTTGCTCGCTGGTGGAGTTCGCCAGCACCTCTAAAGATGATACAGGTAATTGTTGCTAGTGAGAGTCACTGCGAAAAATCTGACACAGTGCAAAGCATTTAATTTTAATCAGATTTAAACAGATTTGTTAAAACTTCAAGTTAATTAAACTAGTATTTTAAATCTTAATAAGCCATTAAGCATACTGGAAGCCGATTAGATTACTCCAATTAGCTTACGATTTACAACTCGGCAACAGGATATGCACCATTTCAGCCACATGAAATGGCTGAAATGGTGCAATTGAACTTACGTTAAGCTCATAGCCGTTACGCTTGCACTACACAGAAGGTGTACCACCATCTGATAGTAAGGCATCACGCAGGAAGACGAATTGCTGCTCAAAGCCAATGGGTTTCAACACAGATACCAACGATTGAACCGCCGATGATGGCTGGTAGTCAGACGGAGCTTGAATAATTTCAGAACGCTCCATTCCTTGAGCTAGTTGATACCAGAAGGCTAGCTTGGTGTTGTTGGTAAGAGCTTGATATTCACGAGCAGTTCCTGTGTCGGTTCCTTTCAGAATGTCACGCATCAACTGAAGTTGTTCATCCTGAGAGAGTCCTTTCGCTTTACCGAATAACTCGTCAGGGCTATCAGGTGCCGTTCCATCTGGCTCTTTCATGCCCGATTCGCTACAGATAAAGCCGTAAACGTACCACAAAACAGCAAGTTGGTCGTCTACAGATAGTTGCTTGAAAGTTTCTGCATGTTTTGCAGATTGGCTTGTGTATGCAGTCATAAATTATTCCAAATTCATCAATCAATTTGCTGTTAGACCATTCAAAGGAATCGCTCTAACTTCACCAAAGTTAACAATCATACTCAGGTTGTTAACCCTACTAAGGGTAGAGAGTTGAAACGATTTAAAGCTCTACAAAGCCTTTAACCCAAGCCTTTAGAAGGATGTAATGCTGATTTATAAAAAGGATTTTGCGATTGTGACGGATGCTCAATTATCCTCTGCAAAACGGGGTTAAAAGAGGTGCAGTTAGAGACCAAGAGGTGAAGGGGAAATGGTAGTCTAGGGGATGCAAGCCACACTTTTATGACAATTCACTACAGCCGTGAGTAAACAGGTTCAGGGGCGGATGCTACTCTCTCATAATTTTGATGTTTTACCAGACACCATTCCAGCTTTGAGTCGTCAAGAGTTTGCGGCTGTGTTTCAGGTGGGTCTAAGTGAGCAAGACCACTTGCAATGCAGAATGATCAATCATCCGCATTGGATAGTCGAGATCCAGTTTCCGCCGAACCAGTTTTTACCGTCACAGGTTGGAGCGCTGTGTGCAAAAGCTTTGGCAGAGAAGCGACGATCGCAGCAATTAAGCGCCGCCTTCCCAGAAATTTTGGTGTTAGGGGGTATTAAAACTACGCCTCCCACCACCAACTCACCCGAGGCCCTGCAACCAGGAGAGTGGGGAGTCGATGTGGTGGAAACTCGCTCCAGGGAAGCTTTTTTGCAAGGGATAGGCTGGGATGCCACTATTGCCCAGAAGCCCATTGAAAGTGTCTTCAAAATTGAATGGCAGGAAGACTGACGATGCCCTCCAATCCAGAACTGAATCAACAACTAATCCGGGCGATCATCAAGGGGGATGCGGCAGCGGTGGAGAGCCTGTTAGCCCAAGGTGCAGAGTCCAATACCGCTGGAGGGGTTACTGCCGTCGGCGCGAGTAATACGGCACTGATGTGGGCTGCTACAGAAGGCTACCTTGAGATCGTGGAACAACTTCTGGCGAAAGGTGCCGATGTCGATACGAAAAATGCCGGAGGCTATACCGCTTTGATGTTTGCGGCAGAGGGCGATCGGCGTGAAATTGTTTCTCTACTGTTGGATCATGGTGCAGCGATCGGCGATCGCAATTCCTACGAAGAAACCGTGTTGATGGTACTGGCACGTCATGGTCAGACTGATCTCGTCCAACGCCTTGCGAAACTGGGTGCTGAGGTCAATACTGTCAATAAAATTGGCAACACTGGCCTCTATTTAGCCGTAGAGCGAGATCAGGTTTACGCCGTCAAAGCGCTGATTGATTTGGGGGCTGAAATCAATACCGCCAACATCGGTGGTTGGACTCCTCTGATGATGGCAGCAGCTCAGGGCAATCTGGAAATCATCAGCCTGCTGCTGGAGCATGGCGCAGATTTTCGTTCGGTCAATCGCTGGGGTGCCACTGCTCTGAGTGAAGCCCGCAAATCGTTTCGATCGGCGCAGGCATCTGAGCTGTTAATCCGAGCCGGAGCCATTGAATAAGATGAATGTTGATCGTTTGGCTCAGTTAGAATCCTGGCTACGTTCGGGCGCGATCGACCAGCGCAAAAAGGCGATCGATGAGTTGGCTGGCTTCCCTTCTGACATCGCAGTGCCGCTTTTGCAACGCTTCTCGACTGACCCCGATTTCCTCTGTCGTCGTTTTGCCGTCATGGGGCTGGGCAACCATCGCACCGAGGCATCATTCCAGGCGCTTAGAACTCTGTTAGAGAACGAGCAGGATGATAATGTTCTGGCAGAGATTGCCAATGCCTTGTTTGATTTTGGCGATGCGTCCATCCCCTTGCTACAACAGCTATTTGAGCGCAATCGTCACTGGCTGACCCGGCAAACTATTTTATCGATCTTAATGGAGTCCGACCAGGACGACGTTTTGCTGGCAGTGATCCGGGAAGCCTTACTCGACGAGACCCAAACGGTTAAAGAAACGGCCATTCTGGCGCTGGGTCAGTTGCTTAAAGGACCTCTCCAGCAGGAGGCGCTTGATCTATTGGAATCCTTAGCCGAGGCTGATTTCTGGCGCGATCGCTGGCGAGCCGCCACAGCCCTGACCCTGGCGACTGATCCTAGAGCCAAGCCAATGCTGGCGAAATTGCAACAAGACGAGAATCATTACGTGGTTGCGGCGGCTTTAGACAGCGCGTTGCGGTGATGGGATAACAAGCCAGAGAGCGATCGCACATCAATTTGTCCTTTAATCTTAGGACCTACGCATTCCCCCCTCTTTTCTTGTATGCCCAAAGGGCTTTAAGCCCCCAATTCTTGGGGACTTGGAGTGCTTGCTTCCCCTTTCTTGTATGCCCGCTAGGGCTATAAATTGAGGACTGGAGGGCCAGTTTTGCGAGACTTTGCGTAAGTCCTACAATCTGTAACAGTAGATCGCCAACCTGAAAACCCATCTCCAGACGACAACTGGATGCCTGAGGAGTTTATGCTCCAGTAGTGTTCTATACGAGCTGACTGTATCAAGCTTTATAAATCTTGATAATTATGGTTGCAGGCTTATAGGAAGATTGATCATAACAAAGCGTATGAAACGCTTGAGAGGTCTGAACCGCTTAGAAATTAGCCTTTTCCTAAACGATCGCAGGAGTTTTTCTGACGATAGATTTAATCTGGTATCTAAGCGAGTTGGCTGAGAAATCTGAAATTTCTTTTTGCTTTGAAACAATTTTCTTAATCTTTGTCGTTAGCCAGGAGATTCCATTCATGCCATTTGGACCAGCTTCACGCTTAGGGGTCAGCCTCTTTGATGAAACCCCTCCCGTCGAGTGGGTGCCCGGTCGCTCACAAGAAGAAGCCGAGACGATTATTCTGGCAGTCTATCGTCAGGTGTTAGGTAATGCTTACGTAATGGAAAGCGAGCGGCTCGCGGTGCCCGAATCCCAATTTAAGCGGGGTGAGTTGAGTGTTCGTGAGTTTGTCCGGGCAGTGGCAAAGTCTGACCTCTATCAGTCTCGTTTCTTTACCAGTTGTGCGCGTTACCGGGCGATCGAACTCAATTTTCGGCATTTGCTGGGTCGTCCACCCCTGGATCTGGAAGAGATGCGGCTGCACAGCACGATTCTCGATACTCAGGGCTTTGAAGCAGAAATCGATTCCTACCTCGACAGTGACGAGTATCAAACCACGTTTGGCGAAAACTTTGTCCCTTACATTCGGGGCTACAAGAGCGATGCGTGTCAGAGCATGGTGCAATTTACCCACACGTTTCAATTGGTGCGTGGAGCCAGCAGCAGCAGCCTGAAGGGTGACTTGTCTGGCAAGAGTCCCAAGCTCAATGCGCTGGTGATTCAAAGCACTCCCACTCCGGTGATTTCGCCTGCCAGTAGCGGTGCCTTGTTCTCTGCGCCGTCTAATGATCCTCAGACGCGCTTGGGTGTGGGTGCCAGTGCCGATGGCAAAGTGTATCGGATTGAGGTTACAGGCTATCGCTCTAACGCAGTCAACCGGGTCTCTAAGTTCCGCCGCAGCAACAAGGTGTTTCTGGTGCCCTACGAGCAACTTTCCCAGGAGTATCAGCGGATTCACCAGCAGGGTGGCGTGATTGCCAGTATTACGCTTGTATAGCCTCAGCTCAAGATTACAGGACTTTAGGAGATAGGTTTCAATGGGTAGTATCGTCATCAATGCCACTCCGGTGGAACTCTGGCCGACCAGCGATCTAGAGGAAATTCAGACCGTCATCCGAACCGTTTATAAGCAAGTGCTGGGCAATCCCTATGTGATGGAAAGTGAGCGGTTGGTCACCGCTGAGTCCCAGTTGAGCGATCGCTCCATCACCGTGCGAGAATTCGTGCGTGCCGTAGCGAAATCTGATTTCTACCGTGCCCGTTACTTTGAATCCTGCGCTCCCTACCGCTTTGTGGAACTCAACTTTCTACATTTGCTCGGTCGGGCACCTCAGGATCAAAAGGAAGTATCCGAGCACATTGTTCGCACGACGACCGAAGGCTACGATGCTGAAATCGATTCCTATATCGACAGCAGTGAGTACCAGTCGGCGTTTGGTGAGAATATTGTGCCCTACACGCGTGGCGGCAGCAGCGAGGCAAACGCGAAGCAAGTAGGGTATAACCGCATTTTTGCGATCGATCGCGGCCCCTCTCAGATTGACAGCTCGGTGAAAGCATCGCAATTGGTATATGACATTGCCACCAACAGCGCCAATGCTATCAAACCGTCTTCAGCAACCGTGACGGGTTCTGGTACTGAAAAGCGGTTCAAAATTCTGGTGGCAGGGTCAAAATTTGACTGCCCTAGACGAGTGAGTGCCACTGAATACATTGTTTCAGCGAGCAAGATGACTCCTCAAATCCAGCGGATTAACCGTACTTCTGGCAAAATCGTCAGCATCACCGAGATTTAATCGTTTTAGCAAGTGGGCAATGCCCACTTGCTCCATTTCGATAAAGCACAGAGGATGTCGAGAAGTATCTAATGTTGCGCTGTAGTTCGCTTAGACTACATCATGGCAACGCTGATATTTAAGCCATCCTCATTAACTACAAACCTTATTTTAGGAGTCATTAGTATGGCACTTTGGATTGAAGCTGAGTCGGTTGAATTACGCCCCAATGCAACGGAAGAGAATCTGCAAACCGTTATTCGGGCGGTTTATCGGCAAGTCTTGGGTAATGCACACGTCATGGACAACCAGCGGCTCACCAGCGCTGAGTCTCAGTTACGGAATGGTGATATTACCGTCAGAGAATTTGTCCGCGCAGTGGCGCAGTCTGATCTGTACCGTTCTTTGTTTTTTGAGACATCTTCTCCCTACCGTTTTGTTGAATTGAATTTTAAGCATTTGCTGGGTCGTGCGCCACAGGATCAAACTGAAATCTCGGAGCATGTGCAAACGTATAACAACCAGGGCTATGAAGCCGAGATTGATGCCTACATTTCCAGCGATGAATACATTCTGAATTTTGGTGAGCATGTTGTGCCTTCTGCACGTGGAAATCGCACTCAAGCTGGCATCAAAAATGTTGGATTCAACCGTACTTTTGCCTTAATGCGGGGCTTTGCAGCGAATGATGTGGGCAAAGCAGCAAAACTAATTAGCGATATTGGCGGTAATTTGCCGACCAAAATTGTTGCTCCAGCGAGCGGCTCTGGCGCTTCCAGCAATCGGGAGAAGCGGTTCCGTGTTGCGGTTTCCAAAGCCAGCTATGGTCCGCGTGTGACCCGAAGCGCCACGACCTTTGAAGTTGGCTACAATCAGCTTTCCCAAAAAATTCAAAATATTCAGAAGACGGGCGGCAAGATTTTGAGTATTACTGAGGTAGCTTAGAGAAGGGCGATCGCAGTTGAGCGATTGGGTCTAGTAAGGATACAGGCAAAACCAACCCCTAGCTTTGTCTGACTGCTTTCTAGTGATCTCAGGTATCGACTATGGCGACTACTGAATATGACGATCGCATCTTGTTGATTGAGGTCAGTGGCTTACGTCAACAGGGTACGATGCCAACGAGTCATTACACCTTTAAGGTTCCCTATCGCTCACTTGCTCGCACCCTTCAATTCATTAGCCGCAAGGGTGGAAAGGTTATTCGGATTCAGGCTCCGTCTTTATTGCTACCAACTCCGGCAAGTTGGAACCATGCTACATCACTAGCTAATCCAGGAGTGGTTGAAGCGATCGCCGCACACCCCTCCTCTACTTTTGACCCTGACCCTGTTTTAGCCCTCGAAAACGCACCGACAGCTAGTGAAACAACTCAGCCGACTGTTGTAGCAGAAGCTGTGGCAGAAGCGGACACATTAACTTCATTACAGCCGTCTGAACCCAGGCTTTTAGAGCCGCTCAACGTGCCAAAACTGATCAGATCATTTCTGAAAAAGCTGAATCATACCTGGGTAAAGTCTGAGTAGAAACGCACCCATGAGCCAGCACCACTGTTCTGGCAGTTACTTTAAGACTGACGAATACAGTTTCTCTTCTATTGCTATAGTGGAGCATCGCATTCAAGGTGATTTGTATGGCAAGTGCAATGATTGCTTCTGGCACCATTGACCTCAGTGATTACAATAGTCGTCTGGTAACCATTGAAGTGAGGGGTGGTCACCAGGAGATGCTACGGAAGGGATTGTATACAGTAACGATTCCTTACAGATGCCTCTCTCAAACAATGCAACGGATTCATCGGTTTGGTGGAAAGGTTACGAATGTAGCCATCCCTCATTATTCCGGTGAAGCGTTGTCTGCTCAACCGCAGGCAAAACCTGCGTCGAATGCTCGGCAGACCCCAAAATCGGCGGACGAGACGCAAAAGAAACAATCACAACGAAAAGCAAAACGTTGATGAACATTACGGAGTTTGTTGCGAGTTCGATTGGGCATTGGCGATCGCAGCGCAGCGCTCACCATTTGGCATTTGGTCATTTTGAAGCCGTTCAGTCCGAGATCGACATTGTGGCTCTCTCGGTGGATGATCCGGCAGTGTTAGATCTATGCAAAACCTACAGCATTGATCCACAGGCTGCCATTTCACCCTTCCGTATGAGTTGGGAAGGTCAGTCGGATTGGGAAGATAGTGAGCTTGTCAAAGGAACGTGCGTTTTGGTGCCTGTTCCCGATCCGAGCCAGCCTCAGCGTGGCAAACTCCTGCGCGATCAAGGGTACGCTGAAGAAATCGCGGCGGTGGGTGACTACACCCTCACCGAAGACGGCACGTTTGTGCTTGTTACGGCGTACGATCGCGCCGCTGCTGAAGAAAAAATCTGGTTTGTTAACCCCAATGTTCGCTGTAGGGTCTCTCTGATTAAAACCAGTGCTGGTACGGGAGTGGTTACGGCTTCGTTCTCTTCAGAGATTCGCCAAGAAATTAAACATTAAAGCTTAAAAATTCGCGCTCATTAACGTCTTAATTTTTGGTTTTAATTTTTCATCGCCTTTATACCCATGTCATCGACTCCACTGTCTTTCTCTCAAGCGACATCCAATGATTTAATGACCCTGGCACGCTGGATGGCGGGGGACTTTAGTAATGCTAAGCAGGCGTTTGAAAATGCCAAGGATTACGCCCACATCCATGTTTTTTTTCGTCCCTTACCCTATGCATTCTTTTCTGGTATTGGACTCTATTCAGAGCAGGTTTATGACTACGATTTGTGGAGTCCTTATCGGCAAGGAGTGCACCGCTTAGTCGAACAGGATGATCAGATTTATATTGAAAACTACAGCTTAAAAAAACCAATGCTCTATGCCGGATCGGCGCGTGATTTAAATATTCTCAAAACCATCACGCCTGCCTGCATTGAACGTCGCTACCACTGCTCGATGATTTTTAAGCGAGAGGGCGATCGCTTTCAAGGCAATGTTGAGCCTGGAAACCTTTGCTTGATTGAAAAACATGGTTGCCAAACGTATCTGGATAGCTATGTTGAAATCAGTGAAACTACCTGGGTCAGCTTGGATAAGGGCTTAGATATCAATACACATCAGCAAGTTTGGGGGTCTACCTTTGGACCTTTGCGGTTTGAAAAACAGGAGAGCTTTGCCCATGAAGTCCCCACTATTGACTGATCTCTCCCTGCCCTATCTAGCACCCATTGAAACTAAAATGCTGCCCCCAGAAGCGCAGAAAAAAATGCAGTGCTGGATTCGCAGCCGCCATTTAGTTTGCTCAGGCAATTTCTTTGTGTTTGAAACGGTGGACTATAGTGCGGTTGATCGGTTTTGTGAGTGCGTTGAAACGTTGGGTGGCAGCGTCATTTCCGTTGATCCGGTTGACAAAATCTGGATGGGCGATCACCGACAAGTGATTTTGTATCGTGCCAGAGCCAGTTTGCATACACCCTGTCATGCCTTGAAACAATATTGGCTGAAATATGGCGGTTTTCGCTCTCGCTTTGATCCTCAAGATTAGATAGACGGCATAAGCGATGCGATCGCCCAACCTAAGGATCGCTCGATTGAAGATGAATTTGGTCACGTCGGGTTTCATTACTTTTTTATGGAGCTATAGCATGGAAATAACAATGGATGTAGGTGTAATGGTCACACTCGTTTATGGCATCCTTGCGATCGTGGGCGGCATTCTAGGCTATGTTCAGGCACAGAGTAAGGTTTCTCTGTTTGCTGGCTGCGGCTGTGGCATTCTGTTGCTGGTCAGTGCCTTGTTACAATTTCAAGGACAACCCTGGGGGCTGGTAGCTGCCACAGTTGTCACGCTGATCTTGCTAGTGGCGTTTGTGATGCGATGGATCAAAACGCGCAAGTTTATGCCTGCTGGTTTGATGCTGCTTTTGGGAATTCCATCACTAGGCATCATGATTAGTCAGTTGGTTGGCGTTTAATCAGTCAGCACTTGACCGAATCCGCCTGACAATTTGGCTGATTGAAACGGTAGTCCCTGTTAGATTCAGATTTTTACAACTTACCAGCTATTTCCATTTGTATTCGCCACACCCGATACTCTACACCCGGTACCCGTCTCTACAAGACGGTGGCTTACCGGATTGAAAACCGCTATAAACGCGATTGGTGCGTTAAGGAGATGACTCATATGGTCAGTACGTTTATTAATCCATTGCTTAATCCAGATGCGAGCCTTGGAGTAGGCACATTCAATGACACTGCACCCATCTGTCTATGGGAGAACCACTCTGACGCAGAGGTTGATGTGGTTATTCGAGCAGCCTATCGCCAAATTCTGGGCAATGCTCATGTGATGGAAAGTGAACGCTTGATCGTCTCAGAATCTCAGCTCAGACAGGGAGACATCAGTGTGCGGGGGTTTGTGCGTCAGGTGGCCCAGTCGGCTCTCTACCGCGCGCTTTTTTTTGAAGCTTGTTCACGATCGCGATCGATCGAGCTTAACTTCAAGCACCTACTCGGTCGTGCGCCTGAAAGTCATGAAGAAGTGGCTCAACATGGTCAGTGGCTCGATCAGGGCGGGTTTGAGGCGGAAATCGATTCTTATATTGATAGTGATGAATATCAGGCAGCTTTTGGTGAGCATACCGTGCCCTACTACCGGGGATACAAAACTCAGACGGGTAAGAAAATGGTCGGCTTTACCCACATGTTTCAACTTTTGCGCGGTTCTGTCAGTAGCGACAAAGATCTGACCCACCAGAATCGCTCCCGGTTGAATGCATCCCTCATGACTAACCGCCCTAGCGCGATCGCGCCTGTTGAAGGCGCACCATCCTCGTGGCAATACCCGGCTGCTGGCACTGATGTAAGCGCCATCCTGGCAGCAGTCTTCAAGCCCAAGCATCCAGCCAGCCAAACCCAAGCTTGGGCTACCGCACCTAATTACGCTGCTGAAGCAGCCTTGAGACAGACCATTCAAGAGCAAGCCCAAGTGATTGACCGTTTGCAACAACAATTGACGACGTTGCGTCCCTTTGCTGCGATCGGATCTGCCTATCTCAAAAGCGATTGGCAGTCCACAGTAGCTTCTCCTCCTGAAAAGATAGCGGCTCAGTTACAACAACAGGCAGACGCACAGACGACTCAAATAGCGGCGTTGCAAGCACAGATCGCCAATGCCCAACCCTATGCAGCGATTGGGGAAGCCCGCTTGAATAAATGGCGTAGTCGGACTTTCAACAGCTAACACCCTTACAGAATGCAAGGGTTAATTGGTGAGGCAATGACGCGCGTCATCAGAGCACTCCAGCATTGAAATCGGACTCTATCATCGTCCGATTTCAATGCTGGAGATGTGTTTATCTTGAGGCTGTCATGAGGGCGAACCCAGTGAATCTGATACCGATTTAAAGAATGACGGCTACAGATCAATCGGTGGGTAGGGGCAAGGCATTGCCTTGCCCCTACAGGATGTGTCGCATTTTCAATTCAAATTGGTATGAGTTAGAAGGAGGTAGCGTCAACTTTTGGAAGACAACAGCAGGAACCGTGCGCTCAATTTCTGCCCTTACGTCAGGATCCTGCCCCAAGGCTGTTGTCCATGCCGTCACAGCTTCAATTGCTCCCTCCGTTGACCACGGATCTGTACCAGAAGAAGCAGGGGCAGTTGGATCACCCGTAGGAGGTTCAAAATTAAAAGGGACGGGTGATCCATTTCCAGACTCAATTTCCATTCGCTGTTGCTGTAAAGCCTCCCGCTTCGTCTGCCGTCGCTGCAAAATCGACCACACGCGCTCCCAATGTAATACGTTCAAGTTGTAAAGCCTCAATTTTTCCCCTTCATAGCCAGGATGGGAGCGTGACCATCTCATCGTTAACTTAATACCTAACTGGGACAATAGCTGATGAATGATCTGCGTGTCACTGATGGCATTAGTAATCCTGTAATGCAAAGCGACTTTAATTTGCTGAGCCAGTTCCCTAGCACGATCGGCATAAGGTTTCAGCTCATACTTGCACCATTGCCATCCAGCCTGAATCTTGGCAAGCAGTTCATCTAAACCAATTTTGGAGCGGAGCCAGCGCCGGAGTTCTGAGCCGGAAAGGTCCCAAGGACAGTAGCCCTGGTTCCAAGTTGCCTGTTTTTCTAGTGCCCTCGCGGTGCGATCAACGGCCACCCCCGGAAACAGTTGCACTTCCAGATTCAGCAACTCCCCGCGTCGCCTGCCCTCGGTATCCCACAGCACATCTTCCAGGGTGAGGCTGTCCAGGCAATAGAACTCTTTGAAGTAAAATTTGGCGACTGCTAACGATTCTTCCCGTCCTAACCCCTCTTTCTGCTCTAGCAGAAGGAGTTCGCTATACATTAAATCCTCTGCGTTTAAAATTGCCTGTGCATCCACTTCCTGCTGTTCCTGTCTGGCAATCAGCAGCAAACTTCGCATTGCAGGGTTACTGTCTCGGTCTTCGACGGTCACTGGATTCCCTTCAAACCGAAGCCGCACCAGAAGTGCATTGCGCAAATTGTGCATCGCAAAGTTTTGTTCGGCAGCAATGCGGCAAAATAGGCTCAGATGAGGATCACTCTGCCAGTCATAGCGGCTGATTTCTCCGGTAACATCTTCCTTTAAACCGGAGCGAATGAGTTGAATTGTGGCGGTTGCTCGTTGCTGAAGGTGATCTTTTAGCTCTAAAGCATTTGTGGAACGACTTACCTTTGAGAAGTTATTGCCCCGCTGGGCACACCAGACAACGCGATTCACAGGTGCTCGAACCCTGCCCAAGGCTTGTGCCATGTCAGCATCCGTGCTGGAAGTTCCTGTAAAGATGCCATAGATCTTTTGAATCGTGCCTTGAGATTCAATACTAACTCCAGTTGCCACTGAGGGAGAACAGATAATAATGTCGTACTCGCTTCGCTGTAGCACTGCATCAGGCGTTTGAATAAACTCTCGTTCGCATTCTCCCCCGCTGGTTTCGGAGTTGATTAGTAGCACTCGCTTGTCAGGAGCTTCCTTCGCCAAGAGTCGGGCGATCGCCTTACTCGTGCCCTTGCTATCCGTCGCGACAAATAAGACGTTCCCAACAATCAGGTCTTGAACGTCTGCCAGCAGTTCTCCAGTAATGACGGTTCGATCGGGGGATTGAATAAACCGTACTGGGTAACCTGCGGACTGATAGCCATTGCGGATCAGGAAGATGGCTGTATCATCGCCTCTCAGCTCTTTCAAATAGTGCAAGGTCGCATTATCCAGATCTGCGTCAGCGACAATGACGCGACGGGCCAGCCGGATCAGTTCCCGTAGTCGAGATAAAAGGGCTGGACGTTTGCCATCACGGGCACAGGTGGAGCTGGTCAACAGATGTCGGAGCACCTGAACGACTTCATCAAGGATCAGGTCACAGTCACTAAACTTGCTAGGATCAACGCTCAGCAAAGAGTCTACACACAGCCCGATCCGCAGGGTGTAACCAGCTCCATTAATAAACGCTCCGTTGACCTTATCAAGGTCTCCTTTGTAATCCAGTCCCAATCGAGCCGATAGGTTACGCATTAAAGCAATGCGATGTCCTCCGGCAATCGCCTTCTCAGCATCCTTCACCAATGCCTGAATGTGTTTCGTTTTTCCAGTCCCTTTCGCACTCTCGATCGCGATAATGCCTCTCTCTGGTACGCTCTCAAGCACTAAGCTAGAAAGATCTGCCGTCACTACCTTGACGGCAGCAGGATAGGTCAGCCGATTCTCTAACCGTTGCCAAATCATCCAGTGTTGCAGAGGAAGCGCCTGGGCATAAGCAGTTTCCCAAGCCGCAGCGCCACCCTGGACAATTAAATCATCGACTCCTTTCCCCTGTTCCGCTTTCCAAGTTGTGACGCTGGTCGGACAACTCGCCTGATGCAGCAAGCCTCCAAACCGGTACAGAGCAACCGATACTCGCCGTTTGGTGGCTGCCTTTTCATCCTGGTCAAACGCCAAGACAAACCGCCGACTATTCTTGGCAAAGCGGGCTGCATCCTGGCTGAGCCGACGAGTCCCATCTAATCGTTTTTGATAGCCCCCGTTTACTCCATAGAATGCGAGGGGAACAAAGCCTTGACTGAGTAGAGCAAGAGCTTTTTTGCCGCCTTCAGTTGGCACCATTGGAATTTCTGGATGGGCTTCTAACCAATCCCAAAAAGAGCCGAACAGAGGGACTTCTACGCTGTAGCGATCGCTGATTAATGACCTAATTTCAGATGGGATAGCAGGTAAATAAGCGCGAGATCCATTTCCTACAGGGGTTTCGTATTTCTGAATTTTGCCTTTCTTGGCATCTTGCCGGGGGTGACTCAGCTTTGCCTGCCAGCAAAAACCATCTTCGTTAACCAGCAAGATGGCATACAGATTGATACGTGCCTGATAGCCAAAGCGAGTCACATTCCAATTCAAAGCCTCATGAATGGGATAAGTAACGTCACCGCCAGGGAGGACTTCAGTATCGCTAACGACGTGAGTAGCCGTCTGATAGAGAGACCGAGCGATCGCACTCCCTTGCATAAACTCTCGCTCGATCTGTTGAGAGAATTCTATTTGAGAAGTATTTTGCCTGCTAACTTGTGTGGCGCTAGTCCCTAGCCTGAAAGATCTCGTTGAAATCGGCTCCCTAGAAGAAGTAAACACATTAGTCTCCCTAAATTCACACGCAAAAGGGAGAAATATCCATGCAGCAGCTAAAGATGTTTGCAGATAGGTTGCAACATCTACATAAACACCTCTAAAATTGAGCAAGATAAAGCAGACTATGCCCACAAAAGCATAATCGCCACTACATGGCTTTCCCCTGTAGTCAATTACTGGACTCTTAACTTGTTGCTTGGTCGGCGGATAAGTTAGAGTCCATAGCTATTTTCAGTTTTGATGCTTTTGCTCTCCACAACCGACTGTGATTGAGAGCTTTTTTTTACCTGTCTTTCCTCCTCTCACGGCTGTGAGTCAACAAATAGCCAACAGATCAAACAGATAGTGCAACCGCAGATCTGAAGGGTAAATCAAAAGATTTGGATAGAAACCTTTCGATCGAATAAGTGAGTACGGATGCCTAAGCAACTAAAAGTCTGCGCTTCTGCTCTTAATAGACCTAGAACAAAAGAACTAATTTGATCCGACTGAGACCTATTAAACACCGAAAAATACAAACCAAAACATACTCAAACTATGACTGGCTAAGGATTACGCCAGAGTTACAGGTGGTTTATACGCGAGAGTTACAGGTCAAAACTATACGCCGGAGTTATAGGCTAGCTGTGAATGATACGCGGGAGTTACAGGTCAAAACTATACGTGGGAGTTACAGGTTTCCAATTTCAAATTGAGAGAAATTAAGCGCAAAAATTAGTGTCTTTTAGATCGATACGTGGGAGTTACAGGTCAAAACTATACGCCGGAGTTATAGGCAAATTGTGGAACTGTACGCGGGAGTTACAGGTCAAAACTATACGTGGGAGTTACAGGTCAGTCAGTCAAAATCATACGCGAGAGTTACAGGCACTCTCATTCTTTAAACCTACAAATAGTGTTTTGAGATCGCTTTTTTGAGTAAAACGCTAAATGTGAGTCGTGGGCAAATCGTAGAAGAAAGTGCTTTAAAGTAAGATCGCTGCTAAGATCTGCTCACGTTGAGGGTTAGAGTATTGTGAGTAAAAGTGATGAGTTAGCCTTTCCGATTGACGGGCAGCTTCTAATGGTGTTGCCTAGAGCGGGCGCTTCGATTCACAACCCAGATGTGAAACTTCCAATTCTGCGCTCTGACCCCGATGGCTACTACTTAGAGATGCGAGTTGAGTCCGATGCTGCTGACCCGACTGAAGTAGCTGTAACTCGTCGAATGCCGCTAGAAGATCTTTCGACTGACGAGTGGGAAGAATTAAAAGCGCAATATGCCAAGTTAGATTTTAGCGATTGTGCTGATCAGGGAATTAGTAAGGGACTTGAAAAAATTCAAGACCGGAAAATTCAGCGCCTGTTTATGGCATTGTTGACGTTCTTAAATCCCCGACAAGTCTCGATCGTTCTCTACCTCTACAAACAAGCTGCCCGTCAAAGAACTGGGGCAACCGTTTCCTTTCGCTCCAATGACTTACTTGAAAGCCTTGGATACACTCGCACTAAGGATGGAGGGTTTGCATCCAAGCTACGATCGCAACTCAATCGCGATCTGGTTGCCCTACACCGAACGGAGCTAGTGTTTGCTCAGTCCCTTCGTAAGGGTAATAATGTTGGTGCCAAAGTCACGATCAAAAGCATTTTACGGATTAAGGATTTTGAAATTGATAATGTTCCACGAGATTTTGATCTCGCTAAAGCAGCGGATTATACCTACGAATTAGCCGATGCTTACACCATCTCTCTGGAGTTTTTTGATGGGCCCAGCCGTACCGGAGATTATGTATTATTGGCAAATGACATTGATATTACTCAAAAACTGGGCAGTAATACAAAAAATGATTATAAGACTAAGTTACTGATTTACCTTGCAAGTCGGATGAAGTGGGATACGCCTCAAGATGGGCAATATTTAGTGATCTCAAAGCAGTATTTATTTAAGAACCTTGACCTATTGGGAAGTAATTCCTCACGTAACAATCAAATCTTTTGGCGGACTGTTGATGAACTTAATCAAGAAGGTTATTTGTTAGGAGCGCAGGAATTACCCGGTAAGAAAAAAGCGGCTAACATTCAGTTTCAAATTAATCCTGAAAAGCTACGCTCCCATCAATAAGCTTAGGTCTTATCGGCGGCTCTCAAGCCGTTGTTTTTCACGCCACCATTGCTTGGGAGTTTCTTCTAATGGTAAAGCGACAAGATAGCGAGAAACAAGCCGTTGATCATCCATTCTCGTTGTGGCAAAGTGAAATTCCTCCGATCGCGACAAGACAGCATAGTCGTCTATGGTAGAGCCTTAGTGGTGCGCTAAACGCAAAGAGGCGGGTTGGGTGATGCCCATTGGCTCAGAATCTTCTCAATGCTTTTCATGCGGTTGCCCTGATATAACCAGTTATTACAATCCTGGCTTTTTGAGCTTGATTCTAGCTTTTTGAGCTTGTGATAGTATCGTCATTACTTGGCAAAAGTAAACGCTATGGCAGAAACACAGCCCCCGATCATCGATCTGACTCAGGAAGATGAGCTTTTGCAGATTTTGCCGCGTCCAGCACTGCGATCGAGTGCAAACTTGGGCTGGGATGGTATTTCTGTTCAACAGCATTGGCAACCTGCGTGGGAAGTACCTGAGAATTACGGGATCAAACATATGCTGGTGATGCATAACCATACAACGCCAGTGGAATCGGAACGCTGGTTTGATGGACGGAGGCAGCAGGAGCAAGGCGTTGGGGGTCGCAATAACATTGTGCTTATTCCAGCGATGATTTCGCATCAAGTAACCTGGACACAAGAATGTTCCTTCTCGTTGCTATTTCTCGATCCAAACCGTCTGACTCAAGTAGCTTACGAATCCATCACGGCCGATCGTGTTCAACTCATTCCCCATAGCGCTACGCATGATCCGTTGATTAACCAAATTGGACAATCACTCACGGCAGAATTAGAAAATAATCAGCTACATAGTCGTCTATTTGTAGATGCATTGATGATCGCGCTTTCAATTCATCTACTAAGACATTATTCAGACTGGCAGCAATCTTTGCGCGAAGGTCTAAACGGTCTACCCCAACGTAAGTTAAGACAGGCGATCGAGTACATCAATGAACACCTAAGAGAAGACTTAACGATTGGTGCGATCGCAAATGAGTTAGAGATGAGTCAATACTATTTTTCGCGCTTATTTAAGCAATCCATTGGCGTATCGCCCTATCAATATGTCATGCAGCAGCGAATTGAGCAAGCAAAACATCTGCTGCGAACGACGTCGCTTTCAGTAGCCGCGATCGCGATGCAAACTGGTTTTTCCAATCAGAATCAACTGACGATTCAATTTCGTAAGTTCACAGGTACAACACCCAGCGGCTATCGCAAAAATCTTTAAACTTTAATCAGAGAGCAGGATTCCAATAAATTTGGCAACTATGGATGATTAATCTGGATTCTTTCTTTCAAGCTTTCAGCGCGGGATGAATCGCTGCTATTAAGTAGTAGCGCTACATTCAGGAATACCTATGAAAGTTTGTGAACCAGTTGAGCAACCCAAATTATCAGCACGCCCAGATTTTCCCATTAACCTGACTCAGCTTTACATCAATGGCGAATGGCGTGATTCAGCTAGCGGCAAAACCTTTGCGGCGATCGACCCCACCACTGAAGCTGAAATTGCCCAACTAGCAGAAGGCACTGTTGCAGATGTTGAATTGGCGGTTCAGGCTGCCGAGACTGCCTTTGTTGCCGCTTGGGGACAGATGAGTGGACATGAGCGGGGAGAAATTCTCTGGCGAGTGGGAGATTTGTTCCTTCACTATGGTGAAGAGCTTGCGTTTTTGCAAGCCAAAGAAATGGGGCGACTGTTTACCGATTCTATGACCGTAGACATTCCCCATCTTGCCAATATGTTTCACTATTACGCAGGTTGGGCAAGCAAAATCGAAGGTGCTGTCAAACAAGCTACAAAAGGGCTGCACACCTACACACTTCGAGAGCCACTGGGTGTAGTCGCTGCCATCACACCCTTCAACTTTCCGCTCATACTTTCCATCAGCAAGTTTGCGCCTGCTCTCGCTGCTGGAAATACCCTCATTCACAAACCGGCTTCGGCAACCCCCCTCTCTGCCTTGAAGGTCGCTCAAATCATGCAAGAGGCTGGCGTCCCAGCGGGTGTTTTCAATGTGGTGATGGGGCCAGGTGGTACGGTCGGCAATGCCCTATCCACCCATCCGGGCATTGAAAAGGTGGCAATCACCGGATCGACTGCCAGCGGCATTCGCGTGATTAAAGATTCTGCCGACACGTTGAAGCATTTGACGATGGAACTGGGTGGTAAAAGCGCCAACATTATTTTTGCCGATGCCGATTTGGATGCTGCGACACAAACCGCTTACGACGGCATGTTCTACAATAAAGGCGAAATTTGCTATGCAGGTTCACGAATGTTGGTGGAACGGGCAGTGTACGACGAAGTGGTCGATCGCGTTCGTCAACGGGCATTAAAGACGAAACCGGGAGACCCCCTTGATCCAGGCAGTCAAATGGGGCCGATCGCCAACAAGAGCGAGTACGACAAAGTACTCAACTATATGCAGGTAGGTCAGCAAGATGGGGCGCGACTGGTCGCTGGCGGCAAAGCTGCCGATATCGGTACAGGCAAAGGGTATTTTGTCGAACCAACGGTATTTGCCGATGTTAATAGCGAGATGACGATCGCCCGCGAGGAAACCTTTGGTCCAATTCTTGCCATCATTCCCTTTGATGGGTTTGATCAAGCAATTCAGTTCGCTAACAGTAACCAATATGGATTAGCCTCTGGAGTGCATAGCCGCGATATTAAGAAAGCCCACAAAGCGGCAGCAGCGCTTAAAGCAGGCACAGTTTGGGTCAACACCTACGGGCACTTTGATCCATCGGCTCCCTTTGGTGGCTATAAAATGAGCGGCTATGGGCGTGAACAAGGTTGGGAAGCTCTGGAGTTCTATCTACAGACGAAAACTGTATGGGTTGATCTGTCCTAGTCCTGGCGATGAGAACTGTATCCAGGGTAAAGCTCTATAGAGGAGTTACATGAAAAAGGTTTTGGTGGTAACGACCAGTCACGATCGCTTTGAAGGGGCAAATCCGCATCTAACAGGGGTATGGCTGGAGGAATTTGCCGTACCTTATATTGAGTTGCTCAAACACAATGTTGAGCTAACGGTTGCCAGTCCTAAAGGCGGTGCGATGCCTATTGATCCACGCAGTTTACCCACGCCAGAGCAGGAAGCAGAATGGCAGCCTGCGATCACAGCCGCCACACAGACATTCAAACTAGCTGAGATAAAGTCGGAGGACTTTGACGCTATTTTTATACCGGGGGGGCATGGTCCCATGTTTGACTTGCCCAATGATCCTGACTTACAGCGATTGCTGCCTGAGTTTCAGCAAGCGGGGAAATTGATCGCTTCGATCTGTCACGGGCCGGTTGGATTAGTGGGTGCAGTGCTGGCAGATGGCACTCCCCTGGTGAAAGGGAAAATTTTGACCTCCTACACTTACTCGGAAGAGGTAGCAGCGAAACTGGATCAGGAAGTGCCGTTTATCTTAGAACACCGTCTACAGGAGTTAGGTGCAACATTCATCACAGGTGAAAATAAAGCCGATCACGTTGAGCGGGATGGACAACTGATTACAGGGCAGAATCCCAACTCTAGCGCCAGCATTGCCCAAGCGATCGTCGCGGCTCTCACTGACCAACTTCCACCCATTTTTACGCAGACGACCGAGGCGATCGTCCCTGCCCAAATTACGGCGGAGTTTCCGGTCAATACGTTTCTAGAAAATATTGCGGTTGATCAGCAGGGCGATCTGTTTGTCACAAGCTACGAGGAAGGCAAAATCTATCGCGTCACGCCAACAGGCGGTGTTGCTGACTATGCCACTATTGGCGGCAATTTAGCCGGAATTGCGTTTGAACCTCAAGGCAGTTTGCTGGTCGCTGGCACCAGTGTCGATCAAGTTCAAACTGTTTATCGGATTGATCAAACTGGTGCAATTGCCACACTCCTAACGCTCCCTGACGCGGTTTTTCTCAACGGCATGACTTACTTGAGGGACGATCGCTATCTAATTGCCGATTCCTTTAAAGGCGCAATTTGGGAGATTGATGCTGCTAAGAAAACGGCTCAAATTTGGTTGCAGCATGAACGGCTTGCCCCGTCAGAGTCTAAGTTTCCACCCTTTCCAGCCGCCAACGGTCTTAAGGTTTATCACAATACTCTCTATGTCTCTAATACGCAACGTCAACAGCTGATCCGCATTCCACTGCACAGCGATGGGACTGCCGGATTACTCGAAGTTTTCCTAACAAATGTCAACCTGGATGATTTTGCTTTCGATGTTCAGGGCAATCTCTATGCGGCAACCCACGTTTACAACAGCGTGGTGCGAATTTCGCCGGATGGGCAAGTGACCGCGATCGCCAAAGCCGAACAGGGCATGACAGGCAGCACCGCGATCGCCTTCGGTCATACCGCCGCAGACAACCAGGCCCTTTATGTGACGACCAATGGGGGTATGAGCTTGCCACCTGTTGATGGGGTGCAAGCTGGCAAAGTGGTGCGGCTTGATGTGGGCATCGCAGGACAAAAGCTCATCGCTTAAATTGAATGATTTTCACCAAGACTACAATTCCGGTAAATACACGATGCGCTACATGATTCTCTGCAAACTGAAGCGAGACAGTGATGAATCCAGAAAGACATTGCGGCTAAAGCATCTGGAATACATTCAGGCGAACTATGAGAAGATTGCCTTTGGAGGTCCAACCCTAGATGAGGACGGCATCCCAGAGATGATGATTCTGGTTGTTGCAGTGAGCGACCCCACTGAAGCCAGACACTTCATTGATGCAGAACCTTATTACGCATCGGGTAGAGTTTTTGACTCAATAGAGATTCGTCGCTGGGCACAAGTGATGCCAGAATTGCATACAAATGCTTTGGCATCGGAGATTGAAAAGGAAAAAGCCAAAACTACCCAGGCTTAAAGAATGCTCAATCGATCCAATAAATCATTTAGACACTATGAACTTACAAGATAAAGTGGCTGTTATTACAGGTGCTAGCAGCGGCATTGGTGCTGCTATTGCGACCAATCTAGATGCGGCAGGGATGAAGTTAGTATTGACGGCGCGATCGCAGCAAAAGCTCACTGAGCTGGCGAGCAAATTGCAAAAGGCGGTGATTTTACCCGGTGAAATCACCGATCCAGCGTTGCCTCAACAGCTTTTAGACAAAGCGCTCGCTGAATTCGGTCAGTTAGATGCAGTTATCAACAATGCTGGCGTTATGCATATGATGTCGATCGAAGAGGCTGACATCGAAGCTCTCTGCACCATGATTCGCGTCAACTTTGAAGCTGTTGTTCGCATCAGCTATGCCATGTTGCCATACTTGAAACAGCAGGGCAGTGGGTTCATCGTCAACATATCTAGTATTTCTGGATTAAAAACCACTCCCATGACGGGTGTTTATGATGGCACAAAACACGCCCTCGAAGCTTTTACAGATTCGTTGCGAATGGAACTGGCGGGTTCTGGTGTAGGAGTCGCAACCGTCGAACCTGGAGCCGTCGCCACTAATCTGTATGAGTCTTGGCGGGATCGGGGCAAACAAGGCTTTGATGAAATCGTGCCAGATCCTCTCAAGAGTGAAGATGTTGCTCGGTGTGTGCGGTTTATTCTGGAACAACCCAATGGAGTCCTTGTCCCTCGGTTATTTGTTGTTCCGGCCACCTCTCCGGTTTAAGCCCTTAGGAAAACTGTCAGGCTTATGGCTTTGCAAATAAACCACAGGTTCAACTCTTCTCACTAACGCTAAAGCTAAAAGGAACTCTATGAACATCGGTATTATTGGCGCAGGCAACATGGGTAGCGGCTTGGGTAAAATCTGGGCACAGAACGGGCATCAGGTGATGTTTAGCTACTCCCGCGACATCTCGAAGTTGGAGAAAGTTGCCCAAGCGATCGGTAGCAATGCCAGTGTTGGCACACCCGCTGAAGCCGTTCAGTTTGCTGATGTAGTTGTATTATCGGTGCCCTACGGTTCAGTTGAAGATGCCCTCAACGCAGCCGGTTCACTCAATGGCAAAATTCTTTTCAGTATTGTCAATGCGCTGTTGCCCGATATGAGCGGCATGGCAGCTGGAACCACTACATCAGCCGCCGAGGAAATTGCTAAACTGGCGACCAATGCCCATGTCGTTGAAGCGTTACCCGTGTTTGCTGAAGTTCTCAATTCTGAGTCACGCCGCTTTGGCGATCAGCAAGCGACCGTATTCTACACAGGTGACGACGAGCCGTCAAAACAGGTTGTAGCAAACCTGTTGCGCGAAACGGATGTTGAGCTAGTTGATGCTGGGTCGCTGAAGAACTCGCGCTATGTTGAACCCGCCATGATGCTCTTGATTCAACTGGCGTATACTCAGCAACTTGGACAAGTTGGCTTTAAGCTGCTGCGACGCTGAGATACGATCGCCAGCTAGGGACGAGAGTTGATTGAAGTGTGATCTTGGGTACGGGCGCACGGCCGTGCGCCCCTTACAGAAAACCTCACTTATCGAAGTTATTTAATTCGCGATCCTAACAACCGCGGGCGTTGGTGAACGGAGGGTCTGAATCATTGCGGCACAGGCATATCTCCAAACGTGATACCGATTTAAAGAATGATGACTACAGATCAATTGCTGGGTAGGGTCAAGGCAATGCCTTGACCCTACAAGGTGTGCCGCATTTTCAATTTAATTTGGTATGAGATAGTGCAAAAGCAAGCTGAGCCAATGCCTTTTGAGCCGTGTGACAGGGTTTTTCATGCTTTGACTCTAGGGCGTGTTTTAAAACCCTCGAAAGCCTCCCACCCCCAATTCTGGGGGCTTCCAAACAGGCTTCAAAGTCCCCCAAGCTTGGGGGACTTTGAAGCCCTTTGGGCATACAAGAAAAGGGGGCAGAAGCTTCAGCAACGAAGCGATTAGGAGTTTTACAACACAGCCTAGCGGCCCATCTCTAATCCCATTTCTCTTTAATTGAGCTACAGATGATGCACTTCAACCAGCGATGCTACGCAGGTTCGATCGCTCAAAACTCTCTAGCAACGCGGCGTAAAGCGCTACTCAAAACTGAGAACTGGTATAACTTTGGATCTCCCTGCCCTTTTCACTCTGCTTAAGTCCTATGCTTTCTAGACATTTGGGTAAGCCAGATACCATCTACCTGGTAAAACTCTCCCCGCTGCTCAATGGTAAACCCGCCCAGCAAGAGTGCAAGCCAAAGTTGAATGAGCGGCATCTGGAGCGATCGCTGTAGTTCTGGCAGCGAGACTGCCTGGTGGTGATGTGCTTGTTGCCATTGACCAATGGCGTCTATCCAGGCTGTGACATCTTCGTCGTGGGCGATTGCGAGTGCTTCTTGCTGTGCTTGCTTCTGATCAACCTGCTCTAAAAACGCTAAGAGGTTGTCTTTCTCAACGGTGCCGATCACAGAATTGGACGACTGCGATGTTTGGTGTTTCAACGGCGAATCCCCTAAAACTGCTTCCAGATTGAGCGACATCGTGTGTCGCAAAACCTCCTGAAGCATGGCCGTTGTTAAAACTGGTTCAGCCTGGACAGGATTGTGTTTTTCTTCCCAATCCTCTAATAATTGATCGGCACGAGCCGCCAGGATGCCAGTGAGTTGAGCCAAAAGATCGCCTGCTAGCTTCAGATGCAAGTGTGGCGGCAGGAGGTTTAGCAAGTCGTCAAAGTCGCTTAGCAGTTGACGCAGATTGGCAGAGCGAGGGGACGCGATCGCGGCTTGCACTGCCAGGTCTAGGTTGCGTTTTGGCTGTTCTGCCTGTATCTTGGCGCTTTGCTGCGAAGAAATTTCCATGAGTCAGACGCTTACCAGCCCAATCCGGCAGGCTGAGTGATGGCTTGCTGAGTCTAGTTTGCTTTCCGTAGTGGCACTCCAAGTCTCTTCCAGATACTCTAAACGAGCCTCCCTTTTGGCATCGGCTTGGAGTTGGCTCGAATCGAGATTGGCAAAAGTTGGCGCTGCTAAATCCAAAAAACGGGTGATCGCCCACTCTACAACCTGAGTCTCACTCAGCCCTGTACGGGCGGCATCGTCTGGCAAGACGGCTGCAACGTGCTCAGGCAAAAACTTCAAGCTGCCTGTATTGAGCGTTGAGGAGCATCCGGGTGCTGAGCGTGCACTCATGGCTAAGACCCCAGTGAAGGACTGTACTGATTATAAGATGGCTGAAAAACAAAAATTACCTGGCCTACACTGGGCGCTTGATCAGATCATCATCGGTCATCTTTCAATGGGCATGAGGGAATAGGGCAGTGCTGCACTGGCCTTTCTTTGATGACATCCTCGAAGCGAGTGACAGCAAACCGTTGGTGCAGGTCGCTCAAAAGTGCCTTGATGTAGTCGGATACTTTGTCTGCTCTCATGCCCATGCAATGTATAGGTTTGACTTCCATGATTTTTTCATCACCTTGCCAAACCTCTGCCGCTACCGCATGTACAGGTGTATCGGCAGCTTGGCGATACAGAACCAGGATGGCAGCTGGCGCAGTTGGTCGTAGCGGTGGTTCAACTTCAATGATTGCAGACGGTTGATGGGCAACAGGCAAGGCAAGCTTTCTGTGCCTTTGCGGTTTGCGGCTTTTGTCATCCCAGTGACGGTACTGGGACTGTTCCAGCGTCCAGATTTGGGTTTTGAGGTGCTCGATCTGCCGTTCGAGCTGCTGCACTTGCTTACCACGATCGCACGCTGCCTCGTAATGAGCGATTTGTTCCACTGGAATGTAAAGGCTCTTCTTCCCATTGGGAAGGAGCTTGCCTCTGCCAGCCCGAAGCCGTGCATATTTGCAGTCTTCTTTAGCTGCCTTGGAAGCCGATCCGCCTGCTGGCGATCGCTCAAGGCGGACTCCGATGAGATAATCTCCAGCTCCCTTTAAAGTTTCCATCTCTGCTTCTAAAGAGGACAACTGGTGCTGTAAGGCTTCATTTGAGGACGGCATAAGTATTCGTGTCACAAATTGCTTTCACTATATGTAACACGAATACCTGCTCAAACATGAGATCCGAGCTAGAAGTACCGGGCTTGGTCATCGTTTAATCATTCCAGCCCTGATAGCTCTGTTCGCTTGGTCTGCAAAAATTTCTCCATGCGTTCCAGGGTCATCAGTAAGTTTTGGTGTTCTACTGGAGACATCTTATTGGCCTTTTGAAAGTTAACTGCCTGGATGCGAGCCTCAATCTTTTCTAACCCAGCGATGATGGGATGTGCTTTTGTTTGAGGCGATAGAGTCTGCTCAGGGTTTGCTACGAGTTGCTTGATTTGAGTTTTGAGGGTTTCTACGCTCCAGCCCTCTTCTATAGTCAATTTCAGCAATCGTTCTCTACACTTTTCATCCTCCACTTGCGCGATCGCTAAAGCCTTCGTATACGCAAGTTGCCCTGTGTTATACATCGCTAACACGTCTTCAGGCAAATTTAGTAGCCTTAGCCTCACTGAGACAAACGATTGCCAGGAAATGTCAGGTGCAACTTCTCTAAAGACATGTTGAATTGCCTGTTCCTGGTCTGAGGGAATCGGCGCTGCTTTTGCTTCCGCTGCATTCTTCATTTGGTACAGCAGCTTGATCACTTCAGTTTCATTGAGTTCGAGCGTGAGTGATAGCAAGTAGAGTAGTTCCTTCGTATCATCAAGCTCATTAAGGTTGCGACGGCGAGCATTCTCAATTCTCGATAGTTTGACGGCTGTAACATCATCAGTTTCAACAATATCGACCTTGATCGTGCTCAATCCAGCCTCGATCGCGGCTTCTAAACGTGACTCCCCAGCAATTAAACGTACTGAGCTATCCGTGAGCCGCTGCACCCAAATTGAGCCGCGAAACCCGTAAAGCCGGATCGATTCTACTAGCTCCGCATGAGCTACAGGATCTTTTTCGCGTCGTGACTGATAAGGGCGACGCTTGATCTGAGCAATAGGAATTTCAATCCCTTCTCTGATCGACTGGCTTCCTACTGCTCGCTCTAGTTTTTGGCGGAGTTGCTCTCGCTCTGCTTCTAAGGTCTCTACCTTTTTTTTGAGTTCTGCTTGAACATTCAGAGATTTTTGACTACTAGACAAAAATTCTCTGGCGCTTGGTCTTTGAACTGGCATTGGCATTCCTCTAATTTTTCTTGTTCAGCAAGCTTTGAATCGCATCAACAATTGGCTCAAAATCTTTACAGGCTTCATTTCCAGGACGGTAAAGATACAACGGTGCAATGCCACGATTAGCGGCATTTTCAAAATGTTTATTTTCACGAATTGCTGGGAAGCAATGAACGTCTTGATCCTCAAAAATATCCTTGATTTCGGTCGCAAACATTTGCTGATCAGCATTTTTGGCAACTTTCATGGGGACTCCTCCCAGAATCTGAGGCGGCGGAATCAGATTTAACTCTTCGGACTCACTTCGAATCATTTGAAGTAAGGAATCCACACCTGATATTTTGATACTCATAGGACTAGGAATCAGAATGTGAGTTGCTGCTGCTAAGGCGCAGTAACTCAAAACATCAAGGGATGCTGGTGAGTCAAGCAAGATCACCTCAGCCGGGGGTGGAAATTTTTTGAAGGTTTTTTGTAGCACATACTCTCTACCCGTCCGGGCTGGTAAATCGAGGGCAACCGAGACCATAATATCCCCACCTAAACATAAGCCAAACTTTTCTGGTGCTGCTTGCTTCCAGGTAGGGAAAGCAACAGGGTAGTTTCCATTAAACTGTCTTGAGAAGAGTGCAGCGCTGGTCTGCTCTGCGTCGATTGGAGACTCTAGTCCGCAAAAGCGAGCTAAAGAGCCATTAGTGTCAAGATCTACCAAAAGCGTTTTAACGCCGTGCTGCGCTAACCGATAGCCAATGTGAATACTCAAAGTCGTTTTTCCGACGCCTCCGGCGTTAGAAGCGATCCAAATTACAACTGCCTCTGCCATTGTCTTAAATCCTTTTACACGTAAATACTTTTATTAGCTTTGCAATGTGCCTGATCTCGTTGACTTCTAAAGCCTTTAATCCATCTCTGGCCTGCTCGGCTGATAGAGTTAGAAAAACGTTTTTCTAAAAAGCTGACTCTCTGAGAGAACAACGTTCTAGATAGGACTTACGCAGCCGCCCCCTTTCCTTGTATGCCCAGAGCAGGGTGTTTTCATATAAGGAAATCAAATGAGCAACGGATGGCAAACCGATGAAACGGATGAGTTAGGTGGCTTTTTGTTTGGGTTATCTGTTTCATCCGCTCCACAATCTGTTGCCAACCTTTTTTCTTCTGATACATGAAACCACCCTCTTTCCTTGTATGCCCAGAGGGCTTTAAGCCCCTAATTCTGAAAACTTTGAGTGCTTGCCCCCCGGAGCTGAGTGCTAGGGCGTGTTTTAAAACCCCCGGAAGCCCTCAACTCCCAACTTTGGGGGCTTACAAACCAGCTTCAAAGTCCCCCAGCATGGGAGACTTTGAAGCCCTTTAGGCATACAAGGAAAGGAGCCAGAAGCTATCAGCAATGAAACGATTGAAGTTTTAAAGCACTGCCTGAGAGGCTAGTTTTGCGAGAATTTGCATACGTCCTACTAAAAATACTCTACTTCGATTTTTGCTTTTCGGATCTATTTTTAATCACTTCCTGCTTATTTAACGTTGTTAGATTAGAAAAACGTTTTTCTAACGGTTGTGGCTAGCTTGTAAATTGCTTTTATTGAGTCGTGGTCTGGCTTGGAACCGTTAAAGCGCTTAAATCTTCTTTCTATAAGCGACAAGTGATACCAATTTGAATTGAAAATGCAACACACCCTGTAGGAGCAAGGCCTTGCCTTACTCCTACCCACCGATTGATCTGTAGCCGTCATTCTTTAAATTGGTATGAGAACGCGTGAAGAAAATAACGAATGCAGGCGGATTAGAGCTGAGCTGACCTACTGCTGGTCGATGAAGACTTACTTCAAACTGATGTGGGAATTTGATCGCTTTCACGAGCAGATTGATCACCACGCTAAAGACGATCAATCAGTCCTGGGGACTGTGGAGGGGGCGCAAACGATGCAATAGATCCATCAACTGCCGCCCATCTTCCAGATAGGTGACGTACTCAGTGTCACTCAGTTGAATGTTTTTCCCTTCCATATCCGCTCCGTAGTGTTCTGCTATGACCACGATCGGCGTCTGGCTGTCAAGGTTTGCGCGTTGTCGAATGCGCTGTCCGCTCACCACATGCTCCTGGATTGATTGCCGTACCTGGTTCAGCAAAATGAGAACAGGGCAGAGACTGCTGCCCCTGGTGAGGTCGATCGCATCGGCTTCATTGAGCGCCACAATGACCTGAAAGCCGTGATTACGAAGATTTTGGCTGAGGATGGGTCGTACCTGATTATCCTCCTCAACGAGTAAAATCGTGGGTGACAGGTCGCTATTCATACTAAATCTCGCTTGCTGGAAACCAGCAAGCGATCGTATTCATCTTTGACGGTTTTAAAGCACTCGCAGGAACGGGCTTCCAGTCCAGCCTGGTTCAAAATGTGAATATGTCCGCGTCTGTAGCGAATGAGTCCCATGTCCTGAAGCATTTGGGCTGCCTGGGTGACTCCCGATCGGCGTACACCTAGCATTTCTGCAATAAACTCATGAGTTAATTTCAGCTCGTTTGAAGCGATGCGACTTTGGGCCTCCAGTAGCCAGCGTGCCAGGCGCTGGTCTAGCATGTGTGCGCTGTTGCAAGCGGCGGTTTGTGAAACCTGAGCAATAAAGGCTTGCGTGTAGCGCAATAAAACGACACGCAGCTCTTGATCACGGTCAAATTCTTCTTGCAATCGCTGCGCCTTTAGTTTGATCGCTCTGCCAGAAATTTGTACGGTGTACTCTGTCTGGGTGGTCTCTTTTCTACCCATGAAAGCATTGATGCCGAGCATTTCACGGCAACCCACCACACCCGTTTCAACCACCTTACCATCGCTCATGGTAACGGTGATTGAGAGGAGACAGTCGATGGGAAAGTAGACCGCCTCAAGTGCATCGCCCGGTTCGTGAAGTCGCTTGCCTTGCTCTAAGAAGACAGTTTGGAAGGAAGGAGCAAGCCTTTGATATGCCTCAGGGGGAAACGACTCAAGGAGATAATTTTCTTTACCCATGTTGGTGTTCTTAACGTGATCGCGAACAGAATCAACCTTGAAGCTTGTTTGAACAGGCATGTTTAGATCCCGTCTTTAAAGAATTGCGGTTGTCGCAATGACAGATGTAATACCAATTTGAATTGAAAATGCGACACATCCTGTAGGGGCAAGGCAATGCCTTGCCCCTACCCACTGATTGATCTGTAGCCGTCATTCTTTAAATCGGTATAAAATTCTTGATTGCAAAATTTTGTCCATCATGAAGCGAGAGTCGGTATATCATTCGTATGCAAATTTTAACATGAAGTACTGAGTACGAATATGCATGATTGTATAGAAAAAGCTTTAAGATGAGATTGTCGTCAGCATACTAGCCACGTATGTCACCAGTAGAAAGAGTTCAATTTGACCTAGAAGCACTCAAGACCCAACGAGCACAGGTTGTTGAGGAAGGCTGGTTTTTGCAACATTGCTGGTTGGTACAGGTAAAACCCGGAGGTACTGCCCAGACCAACTGCAAGTATTGGCAGGTACGAAGCCGCCAACCGCTCTTTAATGGCAAGACCCTAAAACACCTGAAAGCGCATGAAGTGGAGGCTTACAGTGCCGCGATCGCACGGGGACGACAGCTCAAGCAGATCGATCGCCAAATTGAAAAACTGCAAAAACAGCTTGGGCAACAAACAGCCAAAACAGACGTCTTAGGTCGCTCCTTCGCATTAACCGCACAGGAACCGCCCCTCCCGGTGCCGATGCTGGTGGGTGGTCATCCGCGATCAGAGGCAGCGGCGATACAGCCTCTCACGCTAGAAGCTATTGATGCGACCGAACAAGAGCGCCTTGTCAAAGAAGTGCTTGCTAGTAGTCGGGAGCTGAGAGCTTCACTGCGGCAGTCAGTGGCGCTTTGCAGACAATTAGGGGCAAGGAATGTTAACCTGAGAAACGGCTATCCTCACATTCGGTAGCAGCGAAGTATAGAGCAGAGACGCTATCTGTAACGTCCCTACTGCTATCTGTAACGTCCCTACTGTGGATCTGCAAGATAGCGAATTTTAAATTGGTATCACTTGCCTGGGAAGCGTCATACACGCTTTAGGGCATTGTCTTAATTCATGTTGTCGCCAATTAAGCGATCAAACTCCGCTTTAATGACGGCATAACACTCACAGCTTGTCTCTTCTAACCCGGCTCGATCCAAAACGGTGATTTTGCCGTAACGAGAAGAAATGAAGCCTGCGTTTTGTAACCTAGCCGCGACATCACTGACACTGGCTCGCCGCACTCCCAGCATTGCAGATAAGAATTCGTGGGTGAGCGGAAATTCATCGGTTCCTACGCGATCGCGCGTCAAGAGCAGCCAGCGGCAGCAGCGTTGCTCAATGGAGTGAACTCGGTTACACAGCGCCGTTTGCGAAATAAAGTTAAATAGGGCTTGCGTAAAACGGTGCAGCACATTATACAGAGTGGTGCCCTGAGTGACTTGCGTTTGAAAGTCTTCAGTGCGCATTCTCAAGGCCTCTCCTGAGATTTGACAGATGCCTAAACCTGGAATTTGCGTGGCTCCCAAAAAGACGGGTAGCCCCACCATGCCTTCATTGCCGATCGTCGCCACTTCGACCAGGTCACCATTTGACGTTAACGCCAGCAGTGAGCAAACCCCTGCTAAGGGAAAGTAGACAAACTCGATCGGCACATTTGGCTGATAAAGCTCTTGTTTGAGCCTGAGAGAAACGGGTTCTAGATAAGGCTGAAGTCGTTCGTATTCTTCACTGGGCAGGCTAGCCAGCAGCCGATTGTTGACAGGTGGAAAATCTGGAGTCACAAAGGTTTGCCTGACTACGTCGCTTCTTGTCTAACGGGATAACACAGAAACGGAGGGAAACACCTCTGACGCAAGGGGAACTTTACTGTAAACAAAGAATGTACGCTAGAGTACAGCTGATAGAGAGACAATTGTACGGTGCAGTACAATTTTTGCCTTTGGCTCAATCTTCAGGAGTCTGTGCTTGTGAACGCCCTCATCCAGCATCCGCAACATCGCCTTTGCTCCCAATTTCCCAATATCGCCTTTTATGTTGTGGCACTGGTCGCTTCAACGGGCGGCATCGCCGCACTCTGTACCATTCTGGCTGCCTTACCGGCTGATTTTCCCGCCGCGATTCTGGTTGTGCTACACCTCAGCCCTCATTCCCCCAGCTACCTGCCTGAAATTTTAAGTCGGCGAACGGCGTTACAGGTCAAGCCTGCCGCAACCGGAGAGGTTTTGCGTCCAGGCACCGTTTATGTCGCGGTTCCGGCTCATCACCTGATGATGCAGCCGAACGGGACGCTGATGCTTTTGGATACACCCAAAATGAATTTTGTTCGCCCTGCTGCCGACAAACTGTTGATGTCAATGGCGACCGTTTACAAGGCACGATCGATCGCGGTAGTACTGACAGGCAACGGCTCTGATGGTGCCCTGGGTATCCTTTGCATTAAGAAGCACGGAGGGGCGACGATCGCTCAGGATCAAGCGACCTCTGAGTTTTTTGGGATGCCAGGAGCAGCCATTGCCACAGGCACCGTGGATTGGGTGTTGCCGTTAGACGCGATCGCCGACAGGCTAATGCATCTGATAGCAGCGTAGTACATTCCACTTTTTGTAGATCTACAAAAGGCGGAGTGATTTAATCCGCAAGCTTAAGCGTTGTTTGTGGTTGGTAGCCAATCAAGACACTAAATGGTTTCACTAGATTTTAATTCTTGCTCTAAATTGTCCTGACTCAAGATTT
Source organism: Stenomitos rutilans (assembly GCF_059505485.1). Taxonomy (NCBI): domain Bacteria; kingdom Bacillati; phylum Cyanobacteriota; class Cyanophyceae; order Leptolyngbyales; family Leptolyngbyaceae; genus Stenomitos; species Stenomitos rutilans. The sequence continues at coordinate 99,763 of NZ_JCACKR010000017.1, forward strand.
CGTTGCTCATCACGGCTTGCCGCACTAGTTTTGCTCGTCGCTTGGCATCCTCGGCTTTTTGCAACAGCAAGTCTGCCGCCTCATGCTCATTCACCTCGTGCAGATGCTTGGCGGTGTGAGTCATCAACATCTCACTTTCTTCGATCGTGCGAATACCATCCCAGAGCGACTCTTCGATCGACTGGGTCACTTCGGCTAATAGAGAGTTGAGCGAATAGGCGTGCCCAGTGTGGCAACGAAAGCGAATCAGGTTATTTTCTTTTAACTGCAACAAAATCCCATGACACTCAGGACAGGTAAAGGGAGAAAGTCCGCCTAGCTTCATAATCCCCAGCTCCAATCCATTGTCTTCTCGCGCAATGCCCACTTCGATCTCCATCTTTTCAGACATCGGTTCCTCCTGCGTGGGAATGGCTTTGTTCACTAAAGCCTCTAACAACGCTCCCATCTCGCTCATCGACACACAATAATCCGCGTCTACTGCTTGCATTGCCGCTTTGGGCATGGAGGAGTGCAGGGCATCCAACGGGTCTTGCACAATGGCAATGCCGCCGCGCTCTTTAATAGCGTACATCCCAGCCGCGCCATCATCCAGGGTACCAGATAGCACCACGCCGATCACTCGCGCTCCGTATGACCAGGCAGCAGAGCGAAACAACACATCAACCGCTGGACGAAAGCGGTTTTCTTTGGGGCCCCGCGAGAGCCTTACCCTCCCTGGCTCCACCAACAGATGGCGATCGGGCGGAGCCACGTAAATGCGACCCGGTTGAATCGGCTCCTGGTCGATCGCATGGGCTACGGCCAGAGGAGTGAACCGGGCCAAAATTTTGGGCAACAAACTTGGATAGTCTGGAGCGATGTGCCAAACAATGAAAATTGCCGCCGGAAAGTCAGAGGGCAATTGAGCAACCAGCGTTTCAAAGGCTGCGAGTCCTCCAGCGGATGCTCCAATGACGACGATATCTGGCTTTGACACACAACACTCCTGATCACCAGAAAGCTAACTCTAATGCACTACGCTAACACGCGCACTCAACAGGCGACACTACCTTAGTGCTAGTTCAAGCGTGATTAAGCGGTGGTAAGTTTGTGTTAAGGATCGTGGATTAGATAAAACCGACAAATGTTTGCAGGTAAGGGCGCACGGCCGTGCGCCCCTACGAGAAATGCCGAAGCTATTAAGTGTTTGTTCGTAAGTGCAATCGCCTGCCGATCTTGCCGTGTAATTAAAGTGCTTCCAGATCAAACTGTGCAATCAGTTGAAGTCAGGACTTACGCAGTGGCTCCCTTTTCTTGTATGCCCAAAGGGCTTTAAGCCTCCAATTTTGGGGGAACAGAGCCAATTAAACCCCCCAGCATTGGGGGTTCGGGGGCAAGTGCGTAAGTCCTAACAATAACTTATGCAATTTGACTGGGACGAAAATAAGGCAGCGCGCCTCATCAGTGCAAGGGAAGTGACACGAACCGGGCGAGAAGCTAAAAGCTCCTGCACGAACCGAACAGATTCCGGTTACTCATCTAGAATCAGCGTAGTCAACGCAGCTAACAGCGACAAAATATGGCACCCAGACGCATTTCCAGAAAAGCTCAACCTAACCCTTCGGATGATAATGCTTCGGATGGCAAGGCTCCGAGTGAGCCACAGCCGGATAGTGACAATCAAACCAGTGTCAATTCAACAGGCAGTGATCAAATCGGCAACGACCATGAAGTCTTTCCGGTCGTGGGGGTTGGTGCATCTGCCGGAGGCTTGGAAGCGTTTACCCAATTGCTGCATCATTTGTCAACCAATACGGGTATGGCGTTTGTCCTGATTCAGCATATGCCTGCCGATCGCGAAAGCGGGTTGAGTGCCATTCTGGGTAGAGCCACTGCTATGCCCGTGCAGGAAGCGCAAGAGGGGATGATAGTAGCACCCAATCAGATCTATGTCATTCCGCCCAATGTGTCAATGACGATCGTGGAGGGGGCGCTTCGGCTCAAGCCGCGCTCAAAGGCGCTCGGTGCCTTTATGTCGGTAGACGCGTTTTTGCTCTCCCTGGCAGAGGAGCGGGGCAACAAAGCGATCGGCATCATTCTGTCGGGGGGCGATTCCGATGGAGCGCGGGGGATTGAAGCGATCAAAGGGGTGGGGGGTGTCACCTTTGCCCAATCTGACAGTACGGCACAAGTCGACAGTATGCCTAACACGGCGGTTGCCACAGGCGAAGTAGACTTCGTTTTGCCGCCCGACCAAATTGCCGAGAAACTGGCAGAAATTAGCCGTCATCCCTACATTGCCAGCTCTCTCCCCGTTGCACTGGAAGTTATTCCAGCCAACAGCCAGGATGCCCTCACGGTGATCTTCAGTTTGCTGCGGCGCACCACTGGCGTTGACTTTACCCACTATAAGCAGACTACTTTAAATCGCCGGATCCAGCGACGGATGGTGTTGTACAAGCTAGAGCACCTGGAGGATTATGCTCGCTATCTTCAGAACAACGCGACAGAAGTGATGGCGCTCTATCAAGATTGCTTAATTCATGTCACCAGTTTCTTCCGCGACCCGGAAAGCTTTGATGCCTTAAAAAGCACCGTCTTTCCCGTCATTCTCAAAGATCGATCGCCCGGTACACCCATTCGGATCTGGGTAGCGGGCTGTTCCACGGGGGAGGAAGCCTACTCGATCGCCATTTGCCTGCTAGAGTTTCTCGCCGATCAGTCGCCCCGCACGCCGATCCAAATCTATGCCACTGACATCAGTGAGATGGCGATCGAACATGCCCGCAACGGTTTCTATACGGCGAGCCAGGTTGCCAATGTTGCTCCCCAACGGCTCTATCGGTTTTTTGTCCAGGTTGAGGGAGGCTATCAGATCAGTAAAGCCGTGCGCGAACTGTGCGTCTTTGCCCGCCAAAACCTGATTGGTGATCCACCCTTTTCGCGGCTGGACTTAATTAGCTGTCGTAATGTGTTGATCTATCTAGGCAACGCCTTGCAGAAAAGGCTCTTGCCCATTCTCCATTACGGGTTAAAGTCCACCGGGTTTCTCATGTTAGGTACGTCAGAAACCATCGGTGACTTTACAGACCTGTTCACGCTGAACGACAAAAAGAACAAAATTTATGCCAAAAAGCTGACAACGGCTCGACCCAATATTGAGCTGACCGCCAACTCTTATACACCAGCGATGATCAATCCCCAACTGGTCGTGGCTGGGCCTTTTCCCAACGACTTAGAGCTGCAACGAGAAGCCGATCGCATTGTGTTGAATCAATACGCCCCCGCTGGAGTAGTGATTGATGCCAACCTGGAAATTCTGCAATTTCGGGGACAGACCAGCCCCTACCTGGAACCAACACCGGGTCGCGCCAGCTTAAACCTGTTGAGCATGGCGAAAGATGAATTGCGGCGAGAGTTGCAATCTGCCATCTATCAGGCAAAACAACAGAATTTGCCCGTCAAGCGAGATGGCTTACCCGTGAACATTTACCCCGACGGAGGAACAGCCTCGCAGCAGATGCGGCAAGTCGCCATCAAGGTCACCCCTTTTCAGTTGGGGAACGCTCAGGAGTGTTTTTTAGTGCTGTTTGAAGATGCTCCGATGCTGGAGTTACCCCCTATAACCGACGATGGCAGCAGCACCCCAAAGCGCAAGGCCAGAGAAACTCAGGAGATCAATCGGCTTAAACAAGAACTGGCCGCAACGCGAGAGCATCTGCAATCGATCATTGAGGAGCAACAAGCCACTAATCAAGACTTGCGCGCCGCTAACGAAGAAATTTTGTCGAGCAATGAAGAGTTGCAGAGTACGAATGAGGAATTGGAGACGGCAAAAGAAGAAATTCAGGCGGTGAATGAAGAACTGAGCACCGTGAATGACGAGCTGCGCCGCCGCACCCAGGAAGCCACTCAAGTCAGCAACGATTTGCAGAATTTACTCAACAGCATTCAGATCCCCATCTTAATGCTGGGTGCGGATCTGCAAATTCGGCAGTTTACCCCCGCCATTGAAGGTATTTTTAACCTGATCTCGACCGACGTTGGGCGACCCCTGAGCGACATTACCCACAAGCTGAATCTGCCCAACTTAGAGCAACAAATTTTGGAGGTGATTCGGACGCTCAATTTAAGGACTCAGGAGATTCAAGACCGGGATGGACACTGGTATCATTTGCAAATTCGTCCCTATCGCACGCTCGACAACAAGATCGATGGGGCAGTATTGGTCTTGATTGATATTGATGAACTCAAACGCGGTAATGCCCAATTGCTCCAAGCCAGAAGCTACGCCGCTGCGATCGTCGAAACTATTTGGGAACCGCTGCTTGTGCTCAATGATGAGTTGCAGATCATCACCGCCAATTATTCATTCTACGAGGCGTTTCAGGTTGCGCCTGTGCAAACCGAGCAGCAGTCGCTGTTTGAACTGGGCGACGGACAGTGGGACATTCCCCAACTGCGATCGCAGCTTGAAGCGATTCTTGCTGACAATACCCAGTTTCAAGATTTTGTGGTTGAGCATCATTTTGAACAAATCGGACGTAAAGTCATGCGGCTCAAAGCGCGCAAAATGCCCAAGATTGATAGCACTCAGATGATTCTACTGGCGGTCGAAGACATCACTAATTAGCCGTTAGAAACGGTAGCCTGACGGTTGTTGTGCATATTTCAGGCGATGCAGTACTTACAGTAGTGATTGTTTGGCTAAGCCACAGTCCTTTGAGAACGGGTGTGAGGTTTTGGAGGTATGGAAGCGATTCAATAATGGTTAGTTTCATGCGTATGGATTCCTCAACACTGCATGCTGATTTCGCCGCTGCGCTCAGTGGGGTTTGTCAGGTTATTGATTGGGATTATGGCGAAGTTTGGCTACCCAATCTAGAAATAAATCTACTCGAACTCAGTCCAGTTTGGCATGGGCACCCAAACCGAAGCTCCGATCGCCTGGAAGACTTGAGAAAGTTTAGAGCCTGTAGTGAAAAATTTGCTTTATCCATTGACGAAGGCTTGCCAGGAAGAATTTGGCGATCGCGACAGCCTGAGTGGATTAACGATGTTTCCATGCAGTCAGAAAGTTACTTTCTGCGTAACCAAATTGCGAAAGCATTCAGCATTAAAGCTGGCTTTGGCTTTCCAGCGTTCTGTGAACAAGAAATCATAGGGATTTTCGTCTTTTTCACCGATTGCGCTTGCGAGAAAAACACTGATTTAATTGAACGTGCGATCGCGGCGGCAACTTTATCCATTTCATAAGTTGATCACTTTTGGCTCCACTGTTGCCTCTAGCACAGCGCAGCAAAAGTTCTGCAACGTCGGTTGCAAGAGTGCTGAGTGCTGTAGCTTGCTTCCGCTTTGCGGTGGACTGAGTAGCGCTCAAGCATGTTGCATCATTTTAAGCTCATACCGATTTAAAGAATGACGGCTACAGATCAATCGGTGGGTAGGGGCAAGGCATTGCCTTGCCCCTACAGGATGTGTCGCATTTTCAATTCAAATTGGTATCAGAGCAAGGCTTCAGCCTACAGATAGATAACAGAAGGGAGATCTCCGTCAAAAGTGGTAGGTAGCTCTCTCTCTATTTTTCCCGTAAGATGCGCTCCCAACCCAAATCGCATCGGCTACAACAACTCGCGATCGCTCAATTCGTGCGGGAACTGCGCGCTATAATGCAGCTCTCCCAAGAAAAGTTTGCTGACGAATTAGGCATGACCTTTGCCACCATCAATCGGTGGGAAAATGGACGCGCCACGCTGTCTCCTTTAGCACTCAAGCAAATTGACACATTATTGAACCAACTGGCTCAGGCCCCTAATGTAACGTTGCGGGAACGGAGCCAGGCTCTTCGAGGCAAATATTTTCTGGCAAAGGAAGCAAACGCATGAGGGGTGGAAGGAGAAACCAGAGCAGTCGCTTGCTTCACTTTGGGATAGCCATTTTCAGTGTGGTTGTAGCACTGGGACTGACGAAGCTGCTGGCACCGTGGCTCTATCCCACCGTTACGCCCCTCTTTTTTGTGGCAGTTATGGTCAGTGCGTGGGTGGGAGGCTGGGAAGCGGGGTTGCTGGCGACCGTTTTGTCCATGCTAGCCATTGGCTACTTCTGGATTGAGCCACGCTACTCCTTACAAATTTTTGGCATTAGAACGATCGTGCAGTTGGGCCTGTTTGCGATCGCAGCAGGAGTCATCAGCTGGCTCAGTCGGTCACGCTACAGGGCACTCGCCGATGCTAGAGCACACGATCAGACGCTCCGAGAAACTATGGAACGCGAGGCAGCAGCGCGAACCAGGGGCAGTCAGACGGAGGAAGCACTTTGGCAAAGTGAAGCCCGCTTTCGTGCAGTAGCGGCGAACCTGCCCCAGGGAGCGGTGTTTGTGGTCGATCGCGATTTGCGCTATCTCCTGGCGGAGGGCAAAGCGCTTGAAGATGCAGGCATGACGTCTGAAGACCTGGTGGGTAAAACCATTTGGGAGGCACTCGACCTAGACCTGGCGGCGACCTATGAACCCAACTACCGCCAAGCGCTAAAGGGTGAACCGTTTAGCCATGAGCATGACAGCCACGATCGCCACTACATTTCTCACGGCACTCCATTGGTGAACGATCAGGGTGAGATCTATGCCGTGCTGGCAATATCCTATGACATCACTGATCGCAAACGCCGCGAAGCCAACCTTGTCTTTTTAGCTGAAATCCAGAACGACTGCGCCCATCTCACCACGGCTGATGCCATGATGCAAACCGTTGGTGCGAAAATCGGCTCCTATTTGAATCTTTCGATCTGTGCCTTTGTAGATGTGGACGAGGCCCAGGATCGGGCGATCGTGCAGCACAACTGGCATCGAGCAGACGCACCAAACCTAATGGGCACGTATCGCATTTCTGAGTTTGTATCGGAAGCATTCTACATTGCGGTACGGGCTGGAGAGATTGTCATCGTTAACGATACGAATACAGATCCGCGTACCCATGCAGAGAACTGTGCCGCACTTAACATCCAGGCATTCATCCACGTGCCATTTCTGCGCGATGGGCAATGGAAGTTTCTCTTCAACGGGTATGACTCGCGTCCGCGTCAGTGGCGAGCGGATGAGATTGATTTATTCCGTGAACTCGCTAACCAGATCTTTCCACGCCTGGAGCGTGCTCGCGCAGAGGAAGCCACTGCTGCCGATCTGCGAGATACGCAACTGCTGCAAGAACTGGGGGCACGATTCGTCACAGAAGGCGACATTCAAACCCTGTATCAAGAGATTTTGTCTGCCGCGATCGCGCTCACCCGCGCCAATGGCGGAACGGTGCAGATGCTTGACAGTGCAACGCAGAAGTTGCTGACGCTTGCCAGCCAGGGCTTTAGTCGCGCTGTCTTTGAGCATTTCTACCGCCTTGATGCCAGTTCCAACACCTCCTGCGACATTGCCCTGAGAACGGGCGATCGCACCTTTATTGATTTTGATGTCCCCGCTAGCGAAGACCCCGATGGTTCACGCCGAATGCATCTGGAGGCGGGTTATCGCTCGGCTCAGTCCACGCCGCTGATCACCCGTTCTGGCAGGGCGATCGGCATGGTTTCCACCCATTGGAGTGACCACTATCGACCCAGCGATCGCGAGTTGCGGTTCCTCGATCTCCTGGCGCGTCAAGCCGCCGACCTGATTGAGCAACGGCAATCTGAGCAAGCCTTGCGCGACAGTGAAGCACGATTGCAATTGGCTTCAGCCGCCTCTTGCCTGGGAGTGTGGTTTTGGGATCTGGAAATGGGTTGCCTCACCTGGTCTGAACAATGTAAGGCGCTGTTTGGTTTACCACCGGACACGGAGATGTCTTACGACACCTTTCTGGCAGCCCTGCACCCAGATGATCGCGATCGTGCACACGCTGCCGTGACTCATTCCATTAACCATCACGCCGACTACGACATTGAATACCGCACCTGTTGGCAAGACGGTAGCGTACATTGGATTGCGGCGAAAGGTTCCTGCACCTATGACCTGACAGGTAAACCCATACGGATGACAGGGGTCGCACTGGATATCAGCGATCGCAAACAAGTCGAATACGAGCGAGAGCAACTCCTGAGCCGAGAGCAATACTACACCACCAAACTGCACGAGTTGAATCAAGCGGCGATCGCGCTCAACGCTACCCTCTCTATTGAAGCCGTGCTAAACGTTGTAACGGCACAAGCCTACCGCATCATTGGTACTCATCAAGCGGTGATCAACATCGTGTTTGAGCAGAACTGGACGGAAGCGATTACCGTCGCTCACCTCTCGGATAAATATGCCCAGTGGCGAGACTACGACGCACAAATAGACGGGACGGGCATCTATGCCCTGATTTGTCAGATCAGCCAACCCATCCGCATGACTCAAGCTGAACTGGAAGCGCATCCTCGCTGGCGGGGCTTTGGTGCAGAAGCTAGAAACCATCCTCCCATGCGGGGTTGGTTAGCTGCACCGTTAGTCGGGCGAGATGGGCAAACCGTTGGGCTGATTCAACTTTCCGATAAATATGTGGGTGAGTTTACTGAGGAAGACGAAGCGCTGCTGGTGCAACTGGCGCAGATGGCATCGGTAGCGGTGGAAAGTGCGCGATCGTACCAAGGAGAACAGCACGCACGGAAATCAGCCGAAGCTGCACGAGAATCAGCTGATCGCGCCAATCGCGTCAAGGATGAGTTTTTGGCGGTGTTGTCTCACGAGTTGCGATCGCCCCTTAACCCAATCCTCGGTTGGTCGAAACTCTTGCGACAAGGCAGACTAGACGCCGCAAAAACCGAGCAGGCACTCAAGACGATCGAACGCAACGCCCAACTGCAATCGGAACTGATTGAAGACCTGCTGGATGTCTCCCGCATTTTGCAAGGAAAACTCAGTCTCAACATTAGCGCAGTCAATTTAGCAACGGTGATGCGAGCGGCAATGGAAACGGTGCGTCTGGCGGCGGAAGCCAAAGGGATAGAAGTGAAGTGTGAGTTGAGAGGAGTGGCGAGTGAAGAACCAGACCTCCCCGCACCTCTCCCTGCTGACTTGTCAGCCTTTATGGTTTCGGGTGATGCTACTCGCTTACAACAAGTCGTGTGGAACTTGCTTTCCAATGCGGTGAAGTTTACCCCTGCTGGGGGGCATGTGGCAGTGAAACTGGCATCAGTAGACAATCAAGCTCAAATGACCATCCGTGATAATGGCAAAGGCATTGCGCCAGAGTTCTTACCGCATGTCTTTGACTATTTCCAGCAAGAAGATAGCGCCACCACGCGCAGGTTTGGTGGCTTAGGGTTAGGGTTAGCGATCGTCCGCCAGATTGTGGAACTGCACGGCGGCACCGTTTGGGCAGAGAGCCAGGGCGAAGGGTTAGGAGCCACGTTTACGGTCAGGCTACCGTTAATAAAAAGACAGGAAGATGGGGAGACGGGGGGATGGGGAGAAAATGCTCACACCCCACACCCCACACCCCACGCCCCTCTCACTGGTTTACACATTCTGGTGGTGGATGATGATTCTGACTCGCGTGACTTCATTGCCTTTGTGATCGGGCAGGCGGGGGCAACCGTAAGCATCGCGGCTTCTGGGGCAGAAGCCATTGCCCTGCTGCTGCAATCCCAAGTCGATGTGCTGCTGAGTGATGTTGGGATGCCGGATATGGATGGCTATATGCTGATGCAGCAGGTGAGAGGTCTTCCACCTGAGCAAAATGGACAGGTGAAGGCGATCGCTCTCACCGCCTACGCTGGAGACTTTAACTACCAACAGGCCTTGCAAGCCGGATTTCAACAGCATGTGAGTAAACCCATTGCACCAGAAGCGTTGGTGAAGGCGATCACCGCTCTATTGAGGGGCAACCCATGATGCCCGAACCCCAACCACACCCGAAACGGCCAGCAGTGGCGTTTCAAATGGAACATAGAAGCCAGCAGCTCTAAAACGGATTGAAGCGTGGTCACTATCATTTCAAGCTCTGTAGAAAAAAGGCCTAAAAAGGAACAGCCGTTTAAGTCCTGAAATGGTATGACTATTGCAGCAAAAGTAAGTCTCCTGGCAATCTGGTTATCGTTCAAAGTCGGCTAGGGAACGATAAAGGTGCTTCACGTATTGCTGGAGGCAGCGAGATGACCGAATGGAATTTAAGGACATGGGTTTTGCTGAGCAGTGTTATGTGGGTATTCGGTGGTGTGCAACCGATCGCCGCTCAAGTTGTTCCTGATGCCACGTTGCCTGCTGGAGAGCGATCGCAAGTCACAGGCAACCCTAACGTGCAAATTGATGGTGGGGCAAGGCGAGGCGGCAACCTGTTCCACAGCTTCAGTCAGTTCTCTGTGCCAACGGGAGGCTCTGCTTATTTCAACAATGCCGCTGATGTGCAGAACATTTTCAGCCGCGTGACGGGTGGGTCAGTCTCGAATATCGACGGGCTAATTCGGGCAAATGGGGCGGCAAATCTATTTCTGCTCAATCCCAACGGGATTTTGTTTGGCCCAAATGCATCCCTCAACATTGGCGGTTCCTTTGCGGCAACGACTGCTAATGCGATCGGCTTCCCCAATGGTGAGGTGTTCAGCAGCGACGCGACGCAACCATTACCGAGTCAATTGCTCACTGTAAATCCCAATGCCTTCTTCTTTAATCAACTGACACCCAAGCCGATCGTCAATCAATCAACATTCAACGGCACAGGTTTACAAGTTCCAGTGAAACAGAACTTATTACTGGTTGGTGGCGCTGTGCAATTCGATAACGGACGGATAGCGAGTCCGGGCAGTTATGTCGAGTCAGGAAATGTGGGTGGAGTAGGAACCGTTGGTTTGTCAACTACTTCCGAAGATTGGCAACTGAGTATTCCCGATAGTGTTGTGCGAGCAGATGTCTCTCTCAGTAATGACTCCCGAATCAACGTTCTTGGTGGGGAAGGTGGGAGTATTGCAGTCACAGCCCGAAACGTTTCCTTGAGTGAGGAAAGCAGATTTCGGGTAGGAATTGATGCTGATTTGGGCTTTGTTGGCGCTCAAACAGGGGGCATTCAGATTGATGCGACAGAAACAGTCAATTTGTTTAATGCGGGCTCGATCCGCATTGAAGTACTTCCTAGGGGCACAGGTAATGTGGGTGACATGACGATCACGACCGGATCGCTTTTTCTCACTGGGGTTTCTCGACTAGTTGCTGCTACGAGCGGACAGGGAAGCGTAGGAAGTATAAATATTCATGCCCGCAATACGGTCTCTTTCGATAGCAATAGCTACATACTTAACGCTGTGCAAAATGCGGCTATCGGTAATACTGGCGGTATCAACATTACTACGGGATTGCTTTCTCTTACAGGAGGTACTGAACTAGTTTTCAGCGTGAGAGGGCAGGGAAACGTAGGAAGTGTGAATATTCATGCCCGCGATACGGTCTCTTTGGATAACAGTAAGGTATTTAATACCGTAGAGCCAACGGGTATTGGGAATGCTGGTAACATCAGTATCACGACGGGGGCACTTGCTTTCACAGACGACGCTGCACTGATTTCCAGAACGGAAGGACAAGGAAATTCCGGCAATGTATCTATCAACGCCCGCGATCGCATCTCTTTAGATAACAGTGCGATATTCAATACCGTGGAACCAACGAGTATCGGTAATGCTGGCGATATCGCTATCACGACAGGGTTACTTACGCTCACAGGGGGCAGTTACCTGCTTGCCAACACGAGTGGACAGGGAAACGCAGGCAGTGTGACTATCAATGCCCGCGATCGCGTCTCCTTAGACAGCAGTACTATATTTAATACTGTGGAACCAACAGGCATCGGGAATGCTGGCGCTATTAACATCACTACGGAATCACTATCTCTCGTGAAGGGTTCTCAAATGATTGCTGGAACCTCGGGACAGGGGAATGCTGGTGACGTTACAATTAATGCCCGCGATCGCGTTTCCGTGGACGGTGAGTCTTTGGATGGAACTATAGCCAGCACTATCTTCACGCAAGTGAATCCAGGTGCTTTCGGTCAGGGTGGCAATGTGGCGATCGCAACGGGAACGCTGTTTCTAACCAACGGGGGTGCTATCAATACTGCAAACACAGGTGGTACAGGCGATGCCGGTCGCGTTACCATCCAGGCACGTGACTCTGTGCAGATTCGTGGCACAGCGCCTAGTTATACTTATCTCCGCAGTGGCGTGTTTACCTCGGCAACGCCAGGATCGGTGGGAAACGGCGGGGATGTCAGCCTTGCAACAGGCTCACTCTCCGTTTCCGACCAGGGAAGAATCATTACAAATGCTGAAGGGCAAGGCGATGCCGGCAATATCCAGATTCAAGCGAGTGGTGTTGTCTTGTTTGATGGTGGCGATGCTATCAGTACGTTCGATTCAGAAGCAGCAGGTAGGGGCGGTGATATTGAGATTGAGGCGCGATCGCTCTCTGTTCTGAATAACGCTCAACTCTCAGCTTCCACCACTGGCAACGGGAATGCGGGCAATATTACAGCCAGTGCCGATACGGTGACTGTGAACAGCGGTGGACAACTGCTCACCACAACATCTAGTAACGGTCGAGCAGGCGACATTACAGTGAAGACTCCAAACTTGCAATTATCAGGCGCAAACAGTGGTCTCTTTGCTGGCACGACCAGTGCCGGAGATGCGGGTAATTTAACAATTCAGCCACGCGGAAACGGGCAAAGTGTCCAAGTGAACCTTCAAGATGGGGCGCAGATTTCTGCCTCCACCGCCAGCAGCGGTCGCGGAGGACAATTAACAATCGCTGCTCCCGAATCCATTACTTTAGCAGGGAATGGTTCCATCATCGCCGCTGGAGCGGGGGGCATTGGGGCAGGTGGAAATTTAAGTCTCCGCACTGGAAGTCTAAACATTCAAGACCAAGCGGAAGTCACGGTGAGTAGTTCCGGTACTGGCACGGCGGGTTCTCTATTTGTGGATGCGAATCGCATCTTCCTTAACAATCAAGGCAGCATCCGTGCCGATACAACGGGCGGTGGTGGAAATATCAATCTGCGATCGCCTTTCATCCTCCTCCGTAATGGCAGCAACATTACCACCAACGCTACGGGCAATAACGTTCCTGGCGGTAACATTGCTATTGATACCCGCTTTCTGGTTGCGGTGCTCAGTGAAGACAGCAATATCAGTGCCAACTCTGAAGATTTTCAGGGCGGCAACGTTCGCATTAATGCCTTTTCCATCTTTGGCATTCAACCCAGTCTGGTTGCCACCCCTTTCAGTGACATCACTGCCACAGGTGCAACGTCAGCGTTGAGCGGCACAATCGATGTCATTACCGCAGGCATTGACCCGACTTCTGGTTTAGTGGCGCTACCCACTGATCTTGCAGATGCATCAGGATTAATTGCTCAAGGCTGTCCTGCCGATAATGGCAACTCGTTTGTCATCACGGGTCGCGGTGGGTTGCCGCCCACGCCGGAACAACAGCTAGACGATGATGCGGAGTGGAGCGATCAACGGAGGCTGGTCGTAGCTGGGATAGGAGGACAGGGAGACGCGGAGATGCGGAGACGCGGAGACGTTCAAAATTCAAAATTACCCTACACCCCATCCCTCATCCCCCACACCCTACACCCTACACCCTACGCCCCAATCGTCGAAGCAACCGGAATACAAATCACTTCCAATGGAAAAATCTTTCTAGTCGCGATCGCCCCCAACCCAAGCGTACAGAATTGGTTCAATCAGCCAGGCACTTGCAGCGGTAAGGTCGTAAACCACTTAAAGTAGATCGATCGCCCTGTGCTTCCGCTATCCCACTCAAGTACATCTGACAAGAGATGTAATGTTGGAGCGATGATAGCTGTAATCGCAACGATCCAGCGTAAAGGTATTGCCATCCGCAACTTTCCTCAACTGAGCCTGCATGTAACGGGTCTGTTGAGCGGAGACAAATAACATTCAAACGAAGCGTGAAGACCTTATTCGCCGCTCCAACAGAATTGTTATACGGCGATCATTGGTAGTTTGTGGCGCAAAGTAGGCATTACGCGTTTACTTAAGGATTAATGGTGTCAGAACAGGAGCCATTAACATTTCAAACTCCAGATTCGTTGCGCTAACTACATTTTCGACAATCTTACCATTCTGTAGCCGCATGACGTGGGTTTCAATGAAGGTGATATCTCGATTCGTTGCAGGAAGACCAAAGAACTCCTTGGCATGTTTCTGTACGGATCGGAATCGAACGACCACGCGATCGCCCGATGCAAACATATCTTCAATGATCATCTCTAAACCTGGAATCGGAGGAAAGGCGTCGAAAAAGCTGCTGAAAATTTGCTGGTACTGCTCACGTCCATTGATCGGACCATCTGGTTTCAATCCGGTGATCGCCTGCACCTGTTTGTCTAGAACGTCTGCTGCTACGGACATATCGCCCCTACCCAAAAATTGCTCAACAAAAATACGAGCGATCGTCAAGTTTTGTTCTTCTGTTGGAGTCATTGTCGTTGTTTCCTTTTGTCATAACACTGCAATCAAATATCACAAACCTGATTACCAGGGCAGCGCGATCACCCCACCCAACTTCCGCATTTCGGCAAAAAACTTGCCCTGTGCGCCGTCATCAGGCAACGTTGCTAGATACATTGCCGTTTCCGCACCTTCATCGACGGTGAAGGGTGCATTAGAACCACCCATATCGGTTTTTACCCAGCCAGGAGAATAAGCGTTTACCAAAATGTTGGTTCCCTGAAGTTCCTTTGCCAGGATAGCCGTCAGTCCATTTAGCCCAACTTTGGAAAGGCGGTAGGAAGGAGCCAATGGATAGTCATCGCTACCCATCAACATCAGAGAAGCCATCTCGGTAGAAACATTGACAATTCGCCCGTAGTGTTGTGCTTGCATCAAGGGCAACAGGGCTTGGGTCATGCGAGCAACTGCTAGAACATTGGTTGCAAAGGTTGCCAGCATCGTTTCCATTTGAACCGTTAATAGGCTAGATTCCTCTGGCTGCATCGTTGGGTTAATCCCTGCGTTGTTGACCAAAATATCGGCTCGTCCATAGGTTTGCTGCAACCAAGTGGTGAACTGCTGCACACTGATATCGCTCGTCACATCCAGGGGATGATAATCCACTGGAATGCTCTCACCGGATAATCGCTGTTGGGCAGCAAGACCCTCTTGCTCCTTACGGCTCGTCAGTACAACTTGAATATCCTCTTTCTGGGCTAACTGACGGGCGATCGCATAGCCTAACCCCTTATGGCTACCAGTGACCACTGCAACTCTCGGCATCATATTCATCAAAAAATAGATCTTGGATTCGCAATGCTGTTACGGTAGCAACCTTTAGACTAGTGAACAAGTCGATATTACACATGAATACTATTAATGAAATCAATAAACTTAGCAGCGATCGACCTGAATCTGCTGGTTGCGTTTGAAGCATTGCTAGAGCAGCGTAGCGTCACTAAGGCCGCTGAACAGCTTCAAATTGGACAGCCCGCCATGAGCGCAGCGCTCAATCGTTTGCGGGTCTTGTTTGAAGATGAATTGTTTGTCCGATTAGGGCGACAAATGGAGCCAACCCTCAAAGCTTTGGCGATCGCTCCAGGCATCTTGGCGGCATTGCAACAGATTCGCCAAACCATTACATGCAGTCAGACATTTGATCCGACCTCCAGCGATCGCACCTTTGCCATTGGCAGTTCAGATTACACAAGCTTTGTTCTGGTGCCACTGCTGCTGGAATTTAGCCATCAAGTCGCCCCATCGCTCAACTTCCAGATGATTGGATTTGAGAAAGACAGCGTTGGAGGGTTGTTAGAACAAGGAGCGATCGACATTGCATTGGGCGTTTTTCCCAACCCACCCCGGCAAACCCAATGGGAACCGATTTTTGAAGAACGATTTGTGGGAATTGCCCGTCAAGGGCACCCAGAACTGAGGCAGGGAACCATGAGTTTGGAAACATTCACTCATCTCTCCCATGCCCTGACAACTCTGCGGCGAGATACCGTTGGTGAAATTGATCAAGCCTTAAGTCAGCGGAATTTAGAGCGTCGCATTGCCTTAACGACTCCGCACATGCTGACCTTGCCCTTTGCGATCGCATCCAGTGACTTGGTAGCAGCACTTCCTCACCGCATCGCTCTTCGTTTAGCAACGGTCTGCAACTTGACAATCTTTGAACTTCCAATCAAAACAAAACCGTGGATGGTTTCCATGCTTTGGAGTGCATTGAACGATCAAGATGAAGCAAACCGTTGGTTACGCAAAGCAGTTAAAACGATTTCCCAAAAGATATGGGCAAGCTGAACTGGTAGAGGGCAGTCCCAATACCCCCAATATTCACTCAACCTAGAACATCGACAAGTGAGGTTTGCATTGCGCCCCGCCAAAAATTTAGCTGTATAACGGCTCAAATCAGCGGCGGCAGACAACCTTGAACTTAGCACCAACGACTCTCAACCGTCCGCTGCATTTGAATTGTTAGACCGCGCCCAACGAAATGTTTCTCAACTACGATCGCAAATCAAAACACCAATTGGAGAGAATAGGGCTAGGGAATGTAGATCCGCCCCACTCCCGTATAGTTATCAATATCGAACAGAATCTCAACTAGACGACTGGCACATCGTTCACGATAATTTTGTTCATCAAGTCTCTCTTTATTGCCAATCGTCACAATAGGGAGCGATGTCAGTGTACTGTTTTCCCGGATCACTTGCTCCAGCGAATCGTCCCCTTTCATATTCCGATTTGCAGTCAGGATAATCATTTGATTGTCTTAAGCGACCTGCCAAACTAAACGATCGCTGCTGTTTTCGAGTAAACCAACTTCCTCAAACCCAATGAAGCGAATCGGTATCAGTTCGAGCCATCCTTCAGCCGCGATCGTGCCCCAGAGTAAGGTTGCCTGTCCTCTCAAGTTGTAGTCGAGCAGAAAATTCATACCTTGGACTCAAGCCTATCTTTCCAAGCTTGGAGTTTAGAACGGATAGCTTCTTGACCCGGTTTCGGGGGTGTTGCAGCAAGATGGGCAAAGTGTTTTCGATTGCGTTCTTCCCAATATTGCCGATTGTCTTCCGCAATTTGCAATACTTGTTGGTATTCAGCTTCTACCTCACTTTGATGAGCTTCGATGTAGGAAAGCGCAGCATCAACTTGAGCATCTGTGAGACAGAGCTTTTCGCGAATGAGCTTTGCAGGATAGCCAGCTATGAAGTAGTCCATCACATCATAAAGCGTGATGCGGGTTCCTGTGATTGTCAGACCACGCTCTGTTCGCGTAATCTCTGGTTGCCCAGTGCCTAATGCAGCTATACTAAGACTCCTTGAGTTAACTGCTTCGCCTATATTTTAGCTCAAACCTAATCCTGAAAGGTTGGGAGTATTATCAACCGAACGCATTCACAGTGATTCACGGAGTTTTGCGATCGCTTTCAGGATTGCTTCTCGGTTCTTGCGGGATTGCATCCATTTTGGCAGTCGAGAAAATAAGCTACGATTCGACCACCCATACTGCTTATCAGGTCAAGTGCAGCGCCTTGTTCTGCCTCGTGCTCATCTTCTTAATCTTTACCTAAGCCACCGTTGGGCACCAATAGCCTGCATGATGAGTTCGACAGCCAGTGCAGCTAAAATCATGCCTGTAACACGCTCTAAGATTGCAGCACCGTTATTACCGATGATTCGTAAAATCGGATTAGCCAGCAGCATCAACCCATAGATGATGGTCATAATGAATACAACAACACAAGCTGTTACCGCCTGTGATGAGATTGAATAGATCTGATTGTCTGTCAGCAAAACCACAGCCATGATTGCTTCTGCTCCTGCGATAGACGGCACCGCCAGCGGAAAAACCGCAATATCATGACCCTTTTCAGGTGTTGCTGATGGTTCGTGCGAAAAGCCGAAAATCATTTGCAAGGCAAGCAATAATAAGATCAAACCGCCTGCAACTTGCAAAGAAAGCAACTGAATTTTCATCGCCGACAGAATTGCTTGTCCTGCTGCAATAGACCCTAATAAAATTACTGTGGAGTAAACAACAGCCTTAAGCGCGACTTACGGCGCTGCGTTTGAGCTAGATGTGCCGACAACGAAGCAAAAAAAACAGGTGTTCCGATCGGTTCGATTGTCACCCACAACGTCAGGAAATCACTCAGTGCTTTATCAACCATGCCTAAAGTTTACATGGTCAAAGCTTAGTAAGGCGTATCCGGTAATTGGAGGATACGCTGACGTGGAGACAGAGGGCCACGGAGACGAGATCGTAAACCTCTCAGCGTCATTCTGAATGACTTCCTTAACCTCCAGATGCACCATACTGAACGGCTTAAATTGGATTAACTTATCTATCTAGTCTGGTCTGGCTTTGCAAAACCTGCGACGATAAAGTACAAACCCAGCCAAAAACCGATATTCGCTGCTATCAGCATCGGAAGGAGCCACACAATGTCATGAATGAGGGATACCGGGGCGGGCAAATCAATCGCGTCATACAACGCCTCTTTTCAGGCAGGGGATGGTGGCGATCGCTCCCTTTGGCTCTGTTGGGATGGCTCGTCGCGATTAGCTTGCACGCTGGGATTGCAGGTGGTTTTCAAGAGGCTGGTAACTGGAAGGCGGAGGATATAGAGCGGATCAAGATGGCATCAAAGACCCTGCCGTCTTCTACAATTTCTCCTTTCGCCCAAGTGCAACAGGCAGAAGATTACTATCAGGCAGGGCGACTTTTGGACGCGATCGCCCTCTGGCAACAAGCCGCCACCAGTTACGAAACGAACGGTGATCGCCTAAATCAAGCACTCGTTCTCAGCTTCCTCGCCACCGCGTTTGCCGATTTGGGACAGTGGACACAGGCGAATGACGCGATCGCGACCAGCCTTGCCCTCATTCCAAACTCCAAACTCCAAACTCCAAATTTACAACTCTTTCTCGCCCAGGTTCTGACTACTCAAGGAAAGCTACAACTGGTTCAAGGGAAAGCCTCTGAAGCGTTGGCAACTTGGGAACAGGTAGAAGCTGTCTACCGTAAAATAAACGATACCAGCGGAGTGTTAGGGAGCCAGATCAATCAGGCAAGGGTTTTACAGGCAGAGGGGTTGTACAGACGAGCGACGAATCTACTGACGCAGGTGGGGCAGTCCCTCCAAGGTCAACCCAATTCGCGTCTCAAAGTGACAGGATTGCGAAATCTCGGCAAGATGTTGCGGTTAGTTGGCAATCTAGAGCAATCTCGGACTGTCCTGGAACAGAGTTTAGCAATCGCCCAGAAACTTCAAGGCAAAGTACCTACATCCGATATCAGCGGTATTCTGTTCAGTTTGGGAAACACGGTTCGCTCCCAGGGAGAAACGGATGCAGCCCTCGACTTCTATCAAAAAGCTGTAGCGCTTGCTCCCTCGCTTACAGTAAAAACTCAGATTCAACTTGCCCAATTCAATTTGCTAGCAGCCAGCGATCGCCCAACAGCAGTTGATCGCTGGCTGCCGCAAATTCAATCTCAGCTTGCCCAGTTACCTCCTGGTCGGCTAGCTGCGTATGCCCGCATTGACTTGGCTCAAAGCGCCATCAAAATCAGCCGTGATGGGAAGGTGGCATCTCCCAATCTTCTTAAAGCCGCAGCTCAGGAACTTGCTACGGCGCTTCAACAGGTTCGCATGTTGGGCGATCGACGTGTTGAATCCTACGTGCTTGGAACCTTGGGCAGTTTGTATGAAGGCACCCAGCAATGGGACGCTGCCAAAACGCTGACACGACAGGCGCTCAGTCTCGCTCAGTCGATTAACGCGCCTGACATTGCCTATCAATGGGAATGGCAACTCGGACGAGTGTTCTGTCAAGGCACGCAGTCCTGTACATCCACAGGAGATCTACACAACGCTACTGCTGCCTATGGTTCAGCGGTCAAAACCTTGCAATCCCTTCGCAGTGATTTGGCAGCAATTAATCCAGAGGTACAATTTTCGTTTCGAGAAAGCGTCGAACCCGTTTATCGACAGTTTGTAGAACTGCTGTTGCAGACTGACAGCAACGCGCCCAACCAGTCAAACCTGAAACAAGCGCGTGAAGTGATCGAAGCGCTGCAATTGGCAGAACTTGACAACTTCTTTCGAGAGGCTTGTACCAACGCGCGTCCCGTCAACATCGACCAGATCGATCCGCAGGCAGCGGTCATTTACCCCATCATGCTGCCCAACCAGTTAGCCGTCATTGTGGCACTGCCCAACCAGCCCTTGCGCTATCACAAGACATTGCTACCCCAGGTGGAAGTCGAACACCGTCTCACTCAAATGCGTCAAGCGCTCAGACCCACTGCCTTTGTGGAGGATTGGTTGCCTGCTGCTCAACAGGTCTACAAGCTGCTGCTAAAGCCAGTAGAGGCTGAACTGGCAGCAAGTGGTGTGAAAACTCTGGTGTTTGTACCGGATGGGTTACTTCGCAGTTTGCCAATGGCAGCCCTCCATGATGAACAGCAATATTTGATTGAAAAGTACAGTGTGGTGCTCACGCCCGGATTGCAATTGCTGCAACCGCGATCGCTGCAACGATCGCGGCTACAAGGACTCCTGGCAGGCTTGAGTCAAGCGCGTGAAGGCTTTGCGGCATTGCCCAATGTAGCAGTTGAAATGCAGCAAATTAAAGCCGAAATTCCCGCTCAGATGTTGCTGGATCAGTCCTTCACCCGCCAATCGCTGCAAGCTCAGATTGATTCCAATGCTTCATCCATTGTGCATCTGGCAACGCACGGTCAGTTTAGTTCGCAGGCTGATGACACCTTTGTTTTGTCCTGGGATGGGCGCATCAACGTCAAACAATTGGATCAACTGCTTCGTTCCAGGGAGGGCAAGCTTAACCCGATCGAACTGCTGGTACTGAGCGCGTGCCAGACCGCAACTGGCGATAAACGCGCAGCGTTGGGCATGGCAGGGGTAGCGGTGCGATCGGGGGCGCGCAGTACGCTTGCCTCGCTGTGGTCGGTCAGCGATCGTTCCACAGCATTGCTCATGATCGAGTTTTACCGGGAGTTAGGCAAGCCTGGAGTGACGAAAGCGGAGGCGTTGCGTCGTGCTCAGGTCGCTTTATTACATCAAGACGATTACACTTCTCCTTATTACTGGGCACCATTTGTTCTATTAGGAAATTGGTTGTAAAAAACGTTATGGCTGACCTTAAAGTGCTTCTAAGCAGCATTCCCATCAGCATCGCTCTGGGTTTAGAACTGGCGATCGTGCCTGGGACAGCTTCGCCAGCAATATTCCAACAAAGATTCCCCTTAGTCCCCCTTTTTAAGGGGGAAACAGAGCCACTCTTACCCTCCCTTTTTAAGGGGGGATGGGGGGATCGAATGGAGAGACAACTTGCACAAAGCAATCCCCCGCCACCCCCGACGAATCCGGGTAGCTCCTCCGCTGGGGGACGGCGTGATCCAACCAACTGCCCTCAAGATGTGGGAGTAACAACCAGCCCCTTACTCACTGCCCTTAGCCCCATGACAAAACCAGGACTCACAGTGGCAGAGCGTCCGACCTTTCTCGTCTATGTGCCCAAAACCAGTGCAAAGAATGCAGAGTTTAGCCTTCGCAGCCGGATGGGTCAAGGGATTTATCGCACCATGATTGCCCTGTCCGCGACTCCCAAACTCATCAGCATTACCCTGCCCGCGCAAACACCCCCGTTAGCGGTGGATCAGTCCTATACCTGGGCGTTTGCCATCATTTGCAACCTGAACGATCGCCTGGACGATCGCTTTGTCACAGGCATGGTGCAACGCCTTGCGATTGATTCGGGTCGTCTACGTCAAATCCAGCAGGCATCACTCAAGGAACAGCTAGTGCTCTATCAGCAAGTGAATGCCTGGTACGATGCCCTCGCCCTTCTGTTTCAGCTAAAACGTAGTCAACCGAATGACTCAACCGCCAACACCGCTTGGCGCGAACTGCTGCAAGCAGGAGGAGTGGATCCCATGATTGATAGCAACCCAGAGACTACAAACCCACGTTGAGCGATCGCATTTATTCCATGTGGACAACTTTAAAGCAGCAGCTTTGGCGATGGCGTGGCGTTTTAATTACCGTTCCGAGCATTGCCGGAGGTTTGCTGCTGCTGCGTTTTACAGGCGCACTACAACTGATGGAGCTAGTGGCGCTGGATCAGATGTTTCGCCTTCGTCCCGTTGAAGCCGTTGATGATCGCATTGTCCTCATCACGATCGATGAGTCAGATATCAAACAGCTTGGGCAATGGCCCATGTCTGATGCAGCGCTAGCTCGCGTCATCACTACGCTCAAACAACAGCAGCCCAGAGTCATTGGTCTGGATATTTTTCGCGATCTACCCGTTGAACCGGGACATCAGGCATTGGTCAACGTTTTCACGACCACACCAAACTTAATTGGCATTGAGAATGTGATTAAAGCAGCGAACGGTGAAGTCGTTCAAGCCCCACCGCTCTTGAAGCAGCGTGATCAAGTCAGTGCCAGCGATCTGCTACTAGACAGGGATGGTCGGGTGCGTCGCAGCTTGTTGTATTTGAGGACTCAGGACAATCGCTCAATCTTCGCGCTGGGAGCACGCCTAGCGTTTTTGTACCTTGATCGACAAGGCATTCGCCGCCAACCCCTTAATGCTGATCAGACAAAATTTCGATTGGGTCGAGCCGTCTTTAAGCCATTGCAAACCAATACTGGTGGGTATGTGGGTCTTGATGCGGGTGGCTATCAAATTCTGTCTAACTTTCCCAGATTCCAGCAAGGGTTTCGCACGATCTCGCTGACGAATGTTTTGCAGGGTCAGTTGCCACGCGATCTGGTGCGCGATCGCATCGTCCTGATTGGGTTAACCGCAGAAAGTCTCAAAGACAAATTTTTTACTTCCTACACCACTGACTCTACTGCCGTACCTGCTGGTGTTGAAGTCCACGCGCTATTAACCAGTCAATTGTTGAGCGCTGCTTTAGATGGGCGACCACTACTGAACGTTTACCCGGAACCAATGGAATGGGTATGGCTGGTACTTTGGTCTGCGATCGGAGCCGTCATTGGTTGGACAGCCTCATCACCACGAAAAGCCTTAGTGAGAGTGATTCTCTTAGGCATCGCTCTTTGTGGCGGTGCCTATGGCTTCTTTCTGCTGGGCTGGTGGATCATGCTCATCCCACCGTTGCTGGCGCTACTGGGATCTGCCATCACCAGCCATGGCTATTTATTGTGGGAAAATCTGAAGGAGTATGCCCACACACTTGAACAAAAGGTCGAAGAGCGCACCCTGAACCTGGAACAGGAAATTGTTGAACGAAAACAGGCAGAAGAGACCTTAAGCCAGCAGAAACAGCTTCTCCAAACGATCGTGGATCACATTCCGGTAATGATTACGCTTTACGACGCCACGGGGCGCATTGAGTTTGTCAATCATCAGTTTGAGCAAATTTTGGGCTGGTCATCTGCCGATTTGCAGAATATTGACCTGGTCGCTGAATGTAGTTCCGATTCAGAACATCGGGAGCAGATTTTAGACCATATGTTAGCCGCCACTGGCACCTGGCTCGATCTAAAAATTAGAACCAAAGACGATCGCTTAGTAAACACCGCCTGGGCAAATGTTCAGCTTGATCATCGTCTATCTGTTGGAATCGGGCAGGACATTAGCGATCGCAAGCGGGCTGAAGAAGCCTCCCTGCTGGATGAACGCAACCGCATGGCACGCGAAATTCACGACATTCTCGCCCAGGCGTTTACGGGCATCTTGCTGCATGTGGGAGCCGCGATGGAAATTATGGTTAAAAAACCAGCCAAGGCAGAAACACACCTGGAAACCGTGGATGAGTTAGCGCGTTCTGGACTGGCAGAAGCGCGGCGATCGGTCGTTGCCTTGCGTCCCAAACTCCTGGAAGAAGGCGATTTGCCAAGTGCCCTCAAACGCCTGACCGCTCAAATGCAGGTGTCCAGCCAGACTCAGCTCACCTGTGAAATCGTTGGAGTCACCTACGCTTTATCACCCCACGTTGAGAACCATCTTTTGCGAATTGGGCAAGAAGCCCTCACTAACGCCATTAAGTACGCTCATGCTACAACCATTGACATCGAGTTAGTGTATGAGGAAACGCAGTGCCTTCTGCGAGTTAAAGATAATGGGCAAGGCTTTGATGTAACTCAGGTCTCTCTAGAGCGGGGCTTTGGTCTAATTGGCATGAGTGAACGGGCTGAGCGGATGCATGGTGAATTAATGATCCAAAGTCAGCCAGGCCAAGGTACAGAAATCATTGTGATAGTTGGGGCGTAGGGGTGTAGGGTGTGGGGTATGGGTAAATTGGAAAGCTATCGTGACTTAGAGGTTTGGAAAGTCTCAATGCAATTAGCACGAGCCGTATACCAAGCGACAGAAGCTATGCCGAAGCATGAGATCTATGGCTTAACGTCTCAGATTCGCAAAGCTAGTGTATCTGCAAATATTGCTGAAGGCTATGGGCGGCATCATCGTAAGGAATACCTCCAGTTCCTCGGCATTGCTAATGGTAGCTTTAAAGAACTGGAGACGCTGCTTCTCCTCGCTAATGGTTTGACTTACATTGGTAACATTACCGAACTGATGCGTTTGTGTGAAAGTGCAGGACGCTTACTCAATCGCCTTCGTCAAAATCTTCAAGGGTTGTAGATCGCAATAAGATTTGCTACACCCTACACCTTACACCCCACACTCTACCTAACCCCAATGTCTACATCCCATACTCAGATTCGAGTGCTCATTGTGGATGATCATCTGATCGTTCAGGAAGGGATCGCTGCCATCATCAATGAAGAAGAGGATATGACGGTGATTGGTCGCGCAAAGAATGGGATCGAGGCGATCGAGTTGTTTCGTCAGCTACAGCCTGATGTAACTTTGATGGATTTGCGGATGCCCGAAATGGGAGGAGTGGAAGCCATCACGGCGCTTTGTGCTGAATTTAACACGGCTCGCACGATTGTCTTAACCACTTATGACGGCGATGAGGACATCTATCGAGGGTTACGAGCAGGTGCAAAAGGCTATTTACTCAAAGACTCTAAACCCAGTGAACTGCGCACAGCCATTCGTACCGTTTATAGCGGTCAGCAGTACATTCCATCACACGTTGGCGCTAAGTTAGTCGAGCGGATGAACAATCCCGAATTAACCGATCGCGAATTAGAAGTCTTGCAATTAGTCGCTCAGGGCATGAGTAATTTAGAAATTGGTGTTGCCTTAACAATTACTGAAAGCACCGTTAAGTCGAATATCAACCGCATTTTAAGCAAGCTGGGAGCGAAAGACCGCACCCAAGCAACCATTATTGCAATGAAACGGGGGCTTACCAGCTCTTAAATCTGTCACATCCAACTTAGAGTTGATTGAGTTTATAAACTTAAGTTGGAATCAAATCCCATACTTTGGATCAATCAATTTGTAATCGATGGGTTACGCAAATGATAGCCCTGGAGTGGACGACAAAGTCGAGTGTATCTTCTAAAGTAAGGCCATACAAACGGTTATAGCGTGACAGCAAAGATGATGGAAACCAATAAAGGGTTACCATTTCTGATGACTAAACATTGTGGAGCTGCAAATGAAACTCATCTCTGTCAATGTCGGGCTTCCGCGTGAAGTGACTTGGAAAGGGAAAACGGTAAGCACAGGTATTTTCAAAGAGCCAGTCGGCGATCGTGTTATGGTGCGATCGCTCAACTTAGACGGGGATGGACAGGCTGATTTAACCGTTCATGGTGGTTTAGAAAAAGCCGTCTATGTCTATCCATTCGAGCATTACGACTATTGGCGCGGTGAATTGCCTGACGCTGAGTTGACGATGGGTAATTTTGGTGAAAATTTCACCACTACTGGGCTGAAAGAAGAGGACTTGAATATCGGCGATCGCTTTGCGATTGGTAATGTGCAATTGATGGTGACCCAACCGCGCATGCCCTGCTATAAGCTCGGCATTCGGTTTGGGCGACCGGATATGGTGAAACGTTTTCTTGCGAGTCGTCGCACTGGTTTTTACTTCTCCGTTTTGCAAGAAGGTGAAGTCGAGGTCGGAGACACTCTAGAGTTGGTCAGCCGAGACGAGAACAACATCACAGTTGCTGATATTACTCAACTGTATACCCGTGAGCAGACCGATCCAGCGCTACTTCACCGCGCGGCTCACCTGGAAGCGTTACCCGAAAGTTGGCGCAATTACTTCCAGGAGCAAGGTCGCCGTCAGGATGTGAGGTAAATTAACTTACCTTAAACTGCCATCATTCGCTCTTTATAACTTTATAACCCTACAAGGAGTAAGCTCATGACTACAGTCCGTACAGTTTCGATCGACGGTTTGAATATCTTCTACCGTGAAGCGGGTTCTCGTGATAATCCAACGATTCTACTTCTGCACGGCTTTCCGACCTCCTCCCATATGTTTCGCAATCTCATCCCTGCGCTTGCGGATAAATTCCATCTGATTGCCCCGGATTATCCCGGCTACGGAAACAGTTCCATGCCAACTGTGAATGAATTTGACTACACGTTTGATCATCTGGCTGAGATCATGGAGAAGTTTATTACCGCGATCGATCTCAAAAAATATAGCCTTTATGTGATGGATTATGGTGCGCCGATTGGCTATCGGCTTGCAGCGAAACACCCAGAACGAGTGCAAGCACTGATTGTGCAGAATGGCAATGCTTACGAAGAAGGTCTGCGCGAATTCTGGGAGCCGATCAAGGCTTACTGGCAGGAGCGATCGCCTGAGAATGTTGCCAAGCTTGAATACCTTGTCACGCTGGAGGCAACAAAGTGGCAATATACTAACGGCGTTCGCAACCTGGAAGCAATTAGCCCCGATACCTGGACGATGGATCAAAATTTTCTCGATCGCCCCGGTAACGGTGAAATTCAATTAGCGCTGCTGTATAGCTATGGCACGAATCCACCGTTATATCCCCAATGGCAGGAGTATTTCCGCAAATATCAACCGCCTACTTTGATTGTGTGGGGCAAGAACGACTATATCTTCCCTGCTGAGGGTGCCTATCCTTACAAGCGCGACCTGAAAGACGTTGAGTTCCATTTACTCGATACAGGACATTTTGCTTTAGAAGAAGATGGGGATGCGATCTCAGCCTATATCAGCCAATTTCTTATATCCCGGCTGCAACCCATCACTGCTTAATGAGAAAGGCTTAATGATTGTTCTGGCAGTCATTTGCGTAAAGAAGCCGCAGCATTAGCGTTCGGTCTCACATTGGCGTTTTTGAAACAGTATTTAGGGTAGTCGGTGATTGCCCTTTCTCGCTCGTTGTACATCAACAGGCATTGTCGAGTCAGCTAGCTTGGTAGTGCCAATTCAACAGATTGTTTACCATCAACCACCGAAGGAGAATATATGATCGCTCAAGTAACTTCGTCAGCAGTGAAAGTCTTGGAAGTTGCAGATGATCCGCGTCTTTCCAGAGAGGTAAAGGCATTTTTGAAATTGCTGAATGCAGGTGGTGTGCCTCTAGAAACATTACCACCACTCGAAGCACGTCAAGTTCTTGTAGATGCACAGGCTTCCGTTCCGGTAGATCTTTCAGGCATTGAAGAGTCTGAGAAGACGATTACCGCTGATGGGTATGCCATTACGCTCAATATTGTGCGACCGGAAGGAGTCAAAGGCACATTGCCTGTTTTCATCTTTATTCATGGTGGCGGTTGGGTACTGGGCGATTACCCAACCCACAAGCGTATGGTGCGCGATCTCGTTGTGCTTTCAGGGTTTGCAGGAGTTTTTGTCAACTACACGCGCACGCCAGATGCTCAATACCCCCAGGCAATCAATGAGATTTATGCCGCGACTAAATGGGTTGCAGAGTATGGTGAAGAGATTGGGGTGGATGGCAAAAATCTGGCAGTCGTTGGCAACAGTGTTGGTGGCAATATGACGGCAGTTACTGCTTTGCAGGCGAAAGCAAACGGAGGACCTCACATCAAGCTACAGATCATGATGTGGCCGATCGTAGACGCTAGTTTTGAAACAGAGTCGTATCACCAATTTGGTGAGAAGCGTTTTCTGACTACGCCATTAATGAAGTGGATGTATGACATGTACATCACTGATCCAGAAAAACGCCAAGATATCTACGCCTCGCCCTTACAAGCTACGGTTGAGCAATTGCAAGGCTTGCCTCCAGCGCTCATTCAGGTTGCAGAAAGCGATATTTTGCGTGATGGTGGCGAAGCGTATGGGCGCAAGCTGGATGAAGCTGGGGTGAAAGTAACCACCGTGCGCTACAACGGCATGATTCATGACTTTGGGCTGCTCAATGGTTTAGCCGAGGTTCCGGCAGTCCGTTCTCTGTTTGTGCAAGCCGCCGCTGAACTGAAGAAACATCTGCAATAGAAGATGACGCGGAGAAGGGAAGACGCGGTGAGCCAGAAGATTGAAAGAATTCCCGCGTCTTTGTGTCCCAGCGCTTCCGTGTCCATCTCTCCCCTATTACAGCGGTTTTCAAATGCATAAGCCACAGTGAGCGAACCAACCAAGGGCATCATCGCCGGAAATACAATCATTGATAATGCGAGTTAACGCTTGGTCAAGTGCTTCCCGAGTGCGCGCCTTGGCAGAGCGCAGCAGCAGCTTGAGCTTTGACCAGCACAACTCAATCGGCGAGAGGTCTGGTGAATAGGGAGGCAAAAATACCAGCTTGACTCCAGCCGCTTCCAGCGCCTCCCGAATCACCTGCGCATGATGCACCGGTAAGTTATCCATCAAGACAATGGCTCCCACCCACAGCTGCGGAATGAGAATCTCCTGAATATAGAACAAGAACACATCGGTATTGACACTGCCCACCACGCTGAAGCTGGCAATCAAGCCATCGAGACTCATCCCACCGATCAGGGAAATATTTTGCCCAGGATTACCAGGCGCTTCGCTGTCGTACAAGCGTGCACCTTTGGGAGCACGACCATACAGCCGCGTCAAACCCAAATGCATCCCGGTCTCATCAATAAACACCAAATTTCGTGGGTCAACGGTGAAGCTCCACAGGCGATGGGCAAACCGCGTGTTGAGTGACGATTAGATAGACCACCAAGACAATTACATAGACCGCTCCAGAGA
>NZ_JCACKR010000018.1:0-7680 GCF_059505485.1 Stenomitos rutilans
CTAGTGAATGAGCCTCTCTACTCTATCAAGCCCACATCAGATTGACGCACTACCGAATAATCTATCAGTTGGTGATCCTCGAAAGATTTCAGCCACACTGAATGCTTGACCATAAGAAGTGGAAAAGTCCAGCCCTTCCACTTTCCTTCATCAAACTTCGGAACAGGTTCAGCAGCATAGGCATTCCAAGGATGGACAAATTCTTCGTGAACGGTGTAGGCTGCTACGCGACCGAAGTATAGCCGGAGGTCTGTATTAAGCCCGTCGATCAGCTCAGAAAAAATTAACGTAACCAATAGCCCTTGCTCATCTTCGTTAATCTGAGCGCGGCCCACAGGGATTATAATCCCGTCCACAGGTTCCCATTTTTCATAGCATTCAAGTTCCATCCAATCGCTCCCAAAACAGTTTCAACATGAAGCGGTCAGCACCCGTTTGTAAACGATAAGCTTTTAACAGAAGACCCCAAGCAGGCTGCAAAGGATTTTTAATGTCTGAAACCGTACAGAACTTGACGGTTGGTATTAAGACTAACCTTGAACGGCACCCATCCACCTTTCCATCCAACGCAAAAACGGCTGTGCTGTATGGTCGATCGCGGCTTGCTGATCCACACCAACAGCTTGCAGACCTTGCAGCCGTAGATTTGTCCCACACACCGCAGCAGGGCAACTTTGCTGAAACGCTGGCAGCGCATCAGTGGCAGACGCTACAGCCAACCAAATTAGAGATTTTTCAAATCAATCTTGGCAAGCTGTGTAACATGACATGCAGCCATTGCCATGTGGATGCTGGCCCAACGCGCACGGCAGAAAATATGGATCGCGCGACGATCGGTGCCTGCTTGCAAGTGCTGGATCAAACAGAAGCGCATACAGTTGATATCACAGGCGGTGCACCGGAAATGAATCCCCATTTTCGCTACCTGGTGGATCAATGCGTGGCGCGTGGGAAGCATGTGATTGATCGCTGCAATCTCACCGTTCTATTGCTACCAAGAATGCAAGATTTGCCGGAATGGTTAGCGGCACGCGGCGTTGAGATTGTCTGCTCATTGCCCCACTACCAGCAAGAAAACACCGACACTCAACGCGGCGACGGCACTTTTGAGAAATCCATTACAGCCTTACAGCGATTAAATGCAGCCGGATATGGGAAAGGTGATCCCCAGAAGCAATTAGTTCTGGTGACAAATCCAGTAGGCACATGCCTTGCCAAAAAGAATCCCTGTATCGAAAAAGAATGGCGAAACGGGCTGCAAGAAAATTACGGGATCACTTTCGATCGCCTCATTGCCCTCAACAACATGCCGATTTCGCGCTACCTGGAATGGCTGGAAACATCCGGTAATCTGCAAGCGTATATGGAACGTCTGGTGAATGCATTCAATCCCGGCACGATCGCGGGCTTGATGTGTCGCAACACGCTCTCCATTTCCTGGGATGGCCGCCTCTTTGACTGCGATTTCAACCAAATGCTAGATCTCGAAGTGCAGCAATCCAATGGGCAACGCTCTCACATCCGCGATTTCAATCTAGAGATGCTGGCTCAACGTGAAATTATCACTGGACATCATTGTTTTGGTTGTACAGCGGGTGCGGGAAGTTCGTGTAGTGGGGCGATCGTTTAGGGAAGGTAGAAGGCAGGAGGCTGAAGGTGGGAGTGGGGAGTGGGCTAAAGAGCAACTCAAAACTTTTAACTCAAAACTCCTCCCCTGCTCCCCCTGCCTTCCCCGCTCCCCCCGCCTCCTCTGCCTCCCCCTCATCCCCACTCCCTCATGCCCCACTCCATTCTCAACGAACCGTTTGTGCAACCGCTGGATGACTACAATCAGGCGTTGTTAGCACAGGTACACCCGATCGATTGGGTGAATCCTGAACCTGCACCGCTGTACGATCTGGTGGTTATTGGGGCTGGCACGGCGGGCTTAGTGGTAGCGGCGGGTGCGGCAGGTTTAAAGCTGGGCTTGAAGATTGCGTTGATTGAAAAAGATTTGATGGGAGGTGATTGCCTCAATCTAGGTTGTGTGCCGTCTAAAACGGTGATTCAGTCTTCACGGGTGGCGGCAACGATGCGAGAATCAGCACCCTTTGGCATTCAGCCGCCAGAATCAGTAAAGGTAGATTTTGCGGCGGTGATGCAGCGAATGCGGCGAGTGCGAGCCGAGATTAGCCATCACGATTCGGCACAAACCTTTAGCGCTCAGGGCATTGATGTCTTTCTGGGAAGCGCTCGGTTTGTGGATGACCAGACGATCGCTGTTGACAATGTCCGCCTCCACTTCAAAAAAGCCGTCATTGCCACAGGTGCCCGTGCTACGCATCCCAAAATTCCTGGGCTGGCAGAAACGGGCTTTCTCACCAACGAAACCGTTTTTTCACTGACCGATCGACCAGCCCGCTTAGCGGTTATTGGCGGTGGGCCGATTGGGTGTGAACTGGCGCAGGCATTTCAGCGCTTGGGGAGCGAAGTCACGTTGTTGCATAAGAATGGGCATCTGCTCGATCGCGAAGATGGCGATGCCGCTGAGTTAGTGCAACAGCGCTTTTTGCAGGAAGGGCTGAAACTCCTGCTGGATTGCACCATTGAGCGAGTAGAACAGACCGATGTGGGAAAAGTAATCCACTATCAGCGGCACGGCAAAACCAGAACCGTGGTGGTCGATGAAATTCTGATTAGTGCGGGACGATCGCCCAACGTCGAAGGTCTCAATCTAGAGGCCGTTGGGGTCAAGTACGATATCCATCAGGGTGTGGAAGTGAATGATTATTTGCAAACCACCAATTTCCAGATCTATGCAGCGGGCGACGTCTGCATGCAGTGGAAATTTACCCATGCAGCGGATGCCGCCGCACGCCTTGTTATCAAAAATGTCCTATTTGCGCCTTTGGGACTGGGACGCAGCAAGCTCAGCAGTCTGATCATGCCGTGGGTTACTTACACCGATCCTGAAATTGCTCACGTGGGTCTGTACGAAGCGGAGGCACACGCTAAAGGGATGCAAACACAGACGATCGTGATTCCGTTCTCGGATGTCGATCGCGCCTTGACCGATGGCGAACCCGAAGGCTTGCTCAAAGTCCTGCTGAAACAGGGTTCTGACAAAATCTTGGGTGCCACGATCGTGGCAAAGCACGCAGGGGAGATGATTAGCGAAATCACACTAGCAATGGTGACCAAACAAGGACTGAAAGCCATTGCCAGAGTGATTCATCCCTATCCCACTCAAGCAGAAGCCATTAAGAAGGCTGCAGACACTTACTACCGCAACGCCTTTCTCAACCCCACGACTCAATTTCTGCTCAAAGTCGTCAACAAGTTCAGCTAGCGTAAGTGTTCCCTATACCCTGCACCCTACTCTCTACTCTGGCGGAAACGTTCCTTCCTTGACTTCGGCACCATACGCCTGGACTGCCTGTGTAATGGTTTCGCGTAAGTTGATGTAAGACTTGGCGAAGGGTGGTTGGCGCACTGAAAGACCGAGCAAGTCCGCCGTCACCAAGACCTGCCCATCACAATGGGGGCCTGCTCCAATGCCGATCGTCGGAATCGATAATTTCTGTGTTATTTGCTGAGCCAGGTCACTGGGCATATGCTCCAGCACAATTGCAAAGGCTCCTGCCTGCTCTAGCGCGATCGCCTCTGCCAGGATATGCTCTGCCGTTTCGGGCGACTTACCCTGCTGCCGATAGCCCAGACGATGCACAGACTGAGGCGTGAGTCCGACATGCCCCATGACCGGAATACCTGCCTGCACCAATTGAGCTACCGTTGCCACGATCGCGGGGTTACCCCCTTCTAGCTTTACCGCCTGAACGCCCGCCTCTTTCAAAGCCCGTCCCGCAGAATGCAACGCCTGTTGTACACTTTCCTGATAGCTCATAAACGGTAGATCAGCGACGACCAGCGCCCGTGTCACGCCTCGTCGCACCGCTTTGGCATGATGCAGGATCTCATCTAATGTAATCGGCAGTGTAGTGTCATACCCCAGAGCAACCATTGCTAGCGAATCACCCACCAAAATCAAGTCAACGCCTGCCTCATCTAGCACGTGGCCGATCGCATAATCCCAGGCAGTCAATGCCACGATCGTGCGTCCTTGCTGTTTCCACTGAGTTAACTGATGAGTCGTAACTGGCATTGAGGGGGTGAAGGATGGAGGGTCTAGGGTCTAGGGTACCGAGGAAAGGGGACAGCATGAAAGGTACAGATAACCGAATAAGCTTGTTGCTGCTCACTCAATGTCTTTATCCCATCCGACAAGTGCCAAGCAGGTAATACCCCATCTCTATCTCTTTGAACCCTACACCCTACACCCTGTCCCCTGTCCCTATCCCCACTCCTCACCGTCCGCTGCGACTAAACGTATTGTGCGCTCCCGTCCGAAAGGTCGTCATGCTGACCCAGGCCAGCCCCTCACTGGTGCCGACCCAAAGTTTGTCACCTGTATCAGGCGCAAGGGAAAGCACACGGCTGGACGGCAACCTGCCGATCGCACCCGCAGAGGCACCATTAAACGGATTAATTCGCAGTAATCCCGTTGTAGTACCCACCCACAGACTGTTCACCTTGTCGAACTGAAGCGCCGTAACATTACGTCCACGTAGTTGAGTCACCGATCGCACCTGCTCGCCAGCTTTGTCTAGCTCTAACAGTCCGTTCGGTGTGCCCATCCAGAGTGTCCCCCAAGAGCTAAGCGCCAGAGTTTGAACGGTGGTTCCCGGCAAATTACCAACACGCTTCATGATCGTCGCGCTGGCTGTGCTGATCTGCACCAGGCTGTCTAGCGTCCCTACCCACAGGTTCCCGTTAGCATCCAGGCTTAATGCATTGGCACTAACACCGGGTAGATTCTTGAGTGTCGTCATCAACAGCCCTCGATCGGGGCTAATGAGCGCCAGTCCATCATCGGTACCGACCCAAAGATAGCCTCGCTTGTCAATCAGCAACGACAAGACACGATTGGAAGGCAGCGAAAAATTCTGTGCCGTCACCTCCCCTGTACGAGGATCAAGGCGCACTAGCCCGTCGTAAGTGCCTACCCATAGCCGCCCTACCCGATCAATCGCCAATGCACCCACCGTTTGATTGGGCAAGCTGATCCGCGCCCGAATTTTACCGCTACTGGGATTGATCTGCGCTAACCCTTGCCAGGAGCCAACCCAAAGGGTACTGCTGCCCACAGGCTGGAGGGCACTGATGCGATAATCAGCATTAATGGATTGCTCTTCTTGCTGTTGCCGTTGATTGGGTAAAGGCGTAACCGCAGGGGGTGGAGCCGCCGACGGGTAAAGCGGTGCCGCATTGGGATCGCCCGTTGTCTGTGCGAGGGTTTGCTGCTTTTGAGTAGCATGGCTAGAGACACTATTTGCTACCGCTGTTGTAGCCATGCCAGGACGATCGCTCATCCCCTGCAAACTCAAAAACATCAGGGCAATTCTCACCGATCGCCCCACAACTAATCGACCTATGAGCGATCGCTCCAGCCACTTAGCACAGTCCATCATTCACCCTCCACTGACAATAACGCTAGCAATCCAAGAGCTTGAGCGCGATCGCCATAACATCAG
Organism: Stenomitos rutilans; assembly: GCF_059505485.1. Taxonomy (NCBI): domain Bacteria; kingdom Bacillati; phylum Cyanobacteriota; class Cyanophyceae; order Leptolyngbyales; family Leptolyngbyaceae; genus Stenomitos; species Stenomitos rutilans. Next base: position 5,571 of record NZ_JCACKR010000018.1, read on the forward strand.
GTTTGCCTCTTGCGCCCCATGATACTGCGAGTCTTTTGAGATGAACGTTAGACTTAACGAAATAGCTACCGTGTGATCGGGTGCCATTGGGAAAACCCTTCATGCTTCTCGTTCAACCGTCTAAAATCTGAGTCTGGGGTGCGATCTTCCATCATTCACCGTGACGTAACAGGGAACAATAACCTTACCCACTTCATCCGGCCTTTACTGACCTCAGCCATGTTTAACAGCAAAGTAGCCATTCCTATTCTTTTAATGTTGGCGCTCGTATTTATTGGCTTCGGTGATCAATTTTTGCCCCAACCCTTGAGCGGTGCCAGCTACAAAACGCGCGTTGCCCTGGATCATTGGATGACAGGTTCATTCAAACTTTGGCAGCCAAAAGCTGATCCCAATGCTCGCACCGAACGCGCGATCGAACGGCAAGAGTCAGGGAAATAGCCTTTAGTTTTTATAGAAAATCTAGCTATTGTTGTTGCCTGAGTGATTGTTGAGCAGTCGCTTTAGTTTTTTTTTGAAAAGTTTAGAAAGATTGAGGCTAGAGATTAACATACTACAATTGTAGTATGTTAATCTCTAGCGTAGTAATTATGAGTGACGAATTTTCACTACGGAGTTGCGATTTAACCAAACTCAACTCCATGACTAAATATCCTAGTATTCCGACTTATCATACGCTTGGCAGTAAGGGAATGTTGCTGGAAGAGACTGTTCTCTTGGAGGGTAGGGTTGTTCTAACAGAAAAAGTAGATGGTACAAACTCTCGCATCATCTTGTTGCCGGATGGCAGCTTTGTCTTAGGGAGTAGAGAAGAGTTGCTTTTTGCAAAAGGCGATCTCATTGGCAATCCGGCGCTCGGTATTGTAGAAGCTCTCAAAGGCGTTGCAGATTCTATACCTCGGCCACAGAGCAAGATTGTCGTCGCCTACCTTGAAGTGTATGGCGGTAAGGTTACTGCTGCTAGCAAGCAATACACGGCACAGCAAAGTGTCGGTTGGCGACTATTTGATGCTGCCGTGCTCACAGATTTTGAGGCGCAGTTTAGTAAACCTGTTCAGCAAATAGCTGCTTGGCGAGACAATGGTAGACAAGCATTTCTGAATGAAGAGCACCTTAATGAAGTATCGAAAGATTATGGATTTGAACTAACACCTAGACTTGCAATCGTTGAAGCGCTTCCCGTTGGTATTCAAGAAACGTATGAGTTTCTTCAAGTGATGTTGCCACAGACTAACGTTGCTCTAGATCGGGGCGCAGGTGGTCGAGCTGAAGGTATCGTTGCAAGAACTTTTTCAAGAGATGCAATTGCAAAGTTGCGTTTTGAGGATTATGAACGTCACGCCAAACGCCGCAAATAGAGCGCTCGTTTGAGTTTTAGATGACTCTTTCGAGTAGCTGGCGATCGTCTACTGTTTCTGCTCTGTCAGCCATGCTTCCAAATCGGACAGGTGAGAAAAGTTCAGCAAGGCTTCCCCCAGTGCCTCTAGCTCAGCAAGGGGTAAAGCATTGATTTGCGTAGTTGCTGATTCAGGCAATGTTCCTACTTTTCGGGTCAGGAGTCGTAGAACCAGCGATCGCTCTCCCTGCTCGATTCCCTGCTCGATTCCCATGCGCTCGACGCTGCTGATGTAAGGCATCCGTCGTTCCTCCTCGTAAGCCTTTAACTGCTGCCAAAACTCCCGACCTAATCCTTTTGGAAGGATCATAACCCAATCAACCAATCGAAACAGGTTGAGAATCTCTCGTCGCTCATAGCCTTGCTCATACAACCGCCGAATTAAGCTCAACTTCGACTCTTTACGTTGCTGAGAATCTCGTTGAGTTTCTTGCGCCTTTAGATGCGCCATCACGACAACGGCAAAGGGATTGCGATCGCACTCCAGTTTCGTCCACCGATCGCGGTAATCGAGCAACTTCACCATGCCAAACCGAAACGTTAACTCTGTGTCAGCATTGCCAACGTGATAGTAATTCGGTCGCCATTGGGCATTACTATCACAAAGAATGGCTAGGCTGGTCGCGTGACTGTGAAAGCGATCGAAAATACGCAAGTGAGTCGAAGAGTCGAGGGCAGGCGTTACCGTCTACCCCCTCTCCTCCGAAACCGTGC
>NZ_JCACKR010000019.1:0-7654 GCF_059505485.1 Stenomitos rutilans
GAGATACTTGAGTGCAATATGCCCCGCCTGTGCGGCTAGCTCTAAGGTGTCTAAGTCTGCCTGCTTGCGCGCCTTTTGCACCGGGTCTTGTTTGCGACGATGACTATGTCGAGTGCGTTTCCAGCGGTAAGTTTTTTTTAAGGAGTCGGCGGAGTCGGTCACGACTCAAATCGACTAACCGCTCTTGTTTCAGCTTTTTGGCTAATTGCAGACTGTTGTAGGTGCGGGGTTCGTGCTCTAAGCACGCCGTCAGATAAGCCAAGTCTGAGGCTTGCCACTTTGGTTTTGCGCCCCGTCCTGGGGCTTCCCATAGTCCGCCTAAATCCTGTTCTTCCCACCGTCGCAGTGTCGCTCTGACCGTATGAGGATGGCACTCGAACATGTCCGCAATCGCGGGCACATTCCATCCCTGAGCGTTCAGTCGCAACATGTGGGCGCGGTCACGCGTGCGCTGGGGAAGGTTCTGAGCTAGTCGCAGTTCTGTGAGGGTACGGTCTTCTTCAGGGGTCAAAACAATGCGTAAAGGAGCAGGCATGATAGGCGAATTTAGCTAACGCTCTATCTTACAATTAATTCCACCCACCTACTTAGAAGGTGTGGAGCCATCGCTTATGGGTAGTTTGAAACTATCACCACGTATTTGTTTCGCTACGCGCGCCTCTGCTCCCATTAAGGTTGGTTGTGCCTGCTGCAATGCTTCAGCTTTGCTCATAGTGCCAGTAGATAGGTTCTTGTAGAACTCTTTCATCAACTGGCTGGTAGCTGGGATCATCAACCTGCCATAGTGAAGCCAACACTGCTCTGGCTTTGCTGGTGCCGCCTGTAATACCATTTCCTTTTAATTGAGTTACAGATGATGCACTCTAACCGGGGATGCTATGCAGGTTCCGTCACTCAAAACTCAACACTCAAAACTGAGAACTGGTATTACGCTTAATCAGACTCTCCAAACTCCAAAATAGGGCTGATTTGCTCCAGGGTGGCACGATCGTCCAGCAAGTTTGCGATCGCCACCCCTGCGGCACGACTACTGCGCCAGTAGCGGCTATGGTCAGCAACCAGCCCCAGCGCCATCGTGACATCTCCCAGTTGCTTTTTGAAAAAACTGCGATCGCCCAGATAATGATCCTGAAAATACAGCGTTGTATCCTCTAGCTCCAGACTGGCGCGAATCGGATAGGCAAACACATCTGATGCGTGAATCACATTGACCCAACGCAGTGGTTCACCCAGATAGCGGCTGGCAAACGCTTTAAGTCGATCGCCATTAATCCGTAAAAGCTGACTAAAAATCATAATGGGTGATCCAAGTGTGGTCACACTTCTAAGTTTCACCTTGCGCCCTTCGCTGCGTCCACTCAACCCTTTAATGGCATGGCGAACGTAGAACGCTGGATCAGAATCGTCGAAACTTTCCGAAAAGAGAATATCCCACAAGATCACGCTGCCCAGAGAATGCGCCACAATGTGCATGTCTTCCTCGAAGGGGTTTTCGGTCAAGAAGCTGAGCAACTGTACCGCAATCAGCCGACGCACTTCGCGCCCCTGCTGACTATTGAGGTAGCTAAAGATATCGTTAAAGAACCCAGTAATGAGCTGTTCACGCCGTTGACGATAGTGAAACACATCGTCCAGATCAATTTGAGGATGATCCCATTTGAAGGCTTCCAGATCTTGCTGAATCCAACCCCACAGTTCGTCTGTGCGACCGAGCGCATCGCCCCAAAACGCGGAGTAGAACTCTGGGCTGGACAACCCTCGATCGAGAAAATCACTGATGATGCGCGATCGCAGTGGATCAGCATATCCGCTTGCTCTGACCGAAGCTCCATGCATGAACCAAACTAACATTGCGCTTACTCCTTAGCCATGTTTCTGGTTCTCACACCTCATGTTGAGCCAAAATCGCCCGCATGTGAGTCGCTATGGCATCAGGTTGCTCCACCATCGCCATATGTCCGCAGTCGGCAATCTCGACCACATTATCACCACAGGCATGAAACATATGGTGAAAGCTGGCTAAATGGCGCACATACTTCGGCTCCATGATGGGATCTTGCGACCCAGCCATAAAATACACGGGCTGTTTTAACCGTGCCACCACCTGCGGCAAAAGATGGACTTCTGCTTCCGTCGTCGAATCTAGCAGCATGCCTAACGCCGCCTCGGAGTTGGCAGCAACAAAGTCCAGCAATCGCTGTCGTCCCCATTGACGAGCGATCGCACGGGTCACACTGGCACGCGTAAACAGCAAATCAAGGAATGGCATGTAGCACAGCCAGCGCGGACGCAGCTTGACCAACTGCTGCCCTACCGCCCGAAAGCGATCGAACTCTTCTTTCAAATAAATGCCGCCTCCAGAGTTCAAGCAAATGACCCCCTTAACCTGCTGCGGCAGTTGATCGGCTCCCCATAGCGCAATGCTACCGCCGATCGAGTGGCCGACTAGCCAAGCCTGCTCAATCTGCAATTCCTTGAGCAGGATCGCTAAATCCTTGGCATAGTCAAGCAGGCCATAACCAAGGGGAACAGGCTTGTCGGTTGCCGAATGGCAAGGCTGAGAAGCGCCAAACCCTCTTAAATCGTAAAACAAACACCGATAGCTGGGGGATAGTTGCTCAACTAACGGGTACCAATAGCTGCGGCTAAGGAGCCAGCCATGAATAAACACCAGAACAGCCTTTGAAGCAGTGGGAGCCGTCAATTCGTAAGCGTGCGGCACTCCCAGAATGTCGATCGTCTGCATCCCTCTATCGTAACCCGACAGGGAACGCTAGAAGCAAAGGCTAAGGTCGAACGGTCAGCAGTCAGCTTTCTTCTAATAACGCCCTTTGCCTTCTGCCTTCTGCCTTTTACCTTTTATCTTTCTAAAACCGCCTTCCCAAAAGCCGTTGCTTCATTCCTTCAGCAATTTTTTGCCCTAAATACTCTGGAATCAAACTTTCGTTGGGCCCCAGCAGATAAAGAATGAGGCGAGTCCGTCCACGCCACACCAGCAGGTTTGCATTCACCACCAACAGATCCTCTTGCCAGATGGCATACATCACTTTATAGAAAAGTCCTGGTTGGTTGTCTGCCTCAATCAACAGTGCTGGTAGGTGAAAGACCGGATCCACATAAAACTCGGTTTCTACCTGCTCCAGTCCCGCATCCAGGTTGAACTCTACCGCCAGCATTTCCTCAACTTCAAAGCGCCCTGCCAATGCTTCTCGAATGGCCCGACAGACATTTTCAGCCGTCTTGTCACTCAACGCCTTGCCGCTGCGAGAAACAATCAGCTTAATGAAGACCAGCATGGGCGGGTAGATCTGCCCGTACAGGCTGAGGCTATGGATGGTGAGACCGTAAGCTGCCAGCACGCCAAAAATATCGCTCAGCAGGAACGACTGGTTGCGATAGGCGAAATGCAACGCACTCTTGCTACCTTCTGGCTTCAGCTCAATGACGGCTTGCTTTGTTTTGTAAAGGTGATATGCCAGTCTCAAATTTTGCAGTTGAATTTCGCTGCTGACAAACTGCTCATAGAACTGGGGAAACGCACGGTTGAAGCGCTTCAAGAGTTCTAGCGTCGATGACTTTAAGCCCAGAGCCATAATCGGAAAAACTCGTTTGTTTAGGTTAAGACCATCTGTACTGTGAACGATCGTCCAGCGTTAGAGCTTTTACTTTAGGTTAATGATCGCCTCATTTCCAAGCTCTGATGTCATTTTCTTAGAACACGGTGACTGGTTAATGAATCTGGCAAGGGAAACCGCACGCGGAAAGGGCACAGAGCGTATACTATCTATTACCGAGATCTAACTACTACCTTAACCACGCTCGCATGGGTTTTTGGAAAAGCCTGTTTAGCAGTTCTGATGCCCCCTCCGCATCTCAGGCGATGCAAGTGGAGGACTATTCCACTAGGGCTACTGGCGATCGGTCTCACGCTCGCATATTTTTTAGCACAGAGCGAGAAATCGACCTGTATGAACTCGAAGAATTGTGTGACGCGGTTGGCTGGTCTCGCCGTCCCCTGCGTAAAGTCAAGAAAGCAATTCAGCATAGTTTTTTAGTCGTTTCAATGTGGGAACAACAAGGTTCGCATCGGCGGCTCATCGGTTTTTCACGCGCCACCTCTGACCATGCCTTTAACGCAACTATTTGGGATGTGGTCGTTCATCCAGACTTCCAGAGTAAAGGGCTGGGCAAGGCGCTCATGAAGCAGGTGATCAAAAAATTACGAAGTGAAGATATTAGTAACATTACGCTTTTTGCAGACCCGCAAGTAGTGGATTTCTACCGAAATTTAGGCTTTATGTCTGACCCAGAAGGCATTAAAGGCATGTTTTGGTACCCAGATTAGATAAAAGGGTACGGAGTTTAGAAAAGCTTCTAGAGGATACCTTAGAGCCTTCTATTTCATCAGGTGATGGTGCTCTCCCTCAAGTCAAGTCCTCCACCCTTTGAGAAGGCGGCTAAAGAGAGGGACTTTGAGTTGTTTGACTCTCTGCTCTTGTGGGGGGAGAAGGATTGGAGGGGTCTAAAAACTGCCTGACTAGATACAAAGGCTGCTTTTTTGAGGTTGCTCTCATCGAATGGTGCGAAGAGGGCAGGCTTACTCATCAGGCTGCACAAAACGGGATGTGAGCGATCGGGTCTTGCTCCTAAGTATGTGTCGTTCTTTGCAATACACATGAAGCGGATTGCACTTGCAGCTTTGATAGATCTTCCAGCCTTTACAAAAACAAGGCGGTCAAGCACATTACCCAACGAAACCTTTGTAACCGATCGGACTAGTGTTCTGAAACAGAAATGAGGCAACAGGCTTGAGCGCTACTCAGTCCTCAGCACTCAGTCCACCGCAAAGCGGCAGCAAGCTACAGCACTCAGCACTCTTGCAACCGACGTTGCAGAACTTTTGATGCGCTGTACTAGGGGCTGTCATCAATTACTAATGCACATGTCTCGCAGCAAAGGTTCCAGCCCCTAGCCTTGTTTGTTAGAACGGGCGCGGTAAGGCTGATACTCAAGGTTTTTGAGCTCAATTGATGACGCGCCCTAGTAGACTGTCAACTTTAAGTGCAGGGGGCGATGGGTAGATGGGTGTGTGCTGAACGACGCGTTGCGCATCCACGCGGCCATTCTCTATCCATTGAGGTTGTGCAAGTTAGGCTCTCACCCGCATGGGTAGTTTTTTAAAGAATTTCCGAAACAGTTTAAAACCGAGTGGATTATAACAACGTATATATTTCATCCCTGTTGAGCTTGGCAAACCATGCATAAACACTTTTGGTATTTGCAATGGGGGGCATCTATCTACCTCGTTCGCTCCTGTACCATCGCGCACTTGCCCTTTCTAAGAACACCCGTCTTCGGTTCTAGAGACGAAGCCCTAGCCTACCGTGACTGGCTTTCGTCCTATGCTCTGTCGCCTAAAAACGTGAGGGCTGAAGCCTGATTGCCTGTATGCGGCCTCTGGCAAGCGATCGACAACACAGTGACACACTGACTTCGAGCCGCTGTGTCACTGTGTCTTGTTAAATCTCAAGAAGGAGCGATCGCAATGAAGAAACTGAAAGCGTTGGTTAGCACTGCTTTGCCTTTACTACTAGCGGCTGTCTTGCATGATCCATCCATTGCTGGTCAAATGTCGAGTACGACCATGACTCCCGCAAGCGGGAAAAATGCAGTGGTAACAAGCACTCACCTTCGCGGACAAGTAGTTTCGTTTACCAAAACCACATTAACGCTGAAACTAATGTCTGGGAAGCAAAAGACCTTTCAAGTAACTCCCCGCCAAATGGGTCAGCTGAAGTTGCACAAAGGACAAACGGTAGCAGTTGTGGCGAAGGGTAATAGGGCAGAGACGGTTTCAACGCGCTAAGCCGACGTCAGAGATTACTCCATAGGGTCAAGCTGCTCAAAGGTTTTGGCTTCGTATCTATTATCCAAGACCTTCGAGCAGCCTGTTAGCGTAGCCTTTGAAGTAGGCATACCCAAATTGAGCTATACGAACCCGAAGTGCTTATAAATCAGGTGATCGCACTTGCTTGATTAAGGGAGAGTGCAGACAAAAAACTCCATTAATATGCTTCGATACCACTTGCTGATTGAGCGTTTGAAGGGTTTGCTCCTAAGCCCTCAAACGCTTTGTCTCCTGACAACCTTGTGGTTCACCCAAAGAGAGAGGAACGTAAAGCGAGTTCCAGGTAAGCTCAGAAGTATGGAAAGCTCTCTCTTCGATCGAACCTTTCGGGATAGCGATGGCAACCTTGTAATCGCTCAATTTCCCAACCTGCCACTTCTAACCTGGATTGCAGCGACTTTACTGAACCTCTTGCCCACAAGTGGCAATCTTCACACACTTCTGGACGCTTTGGCGTTTGGCTCTTTGTTCACTTGGGCATGGCAAGAACTCTTTCAAGGCGTTAATTACTTCCGGCGATCGCTGGGTTTAGTTGTGCTTATAGGCGTTCTCGCCTCACGATTTCGGTGGTTATAGCGTTCTGTTTATGTATCAACAAAATGAAGCAGAGCGGCTTCTGTCTGTAGCTTGCTAAAAAGTCGTTTAAGCGCTTTTCCTGTAACTCGATTGGTAGCATCCGTCAAGCTCAGCCATTGTCGCTTTCTTTTTTGGGCCTCCGGCCATGCTTCGGCTACGGCTTCAACAGACAGTAAAAAGACTTCGACCTGGCAAGGGTAGCCCCACTTGTGATCGGGGTAAACATCGAATACAGGCATGATCACTCTACCCGTAACGCCTGCTTCTTCCCATGACTCTTTGGCGGCTGAAGCAGCAGCACTGAAACCGATTGCAATCCAACCTTTAGGTACAATCCAGTGCTTGCGCTTGGTAGACGTGATCAGTAAAACTTCTAGTGCTCCATCTTTGATGCGATAAGGAATCACGCTGGACTGCCGCAGTGTAAATGCCAATTTGATCATCTTGCTCACGGACGACACAAACGCACCCAATGATAATGTCATCTTTCATAGCTTTAATCGGCAGTAAGACGTACTTCAATTGTGCTAATTAAAAAGCGTCTTACTGCCAGAGCATTCTTCTAATAGCGGTGCTAGCGAAACTCTATTTGACCGAGAGCATCCTGGTCATTTCAATCGCAGATCTACCCCCGTCTTGCAACATAAACGCATCGCGATCAATAAGCATGGCTGAACCGTTCAAAGAGACAGACGTTTACCCTCTTTACTCAACGAGCTGCAAGATTGCTTCTACTAGAGGCTCAGCGTTTATTGGTTTAGTAAGAAAGCGGTCAAAACCAGCGCTTAAAGCGGCATCAGCACCATACTCTCGGCTATAAGAAGTAATAGCAATGGCTGGTAGGTAGCTCACAGCAGGGTCAAGCTTTAGCCGTATCTGCCCTAACAATTGTTGCCATTTAAGCTCGGTAATCGTAAAGGCTCAATCGGTGATCCAGGGAGGTGACTTTGACCAGAGTAGGTTGGTAGGAGGCCATCGTCCAACAAACGGGCTGTTGTCATGCTTAACCTCAATCTCACTCGCCTGCTTGATGATGCCAAGTGCGACGAAACGGTGCGCCAACTGCGGTGGGGCACTGGGGTGTGCTGCGCAAAATGTTGCAGTACTCAAGTCATTAAGGATTATGGATTCAATAAAACCGGAAATCATAGTGATTGCGGCTTAGCAGTG
>NZ_JCACKR010000020.1:0-7303 GCF_059505485.1 Stenomitos rutilans
TGTGTCAACAACTCAAACATCCATCGCTCAAAATGGCTTGTGCGTAAGTCCTAATACCTTCACTCTAGCGATTTCCTCAAGTCTTATGTCACCTTTCTACGCCCCAACTGCGTAAGTCCTATTGAATTGAAAATGCGACACATCCTGTAGGGGCAAGGTACTGCCTTGCCCCTACCCACCGATTGATCTGTAGCCGTCATTCTTTTAATCGGTATCACACTATACATTTTTGAGGAGCTGTAGAAAAAACAAAGCGTGTAGCACGGCCAGAGCTGTGAAGATTCATTTATCTACCAAGGGAACACTACAGCAGATAGCGCAACAGGTTGCAGGTGGTGGTAGACCTAGTTGCAGCTAAATGGCTGCTCCTTCCCACCAATTTGGAGCTGCGAGACCAATTGAGCTTTTATCTCGTTTAGCTGAACCCGTGATGTTTGATCTACAGGTCTGTGTTTGCGTATCTTCACTTTACGAAAGGCTGAAATTGCAGCCATCAGTCTGGCGATGGGCGATCGCTAACGGCATTGTCTGGGTGTTCGTTGGAAGCGCTAATTGCTGGGCCATGACAGAACCATTGGCGTCTTCTGCTTCTTCACAAGACATGATTGCTGTGCAGACAAGCGTCCCATTAATGCTAGCCGAACCAAAGCTAGCAGAGCCAATTAACTCTGTTGCAGTCCTGAGCGATCGCCAAAGACACCCTGCTACTCCCAATACTCCATCAACCTCATCTGATCTCATTAGTATGGGACCGGACAATTACAACCCTGAGTTGCAGCTACCGTTGCCGCAGCCCCCCAAACTAAGACCTCCTGCTAATGATAGAGAGCCGTCTGTAGCAGGATTGCAGAGTTTGCAAACAGACTTTCGCAATGATGAAGATACCTTTGGTCAACAGAACCGCATTATTGAAGAAACGGCACAGTTTGGTTTGCGAAATGGTGACAAAATCCGGTTCAAAACAGGTTTTGACTTCTTCAAGCAACGCGGTGTTGAGTCGGTCAACAACGTTCCCATTCAGGTCGGGTGGGAACACAAACTGACATCCACTACCACGCTGAAAGTTGCGGCTGGCGTTGATGTGTTCGATCGCCTTCCGGTTGCTCCAAATCTGGATGTTGAGCTACAGAGTCAGGTTACGCCCGGAGTAACCTTGTTTGGTGTTTTAGAAGAAGGGCCTTACAAGTTCAATGCCCAAACGTTAGATAACCAGATTTCTGCCTGGAGATTTGGTCCGAATATTTATTGGCAGATTGATCGCAATACCAGCTTTTTCTCCCTTTTGCGTCTTGGCAGCTACAGTGATGGCAATGTTGAGGAGCAATCATTTAGCCGTTTAGAGCGCAAAATCGGACAATTTTCCCTGGCGCTTAATGTCTTTAACTGGGTTTATCGCAAAGATCTTGAGAGCCGCAGTGGTTACTTTTCTCCACCTGATTTTTTGGTGTACAACGGTGAGATTGGTTGGGAAGGGGATGTCTTTAAGTTTCTGCGTTGCCATCTCTCTGCGACGTTAGGGCAGCAACGGCTGAAGGGCAAAGTTGATCCTGCTAGTGGCTATCAGGCGCGCTGCACGGTCAAGATTTCGCCCAGTGTGGAGGCAGATTTAGGCTATGCCTCATCGAATGTCCAAAGCCGCAACGTTGGAGATGACAATTATAGGAGTAACTCAATTACAGGGCAGCTGCGAATCAAGTTTTGATGATAGAGACATTTCTATGGGCCCTTTAGAAGAAAACCTGGATAGGCTTGCCTAAATTCAAGATGATTGATCGAAAAACCAACCATAAAAGCGCATCACCTCAAACCATCAAGGCTATTTGGAATAGGCGACAACTGCTTTTATTGCCCCTTCTACTGGCAACCTTAGCCAGCTATAGCCATCTTCCAGCTTTGAGCCGTGATCCTGGTCGCTCTGCTTCTGCCAAACCCATCGCGACATCGAAGCAGGCGTTGGTAAAAAGTTCCAACGCTCCAGTCATGCTGGGTATTTATCAAACAGGCTATTTGGGCGAACCGGATGTGGTTGAGAAAGAACTGCATCAACTCGATCGCTGGGCCGGAAAGCAGCTCTCGATCGCAGGGCTTTTCGTTGATATCGAAGACTCAAATCCTGACTACAATATCCCCGTACCGTTAGAACTGCTGCGACAGAAGGGCTATACCGCTTTCATCAACCTCACCTCTTCTCGCACAATGGCAGAGATTGCCAGAGGAAACCTTGATCGATCGCTTCAGAGAACCGCTAAAGCTTATGCCAAGTGGGTATCGCAGGGTCAAAACCGCACCGTTTTCATTGCGCCCTTTCCAGAAATGAATGGCTCCTGGGAGTCTTACCGAGAAGACCCAGAGAACTACAAGGTGTCATTCCAGCACATTCAAACAATCTTTGTAAAGAGTGGAGTGCCGCCCAAAGCAGTACGCTGGGTGTTTGTGCCCAACGGTTGGAGTTCTAACCAGCAACGCTTTGAGCGTTACTATCCGGGTGATGACAAGGTTGATGTCATTGCATTTAGTGCCTACAACTGGGGCTATTGCAGTAACAGCGCAGCAGGCCAATGGAAGCAGTGGGATACCCCCAAAGCGGTCTTTGGCCCTTATCTCGATCGCATGCGGGCAATGGCACCCACAAAACCCATCTTTATCGCTCAGACTGCAACCACCAGTACGGCTAAAACTGGCTCCAGTTTGAGTATGAAAGATCAATGGTTAGACGATGCCTACAGTTACCTTGCAGCAGCACCAGGAGTCCGAGCCATTCTCTATTTCAATATCAACAAGGAATGCGACTGGGCTTTTTATAATAGCAACGGCAGCAAGAATGAAGGTTACAAAAAGGCTGTTACAAATCCTGCGTTTGGCTATGTCTCTCCGGCTGAACTTGCACAAATGGATCTTTCTCAAGAGCCTGTGAACAACACAACGCAACGCTAGTAATACCGATTTCAAGAATGATGGCTAAAAATCAATCGCTGGGTAGGGGCAAGGCAATTGCCTTGCCCCTACAAGATGTGCCGCATTTTCAATTTGAAATGGTATAAGAGTGGTCTCATACCGATTTAAAGAATAACGGCTACAGATCAATCGGTGGGTAGGGGCAAGGCAATGCCTTGCCCCTACAAGATGTGTCGCATTTTCAATTCAAGTTGGTATCAGATCTTGCACCATTCTCAAACAGACGTATTTTAGGCATCTCAACGATCGCTTCGTCCTACCCTGAACTAAAATTATGCCTACAGCAACGCGATGCAAACGGGCTACCAGCGGCAAATCCACTTTAGTGAATTCAGAGCCAACTGGGTTGATCGTCAGTCCGTTGAAACGGACTTCCTGCTATTAGCCCGCAATTTATTGCAGAGCGGGTTGTTGCAAGCGGTGCAAGATCTCAGTAGTCATTAAAACGTGCAGGCGAAAAGCTGAGTCAGCGATCGCGCTCAAAAAGTGAACTCTCTTTCATCTCATACCATTTCTGCTTGTTTAGGCTACAGATTGTAAGGCCAACTGTTTACAGAGTGCGGCTACCGTAACTCAAAACTCAAAACTCAAAACTCAAAACTGGTATAAATTCTCGGCATCAGATTTGTACGGACGTAGATTCCACAGGGACGCGAGCAAATTACGTAAACCTGACTAGCTTATTCATAAAAACTCTGGGAACTCTAAGGGTGAATTCGTATCTGCCAAGAAGAGACTTTGAATGAAACCTGAATTTGAGCCTCCCCCGAAAGGTTGGTCTATCCTGGCGACGGTGGGAGGAGTGATGACCGCGATCGCCCTGATTGCAGGGATGGAGCATCTCTCCAGCCATTTTCGCCAAACGGCTCTTGCCACATCAGCTCAACCAACAGCAGCTTCTGATGCAGTCAATCTGACAGAGAACATGCTCGATAAAACCGTTAGACGGCAAGCCGCTGCCTGTAAATTTGACCAGAGCATGGCACCCGATCGTGGTATTCGCTTTCAAACCAATACCTTCTACAGCAAGGCAATGGCAGAAACCCGGAGCTATGGTGTTGTACTGCCGCCTGATTATGACAAGCGCACACAAACGCTTTACCCAGTCGTTGTTTTGCTGCATGGCGGTCATGGCGATGCTGGGGGGTGGCAGACGTGTGGAGCGCTGACCGAAACGCTCTACAAACTTTACCGAAACGGCAAATTGCCTCCAGCGATCGTGATTACACCCGACGGGAACGATCGTCGAGGGAGTAGCGCGAAATGGGATCCTCAGTATTTTGACGGTGCGAATGGAAAAGTTGCGACGCTGATTGGGGCTGATTTAACCACAGAAATTAAATCGAAGTACCGCGTTTTAGATGATCCTCGCTTTTGGGCGTTGGGTGGCGTGTCTTCAGGTGGTTGGGGCGCATTGAATATTGGGTTGCGCTATACCGATCGGTTCCATCTTCTGTTCAGTCACAGCGGCTATTTCACCGATAGAAGTGGTTCTGAAAATAGTCCTATGGATGTCATTCAGACGCTTGCTCCTGAACAATATCAACCCTTAAAGGTTTATCTGGAAGCAGGATCGGCTGATAAAGAGTTTCTAAACTCAACAGAAGCGTTTCACCAGGTACTCAAGCAGCTTGATGTGGATCACGAATTCCATGCGTTCACAGGTGGTCATGGTTTGAGCGGACTAGACTCTGGCTGGTATTATTGGCAAGACCATCTGGCAGATTCGTTGAGCTATGTGGGTTCCCAGTGGATAGGGGAATCGACAACCGTTGACCCTGCATTGGTAGAGATTGCTAATTTGGATGCTCAATCAACCAGTGCATTCGATCAAACGGATAACGCCAAGCAGCTAGAGGCAACGAAGCTGGAACTTGCGAGGGGTAGCACGTTGAGTCCCGCAGAGGTTGAAATTGCCCGCCAAGCCTGGAGATACTTTCAGCGGAACTGGAATGACAAGACAGGATTAGTGAATTCAGCCGATGGTTTTGCGTCCGTTACGTTGTGGGATCAGGCGGCGGCGATCGCAGCTCTCGTCAGTGCCAAGGAAATGAACGTTGTCTCAGCGAGTGAATTTGAGACAAAAATGACTCGCATGCTAAAGACATTGGCAACTTTACCACTTTATAAAAATGAGCTGCCAAATAAGGTTTACAACGCGAAAACCTTGATACCTGTTAATTACGGTCAATTAAATAAGCGAGATGAAATTGGTTGGTCTGCTCTGGATCTAGGACGGATGGCACTGTGGCTCAAGATTGTAGGTACGAAGTATCCTCAATTGCGCGATCGCACAAACGCCGTCTGGCAACACTGGCAACTCAGACGCCTCACTAAAGATGGACAACTTTATGGCACTGCGATCGTGCAGAGCAAAGAGCAGTACAACCAGGAAGGACGGTTGGGCTACGAAAGCTATGCGGCTTACGGGTTGAAGCTGTGGGGATTGGATGTTAAACAGGCACTCAATACTCAAACTCACGTTGCCTTTGTAAATCTCTACGGACAGCGCGTTCCCTACGATCGACGCGATTACAAAACCTCTGAAGCCAATAATTATGTGCTCAGTGAGCCGTACATTCTGGATGGTATTGAAACTGGTTTCCAATCCTTACCAAAAGCTTACGCTGATGGGGTGTTAGCTGCACAAGAAGCGCGTTATCAAGCAACGCAACAGCTTACGGCATTGACAGAAGATAACCTCGATCGCGCCCCCTACTTCGTCTACAACACCCTGTTTGTAAACGGGCAACCCTGGGCAACCATTACCGACACGCGCCAGCAACGCAACGACTTGCGATTCTTCAGCGCCAAAGCGGCGATCGGCTGGCATGTTCTTTACAACACACCATACACCCAAAAATTATTTGCCTTTGTTCCCGCTAACCTGAAGTCTGATCAAGGTTGGTACAACGGCTTTTACGAAACGTTAAAACAGCCAAATCGAGCGCTCACTGCCAACAACAACGGTGTGATTCTAGAGAGCCTGTTGTACAAGCAGGTTGGGCAACCTCTGACCGTTTGGGCAGGAATCAATCCTTAGCGACGCTTTGCGATCCATCGTGAGATTATCCATCGTGAGGAACTGAGCCATGATGAAGTTCTATCGTCAGCAAAAATGGTTAAGGACGATCGCCTGGTTTTTGGTAGGCATGAGCCTCCAACTGCTCCTTCAGGTATTCACGCTTGCACCGAGTGTTGCCCAGGCACCGACTCCTGCGCCTTCAGCCAGCCCTGTTTCGGGTGGAAGTTGTGCCGCTCTCAGCGCTCCCCTAACGTCTGAAGAAGAGGAGTATGCCCGATCGGCATGGCAATATTTTCTCAACAATTATCAACCGGATACCGGTTTTACCAACTCCGTTGATGGTTATCCCTCCGGGTCTCTGTGGGATATGGGCAATTACCTGACAGCCCTCAATGCTGCCCGCTGGCTCAACCTCATTCCTCAATCGGATTTTGATGCCCGCCTCAACAAGTTTTTAACCACCTTAAGCGGACTCAAACTGTTTGAAGATACCCTGCCCAATAAGGTTTATCATGCAGCGAATGGGCAACTGGTGGATTATAACAACAAACCTGTCGATCGCGGACTGGGTTGGTCAGCTCTGGATTTGGGACGGATGCTGGCGGCCTTTCATATTCTCCGTACCTGCCACCCTCAATACAACGATTGGCTCAAAGGTATTGTCGGTAAATGGCAAGTTGCAAAAGCCATTAAAAATGGTCAGCTCTACGGCGCAACGGTGCTTCCCGATGGCACCACGCTACCCGTGCAGGAAGGGCGCTTAGGCTACGAGGAATATGCAGCTAGAGGCTTTGAGTTGTGGGGGTTTCAAGCACCCAAGGCAATCGCCCTCCAACCGTTTACCTTTGTGGATGTCAACGGACTGCAAATTCCAGTTGATACACGCGATTATCAACACACCAACGCCAATAATTATGTGGTGAGTGAGTCCTACATTTTGGATGGCATTGAATTTGGTCTACCAGGAGAATTGGGAGATTATGCTGCCAGGGTATTAGAGGCACAGAAGCGACGGTTTGAAGCCACTGGACAACTCACAGCAGTTTCAGAAGACAATCTGGATGGCGCACCCTACTTTCTGTACAACACGGTGTATGCGAACGGGGTTGCCTGGGCACCCATCACCGAAAAGAATGAGCCGTATCCGCAGTTTCGTAGCATTAGCACCAAGGCGGCGTTTGGCTGGCGCTACCTTTATCCAGACAGTGCCTATGCCAAACAAGTGTTTGAAGTGGTCAAAAATCTACGCGCTCCTGAAGGCGGCTATTATCCCTCTTTTGTTACCTCAACGAGAGCAAATTAAGCTGGAAGAAGCTGCGTTCT
>NZ_JCACKR010000021.1:0-7245 GCF_059505485.1 Stenomitos rutilans
TGTCCTCAAGCCTTTGCCTAAATGGGTTTATCGAGAATGCTGCAAGATCTGAGTTGAAGAAGCTGCTAAGAGAACTGGTAACTTTTACTTAAACGTTTGGACTGATAAGTAGTCTACTGGAAACAGGTTCGCCTCTAATTTTGCAGCGATAAACTGCATCAAAACGATAATCATTATCGCTTCTCCAATACAGCATTGCTGGCAACTGTCCTTCAGGGGGATTAGCAAATTTTGGTTCCTTATCCTCAGTATATTTGGTTACTTTAGTTTGCTCATCGTAATTAAAATCTACTAGGTTGTCGTTACCCTGTTTCAGTCCTACCTGGTTGAGATACTTTTGACCAGCATCCTTCCCTTTCCCCTGGGCTTCTAAGACTTTTCTTTGGGCACTGAAACCTTGCTTACCCGCAGTTGCTTCACGCCAAAGCTGATCTATCTTGTTTAAATCTGCACAGGAGAAGCTTTTCCATTCGGTTAAGTCAAAATAACCCTGCTCTATTGATTTTTGACCTGCAACTTGTATCATTACCCTAAAAGTTTCTTCATCTGACGCTTTCAAATTACGCTCTTTCAAATGCTTTTCGAGCTGAGTGTAATTTCCTTTCAAAGTCTCTTGAGTTGGTGATGGCGACGGTCGTGGATCTGGTTTCGGTATAATACCAGTCACAGTAATAACTGCAACAGCGACTGTAGCGAGCCCTCCACTTATAAGTAGCCACTTCCTTGAGGATTTAGAAGGGGAAGGCACTTTTGAAGTAGCAGGGTTTGTTGGAAGCTCTGAAGGGCTTTCCTCCTTGAGCACTGGATTTGGTTCTGGAGTTTTATGGTGTGGAAACTTGTAGTCTGGAGAAACGACCCCAAGCGCGATCGCCCAACTTGCAACTGCCCACTGCGCTGAACTTTCCTCCAACCCTAAGCTGTCATGCATACGCATAACCAGGTTGCTGAGCACTAGTTCGGGGAAAGCTCCTTGTGACTGAGATAGTGTTTGTGGAATCTGCTCTTTAACAGCACTAACTAGGAGATTAATTTCTTTTCTGTGATCACCACAGACATCTTTCAGAAGACTCTCACATAGCTTGGAGTCTTCTGCGATTCGAGGATGATTCCCAATAAGTTCACAAATCTTCTGTCTCGGTAGTTCATTCACAAGCTATCTGTCCTTAGCACTTCTCTTTTAATTGTGATATATGAACGTTTATCAACTTTCTGGTATTCCTGCACCTGATTCGTTGTTCTTACCTTCAGATGATTTGACCGATCTGTCTACACAGCCCTTTAGATTCTTTAGCTGTGTGTTAATTAGTTTAGTAGAAGACGGTTCTGGAATTCTGTTGAGTCCTTTTAAGCATCCTTCTAAATTCTTCGTCTTATTTTCTAAAGCACTTGTCTTATTTTTTAATTCTTCTAATTTCTTCTGGTTATTATTTGTGGCTAAATTTGTGTTTTCAGCAGTCTGTGAAGCACCCTTGCTTGATAGCAGATAAAATCCTAGAGCAACACTCGATAGACCAACCAAAATTGAAATTCCCAAGCCTACAGACAGTAAAGTAATCTGATTTTTTAATTGCCTAACTTGGCTTCTGAAGTTGCTTTCAAGACTTTTTAAGTCTGCGACACGTTCCTGCGACCTGGTCATAGTTTCTTCTGGTATGTGTGGTGGTTGTGTAGATGTTAGATGCCGTGCAATCTCATCATTGTTTTCTGGTAGTAAGTAAATAATCCCTAAAGTGATGTCGTCACCACTCCCATCTCGGGATGCTTCTTCAAGAATGGCTGGCAGTTGTTCAGCAACCTGACAAAGCCCTTCCTCTTTAATCATTTCACTGTAGTCGGGACCAACTTGCAAAAAGTCGATATCAGACTTGAAGGAGTTAGCATATCCGTCAGTTGAGAGCAGGATTAGATTTGGTACTACTCCTGCTTCAACTGGTGCGATATGTACTCGAACATCTTGCCAAGAGTTACGGGTACAGAGTGAAGTGGTTTCATTTGCTATCAACCGCTTGTCTTCTGGCAAAGGTCTGAAAACACGCTCATTCGATCTGACACACAGAATGTCTCCATCTCCAAGCTGAACATAGAGAATAAAAGAGTCTGCGAGTAGCACAGCCAGAACCGTTGCCCCATATGCAAGAATAGGGTTACCCGTCACATTCTGTACTGCCTCTTCTCCATCTCTAGCTAGTAATCTCTGCCATTCCTGTTCCTGAAAAGGGTTAGACTCCCAGTGAGAAGTGATTGATTGCCGCCAGTTCTGCACCAGCATTTTAGGAACCTGTTGCTGTGCTATCTCGGTCAATCTTGCTAAGTCAATGGAGTGAGTCTGCACATTCTGTTGGAACTTATCCAGCACTTCTACAGCCACTCGAGCAGCATACTGAGAGCCAACGTTACTGCGAAAATTTGCAGGACTCCCATGCCCATCGGACACTGCTAAGATTAGAGGCGGTCCAACGTCGGAATTTGGCGTTGCCCAATAAATAGAATCTTGGTTGGGCAGTCCATTACGCAGGTGAGATGATCCCCGGACAGTTCGCCCATTGCAACACCATCTCATTTGGTTTCTCTGGTTCACCGGACTATCCTCTACCAAACATCATCAATACTCACCGTGGAATTAGATTGCGCTGGTTGAATGATGGGAACATTTCTACCAGGTGAAGACTGGCTGATTCTTTCACTGGGTGGAGAAGAGACAGCTTTCAGTACCGCTGTGGAAGCCCATTTGATATGCTTAACCAACGCCTCAGGATTATTAGCAGCAAGCGGCTTTAGTTCTGAATGCCCAATAAATTTTTGTAAAACTTCATAATCGGCATCTCGACCAATCGCGATCGCAATGCGAACAGCTTTCTTTCCCCACGGTCGCTCCATCAAGACCGCTAGCCCTTGCTCAAAGTCGTCAACAGGCTGTCCATCTGAAACTAGTACAAGCACTGGTGGTAAAGCTCTGTCTGGCATAGAAGAAGACTCCAGTGCTTGCGCTACGAGCCTCATAGCTTTACCCATGTCTGTAAGTCCTTCCGCTTTTAGATCAGCCCACTTGAAGGTTTCGACAGGCGTTGGTTCTTGAACGTGCCATTCAGCGCCAGTAGAGAATCTAACAACTCGAATCATCACTTTGGCGTTTGGGTTATCTGCCGCGACTTGTCGCATATGCGGGATAACTTCTTTGATTGCACTATTAAGCGCTTGAATTTTCTCATCAACCAGCATAGAACCGGAGCAATCACAAATCCAGATAAAATGAAGCGGTCGTGCTGATAGTTCACCACCTGGTCGTTTAGGCTTATTCATGTCCTCTTTGGTAACGTTCCCTGCTCACTCTATGAATCTCAATCAATAGTCACTTTCAGCAGTTGTTGCTCCGGAGGGTTCAAATAAATATTTCCTTAAATTTATAAAGTGACACGATGTACAACTGATTTGCCCTCATCCCAACTCGGGGTCGAGCCGCTATAGAGGCAAAAAGGTGCCAGATGACCGAGAGGCTTTGCCTGGGCTGAGTTTGAGAAAAGCAATGATCCGTCGATCTCCAAGCCCTTCTGCCCAAGGGCGCAGAAGTGCCACGTGAAATAAGGATTTCAGCCGCTGCAAACGGGCAAAAACGCCGCTGTACTACCCACTTTTGGCCAAAATTAGTCCAGAACGAGTCCATAGCCACTAGTACACCCCCAAAAACCGGGTTCTCTTTGACCACTCACTGCCCCCTCTTTTCACTAACTGATCGTGGCCAATGCCTGGTCAATCATTGTGACCTACGATCCAGCATGATGAGAGTGCAGGTTTTTGGAAGTGAAGCAGCATGGCGAAACAGAAGACGATCGAACCCCTGATAGGCACGGCGCTACTGCAGAAGGTAAAGACGTTAGCGACTCTGAGCAAGACCCAGAAAGCGAAAGCCTGCGGTTATTACACGGCGACGAAGGGTGGTGGGGAGCGCGTCAACCTGCTGCAGTTTCTGAAAGCTTTAATTGAAGCGGAAGGCATCACGCTGGACGGGGTCGCTGCTGATGGCGGTCGGGCTGGACGCCGTGCGAGTTACCGGATCGCAGTGCAAGCGAATGGTCATTTGTTAATCGGCGCAACCTATACCCAGCAAATGGGGCTCCAGCCGGGTGATACGTTTGAGTTGGTGCTGGGACACAAACACATGCAGCTCAAACAACTGGACCCAGTCGATTGAAGCATGACAGCCGGTTCGCTGCCAAGCGACGCAGCAGACCCAAGCGCCTTGATGGCTGGCAGCCAGAGACAGTAGAAAAAAGACAGCATCAGTATGCATTTACTAGATATGGGGCTAGAATCTGTAGTTAAATCTAGCTGTAGCGTTGGCTACTCAAGCAATGGGAATTTGCGAACTCAGCTTTCGTTCAACTCGCCCCTTTGACAGTCTTCCTTTCTATGCCCACCAGATCGATTTACTGCAAGCGGTCTCACCCAGTGATTTGGCTGCGGAGTTGGGACGTTTAGCCAATCGCTTGCGCAGAGAAACTGGACAGGCAGTTCTGACCGGCGGTTCGGGGCGACTATTGAGTGCATCCCCTTTAACAACCTGCGAGACGTTTCAGGTTTTGACCGTCGAAGCCGTTGATTTAGTCGATCCTCACTACAACGCCTCGCTCAAGCAACTCGTCAACCGAGCTATAGTGCAGTACTTTGAGCAACGAGACTTCAAGGTGAATGCCTATGCGCGTGAAGCGTTTGCCAAGAGTTCTACCGTCCTTTCTGGCGACATCGAAGCCCAACGTTATTTACGCTGGGACCTTCGACTTGACGAGCAGAAGTACGTTTTTCTCTCTATTGATTACAGTAATGAGTACCACGATCGCCTCAATCTTCAAGACCGCGGCTCTGACTCTATCCCCTTCGATCAACCGCTGGTCCAGACCTATGACAGTAAAACCTGTCGTTTCGTCGGACCAGCTGACTTCACCGTTGCCACTCCCTTACCCAGCTTAGGCAACATTAACGTACTTGAGTACCACCGTCGTCGAGGCACTGTTGCTGCCACTCTGCTTGAGACCATCCCTCCCGACACCAAAGCTGTCGAAGTCAACTATGGCTCACACGGCAAAGATGTCATCTACTCCCACATCCCACAACTGCTGCGCAAAGCCTTTACCCGCGATGATGTGGATAGCAAACAATTCAACGCCCAGGTCTGGCCAATTGATCGACGCTTTAAGCAAGCCATTGAGGCGATTACCCGTCTCAACCAGGCGGGTGGACTCAGCGTCTTAGAGCAGTGCATCACCTTTAACCCAGATCCTTACGCGCCTTCTCCCCAAATCAACTTCGTGCAGCATGCAAGCGGCACGGGGTATGAGCAGAATCTTGATTTTGGGAATGCAGTCTGGGGAGCCTATCCAGCTCAGGGCTTACAGCGTCAACAGCTCTTAGAGAGGCCAGCGCAGATCCAGGCAGTCGTGTTTTATCCCCAGGGAGAGGACATTCAGGCTTGGGGCCGAGGCGTAACACAATACTTTGACAGTTTTGCCATCAAGCTGACGTTGTCTGAGTATCGCGCTTACCCACTAGAGAACAGGCTCGACCTGCAACGGCAGTGTCGTCAGCTAGAAGGGTTTGACTTGGCCTTCATGTGCGTTCCTGATCAGGAGCACTATCGCAACCGGCCAGACGCTGACCCTTACCCGGTTTTGAAGCGTGAGTTCATGCAGCGCGGATTGCCCTCTCAAGGCATTGAACTCAGTACGATTCGCGATCGTACTCGCAATAGCAATGACAACCTCCTTTTAGGAGTGTTGGGGAAACTAGGCTATAGCCCCTGGCAGTTGCGGCGGATGCCAGGCACAGCGCAAGCCTTTATGGGTCTAGATGTTGGACGCAAAGAGGGGCGAGCCGTCGGCGCAGCGACCTTTGTCGTGAACCAACAGGGCAAGGTCATTGGTTGGTCTGCCACCGATTTCCAATCGCATCGAGAAACTTTCAACTCTGAAGTGCTTCGGCGCGCAGTCTTTGGTCTGGTTAACCTGTTTGAGGAGCAAGAGCAAGCCCCGCTCACCCATTTAGTGATTCATCGGGATGGTCTGTTGCAAGCAGATGAACTTAGGCTGTTGGAAGGACTAGTGCCAGCACTACAAGACGCTGGTGTACAGCAGATCGATGTCGTTGAAATCATCAAATCTGGCTACGATCGCGCGGGGCAATGGAATGAAACCACGCAGGCATGGGAGAACCCGCAACGAGGCTGGTCTTGGTCCTATTCTGACGTGGAAGCGGCAGTGATGACGACCGGTGTTAGAGAGATCAAAGGCAGCAAGAATTTTGTGCCGCGCCCCATCAACATCCGCCGCCGCCTTGGCAACACTCAAATCGGCATCCTGGCTGCTCAAGTTTATTGGTTGAGCGAAATGCATGTCGGTTCGACTCAAACCGTGCGACTACCCATCACGACTTATTACGCTGATGCTGCCGCTGAGTGCGCGTTAGCAGGGTTGCTGCCCACCGGGGTACAAATCGCTCGTAGTCTGCCCTTTCTCTAGCTGGACTAGGAGCTAAACAACATCAGGGGCGATCGACCCTCTTTGAATCAGGGCTGATCGATTGGAAGTAGGAAAATAGACCGTGGATGTCATGAGCCATGCGACGTCATTACCAGGTGATGGAGTCAAAGCCATGCTGTCGAACGAGATTAAGTGCCATCGTTCGCACAAGCGCGAAATTGGTGAGAGCATGGCCATCGCATAAAGGAGCTTGGTCTTCTTTGAGTACCACATCTTTGACCCAATGGAGGCGATTTTCCATGTGCCAGTGTTGGCGAATGTGTTGGGCAAAACCTGCGGCATGGCGTTTCTGTAGAAAATAGACCAAAACCAACAGTAGGGTAGCTTAGCAAGACAACGCATAGGTTTTGATTCAGTCCCTTTACTAAGGGAACGTCTCCTCTGAACCTAGCGATCTTTCGCTGCCTAATCCGTAAATATACAGTGGTTTTCAAGAATAGCAACTGTTAGATTTGAGTTGTTATAAAACTATTAGTTTGATTCTGCTGTCACCAGCTGAACGCCTATATCCAGAGGTTTTCAGGATAAAGCCTAAACTATAGTTCTTGTCGACACAATATTGATCTTAGGCTTCGGAAGCAGAGATCAGGTCTTAGAGATCTGATCTCTGCTTTTTTTGTGGCTTTAGTCACAATTAATAGCACTAAGCAAGTCTAAGCAAGTGGGAGCATGTCACTTTTTCTACAAGCAATTATGCTTAGTTGCAAGGCAATGG
>NZ_JCACKR010000022.1:0-125191 GCF_059505485.1 Stenomitos rutilans
CAAAACCAGTCTCAGCTTTTCTTGTATCAATTTCTGTTCGTCGAACTCACGTTAACCTGACAGGCTTACCTCTCTGAGCTTAAGAAATCCAGCTAACGCGATCGATCACGTCTGGCTGATGCCATCGCAAAGGTGACGATCGCGTTCAGTCACTGTTGGATTATTAGTCAGGTAGCGATGCAGCCAGGTGCAGCCATGCTCCATGAGTCCATCCAGGTTTATGTTCCAGTTCCACAGCATCACTTGCTTATCCTGTCCAGCGGAGGCAAGGAGCTTCCCGTCAGGGCTGAAGGCAAGATTGGCAACCGCGCCTTCATGTCCTAACAAGGTTCTCAGCAGTGTACCGTCAGTCTTCCAGAGCTTAATGGTGTTGTCATAGCTGGCAGTCGCGATCGTTTTTCCATCGGGGCTGAAGCTAACATCGGTAACTTCGGCGTTGTGTCCTTGCAGGGTTGTGAGCAAGGTGCCATCGCGTTGCCATAGCCGGACGGTGTTGTCTGCACTGGCTGATGCCAACGTCTGACCATCGGGGCTAAAGGCAAGTTGCAAGATAGAGCCTTGATGTCCAGTGAGCGTTTTCAACGGTGTACCATCCCGTTGCCAGAGTCGCAGGGTGCCATCTTTGCCCGCTGATGCCAGGAGTTGCCCATTGGGGCTAAAGATGATGCGGTAAACAGCCGCGCTATGCCCTTCAAGAGTTGCCAAATAAGTGCCATCTCGCTGCCAAAGTTTGACGATGCCATCTCGGCTGGCGGTCGCAATCAGTTGACTATCAGGACTAAACCGAATGTCATAAAGGCTGCTGCGATGTCGGAGCGTCGTTAGCGGTGTGCCGTCTGCTTGCCAGAGTTTGGCAGTACCGTCATCGCTAGCTGTTGCAATCAGTTGTCCATCTGGGCTGTAGCGGGCTTCCCAAACGGTGTCTTGATAGCCAGTCAGCGTTTTTCGCAACGTGCCGTCGAGATTCCAGAGTTTGACCGTTTTGTCTGCGCTGGTTGAGGCGATCGTCTGTCCATCGGGACTGAAGCTCACGCCTGCGATCGCGCCTTTATGTCCTGCAAGCGGTGCAACGAGCGTGCCATCCGATCGCCAGAGTCGGGGCGTATCATCATCACCACTGGAGACCACAAACTGTCCATCGGCACTAAAAACCACCTTTTGTACGGCATCCTGATGTCCCCTCAAACGCTTCAGCAAGGGTTGATTAAAGCTCCAGAGCTTGATGGTTTTGTCTTCGCTGGCAGAATACAGCGTTTTGCCATCCTGCTTGTAGACGATGCGACTGACCCAATCGGTATGGCCCGTCAGCGATTCTAGTAAAGTGCCACTCCGCGTCCACAGTTTAATGGTTTTATCTTTGCTGGCGGTGGCAATGGTTTGACCATCTGAGTTGAAAACCACGTTATGCACAATGTGCTGGTGTCCGCTTAGGGTGGCGACAAGTTTGCCATCCAGTTTCCAGAGCTTGACGGTTTTGTCGTAGCTGATGGTGGCGAGAAGTTGTCGATCGGGACTGAACACGACCCCTGAGACGGCAGCTGTATGCCCATTTAGCACCTTCACGAGAGTGCCATCACGCCGCCACAATCTGGCTGTTTTATCTGCACTAGCAGAGGCAAAAAACTGACCATCGGGGCTGAGGCTGATTTTTTTAATGCCCGCCTGATGTCCTTCCAGGGTTGATAGTAGCGTGCCATCCAACTGCCAGCGCTTGATCGTGCCATCCGCTCCTGCCGAAAGGAAAAATTGACCATCGGGGCTAAAAGCCACGTCCTTCACACCATTTGCATGGGCTTTGAGCGTTTTAATCAGCGTTCCGTCAGGCTGCCACAGTTTCACCAGTCCATCTTCACTAGCAGAAGCCAGCACTTGACCATTGGGGCTAAAGGCCGTTTCCCAGACGCTAGCGGTATGACCTTTGAATGTGGCGAGTAAGGTGCCATCGACTCGCCAGAGTTTGCTGGTGCGATCGCGACTGGAGGTGGCGATCGTCTGCCCATCAGGGCTGAAGTTAACGTCCCACACGGTATCGGTATGTCCTGCTAGCGATCGCAGAAAGGAACCATCCGATCGCCAGAGTTTTACAGTGCCATCTCGGCTAGCAGAGGCAAGAATTTGTGCCGTGCCTGATGGCTGACCAGTGCCAGTAGGACTTAACGCCAGATCGGTAATGCCGTTCTGATGAGCCTGCACACTATCAGACTGCCTGACCCAATACACAGCTTGCTGAAGCGTGGTGAGTACTTGCGCCTGGAGTGCTGGTTTTTGGTTCGATAACTCTTTCAGCAAGGTGCCTGCCCGCAACGCTTCAATCAACGCTTCAAATTTACGGTTCGAGACAAACAGCGCTTCAGAGGAGGCAAGCACCGCTTTGATTTCGCCTTCTTTTGCTACACGGTACTGCCTGAACGCGACAATGCCTAGACCCGTTGCCACGGTCAGGGCTGCCAACACCAACCCAAGCCAGAGTCGCTGCTGTTTAATTTCAGCGTGCTGGCGTTTGATTTCAGCCTCGCGGCGAGTGGCTTCTGCTTTCCCGCCAGTCAACACGTAATCGGTTTGCAGCGTTGTGGGATGAGGTTCTTTGGCAGCGCCTTGGAGTAACCACTGTCTAGCTTCGGCCAGATCTTTGCCACGCAGTAAAAAGCTTTCATCTCGTTCCTGATGCTCCCACTCGATCGCCCGTTCTAGCAATCGCGTGTGCGATCGCACATAATCCAGGTCAGTATGAATTGCCTTGAGAAGTGACTGAAGTGCCTGCTCAAAATCATCCTGTTCTCGAAAGAAGAGCCAGTTATGGCGGGATAAGGCCGATGGGATCTGCTCAGGATCAAACCCTTCACGATGCACGATCGGCACCAGACGCTTATTTTGCTGCATGGCATACTCTAACTCTTGCCCGCACACTTTAGAGGCGATCGAGTCAGGCGTAATGACGACAACAAAAGCATTGGTGCAATTAATGCCGCGCTCAATTTCATCCCACCAGTCTGCTGTCGGTGGTATATCTTCCCAATCGACCCAGGTATCACAGCGCTGGCGGCACAGCGCTGCATGCAATGTTTGCACAAACGATTTGTCTTTACGTGAATAAGAGATAAAAACGTCAGACATGGCTTCCTCTTTGGGGGCGAGAGGCGATTGTTTCAATCTATTTAGGACTTACGCAGTCGCCCCCTGAATCCCGCAAAGTTGGGGACTTTGAGTGCTTGCTACCCCAGAATTGGGGGTTGGGGGCTAGTTTTGCGAGAATTTTCGTAAGTCCTACTACTGCGTGCTTCAATCTATTGCGTGCTTCACCACCACAGAAGTTTTCTCCGGAGGAATGGTATTGCAATCACCCTTTAGAGTGCCCTTTTGGGTCACAGCCCTTGCCCTAAGGCACTGCCTAACCCCTGGAACATGAGCCACGACAGAAAGAAGTTAGAAATAAAAATGGCAAGCAGCGAGGTGACAACCGCAGTCGTAGTGGACTGCCCTACGCCTTTTGCGCCACCTGTCGTTGTGAGTCCCCAGCTAGAACCAATAATGGCAATCAACGCCCCAAAGAAGACAGCTTTGATCGGCGCTCCACACAGATCCCAGACACCTAAGAAGTTGCGCGCCGAATCGACAAACACTTTTTGCGGAATGCCATACAACGTGTCGGCAATGAGCATGCCGCCAATTATCCCCGTTAAGAGTGAGAGCACAGTCAAAATCGGCAGCATGATGCAGCAGGCAATGACTCTAGGAATCACAAGATAGTCGATCGGATCAGTTTTGAGCATGTACAGTGCATCAATCTGCTCAGTGACGCGCATGGTACCCAACTCGGCTGCAAACGCTGATCCCACCCGACCAGCAAGAATCACAGCGGTCAACACGGGAGCCATTTCGCGAGTTAGCGAGATCGCCAGCACTCCTCCCACTGCACCGCTGGCCCCGAAGTTGATAAACTCTCTCGACACCTGAATGGTAAACACCATGCCGATAAAAGTGGAGGTTAGTAGCGCAATCAACAGCGACTCTGGCCCCACAGCCGCCATTTGCTCAAGGGTATTGCGACGGTGAATTTTGCCTGACAGCAGATGCACCATCACCTGCCCACCGAGCAGGATAGCAGCCAGTAGTCGCTGACTCCAAAGGCTTAAGCCAGTCGTAAACGGCTTTTCACTCACAAGAACACAGTTAAAACGGTAACTTTAGCAGAATAGCGGATTACCGGAAGGTCGTCAGCAAAAATGTCAGTAAGGGAATGTCTGACGATCGCAGCGAACGATTGACTTTCAGCGACTCTATACGTTTAGCTCTAGGCGTTTAACGATGTCCTGTGATTCTACAATCTTTGCCAGGACAATCGAATCTCCTTTGCAACTGCTGCCTCCTCTACAATGACACCAAAATCTGTATCTTGATTTTCTTAGAATTGTTCACAGAGCTTCAACAAGATATTTAAGCTTGATTTAAGATTTTTCACAGCCCTACTTGTTTGAGGCGATCGCTCCTATGGTAGAGATGATTGCACTTCTCTCCAACTACTCTCTTAAATGAACCAGCGTATCCATCATGCTCATGTCCCCCACCTTCATTCGTTCTCTGTTGCTCACCAGCACCTTTAGCTTTGCTCTACCCATTATCCTGATTGGCCTTTTGCTGGGGGTGCTATCCGCGATCGAGCAAATTCCATTGGCTACTGTGATCGCGCAGGCAGGAGCCGAAAAACTGTTGCAATTTCTTGCAGTTTTTGGGAGCGGTGACGCATTTCAGGGTGTTTTGGTGATTGGGCTGACTTGCGGCTTAGTCGGTGCGCTCTTTGATGCATACGCCTTTCGCCGCCATCAAAACCTACGCGATAGCTGATTGATGCCGTCTTTGGCAGATGCGGTCAGCGATGGCAGTTGATCAAGCTGCTGGCGGATCGCTACATTAACTCTCGTACATCCGTGACTTGCCCCGTGACGGCTGCTGCAACGACCATTGCCGGACTCATCAGCAACGTGCGACCAGATGAAGAGCCTTGCCGACCTTTGAAGTTACGATTAGACGATGACGCGCTAATTTGGCGACCCTGAAGCTTATCGGGGTTCATAGCGAGGCACATCGAGCAGCCTGGTTCCCGCCACTCAAAGCCTGCTTTCACAAAAATATCGTGCAATCCTTCGGCTTCTGCCTGCTTTTTCACTCGTTCTGAACCGGGGACAACAAAGGCTTTGATGCCGTCTGCAACGTGCCGTCCCTGAGCGAGTTTGGCGGCTTCGCGGAGATCACTAATTCTGCCGTTGGTGCAGCTACCGATAAAGCAGACATCGACTTTAGTGCCCTGTACAGGCTTGCCAGGTTGCAAATCCATATACTGATAGGCTTCTTTAGCGATCGCCCGTTCGTCTACTGGCATCTCGTCCGGTGTAGGGACAGTTTCGTTCACAGCAATCCCCTGACCGGGTGTGATACCCCAGGTGATAGTAGGCGCGATCGTGGCAGCGTCAAACACCACAACATCATCGTAGACGGCATCAGCATCACTGCGAATGCTATTCCACCACTCAACTGCTTTGTCCCACTCTGCTGCTTTGGGTGCAAAGTCGCGCCCTTTCAGATAGTCATACGTCACCTGATCTGGGTTCACGTAGCCGCAACGAGCGCCGCCTTCGATCGCCATGTTGCAAACGGTCATCCGTTCTTCCATGCTCATCTGCTCGAAGGTGGTGCCTGCAAACTCGTAAGCGTAGCCCACGCCACCTTTCACGCCCAGCTTGCGAATGATGTGGAGAATGACATCTTTGGCGTAGACTCCGGGTCTCAAGCTGCCGTTGACTTCAATCTTGCGCACTTTGAGCTTTGCCAGCGCCAGCGTTTGGGATGCCAGCACATCGCGTACCTGGCTGGTGCCAATACCAAAGGCGATCGCGCCAAACGCTCCGTGCGTGGCGGTGTGACTATCCCCACAGGCGATCGTCATCCCTGGTTGGGTCAAGCCCTGTTCTGGTGCGATGACGTGGACAATGCCCTGATTGCCAGAGCCGACATTGTAAAGGGTGATGCCGTTTTCTTTGCAGTTCTTTTCCAATGCCTGCATCATTTCCTCCGCGATCGCGTCTGCCAGGGGGCGCGTCAAATGATCGGTAGGGACGATGTGATCGACGGTTGCAATGGTGCGATCGGGAAACAACACCTTCAGGTTGCGTTCGCGCAACATTGCAAAGGCTTGGGGGCTGGTGACTTCATGAATTAGATGCAGCCCGATGAAGAGCTGCGTTTGCCCAGACGGCAAAAGGCCAACGGTGTGTGCATCCCAAACTTTATCAAACAGCGTCCCTTTGCTCATGGTAGTTGTCTTGCCTGCCCGCGATCGGCTATGTGGGTATTCATTCTACCAAGTGATGTTGACAACGTGGGAAAGAGTTGACTAAAACGGCACTACCAAGGATGCGCCCAGCACCAACACAGCCGTGGTATCCACAATGCCGTGAATGGTAATCGAAGCCCAAAGGCGATTGGTTTCGCCAAACGCAAGCGAGTAGAACAGAGATGCCAGAGTTGCCAGCAGCGCGTAAATGGCTTTGTACTGCAAGGGCGAAAGCGCAATCCCGGCTCCAGGATTGTTGCCAATGTGGCAAAGACCAAAAATGATGGAACAGACGATCGCCGAGATGAGTACAAGCTGTTGACGCTCCCACGGCTGAGGCGATCGCGCCTGTAGTTGATCGCGGATGAAAACCATGAGACCTGAGCGAAACAGCATTTCCTCAAAAATGCCAACCCGAAAGCTAAAAAGGATGGCGTAGCTGAGAAAAAAAAGTGCGTAGCGACCAGCAGAGGTTAAATCGAATGCCGAAGCGGTTTTGGATGCGGCAAATTTGAACAGGAACGCTAGCGGTACTAAGAGTGCAACTGCCAGCAAAATCAGCTTGGCTGCGTAGAGTACATCTGCTTTACGCACAGCAAAGCTATAGCCAAAATGTGCTCGGCCTAGCCCGGTGCCGTAGACCAAAACAATTGTAAATAGGGTGAGACTGATAAAGGGGCCAAAACTAAATGAAGGTCTGGAGAACCAAAAAAGGCTGGTTAAACAAGCTGCCGCTAGCAGTAAATCAAACACCATCATGCGATCGGATGAAGTCGTTCTGACAATGGGCAGGTGCATTAAAAAGGCAATGAGCACGTAGCTAAAACCAACAAAATAACCTGAGTATTCCGCTTCAAATGCTGTTGATACTAGTGATGTATTAACAAGGCTAACGTAAAGAAAATTAGCCATTAGCAAAAGAATGAGCTGCCCGTTTCGCCGAATAAAGGTCGCAATGGTTTGATGCTTTTTGGTGTAAATTCTACGATCGCGTAACTCCAGCAGTAAAAAAGGAACTCGCAGAACAACAAAAACTCCAATGAGAAAGAAAATAACGTTCAGCGGGAAATAATTTCTAACAATGAGGCTATCTAATTGCTTAAGCCAGCTAAATCGCGTCGGATTCAAGGCCAGCAATTTCACAACGCTGATGTAAAGACCTAACAGCAAGCATGTCAGCGTTTGAAACCAGAGTCCGTTGTTTCTAAGTAACACGCGCTTTGCAAACTCTGCGCCAATCGGCGTTGCCAAAAAAAAGATTGGGACAGCCGCAAAAAGGAGAAAAGACGCTGCTTCTACGAGGCGTTCAGTCAACGTCCAGGGTTTACTGCTAAAACTGAGCCGAATGACGATCGCGCTGAACCAGAGCACGCAGCCGATCGTAGCCATCATCAACTCGCCGTTGCCACTGTAGCGCCTTGGTTCGGCAAACTCGCAGCGGTTGGTTAAAAAGCCCACAGTCATCGATCGGCACTGGAAGTCAAACGAACTCTGAAATCATAACACTCTGCTTTTTCCCTCTGTCGTCGAGAGTACACGGCTGAAACTTGATAGCGTATTAAAGCCGTCCGTGATCAAATGGACAATCTCACTAGAACCAAGAGGATGGGATGGAAGCCGCAAAAAAATGGTTGGCTCAGCCAGAAAATCGTCAACTGCTCTGCCTTCTGGTCTGTGGTTTGCTGCTGCGGGGCGCGATCGCCTATTGGCTCCCACCGGGTTTCGATGAAGGCTACTACTACCTTTACACGCTTCACCCAGACTGGAGTTATTTTGATCATCCATTATTGGTTGCGCTTACTACAGGGTTTGGAGTTTGGCTTACAGGCGATGTTTCAGCGTTTACCATTCGATTAGGGACGCTGCTGCTGCATACTGGCTCACTGTTGCTGCTGTATTTGACGGCTGTACGGCTCTTTTCAAGGCAGGCTGCGATCGTGACGTTGGCGATCGCGTCTCTCATTCCCATTTTTCAACTTGGCTTCGGGGTTCTCACTCTGCCCGACAGCCCGCTGATGTTTTTCTGGACGGCAACGCTCTACATCGCCGTTTGTGAATTCTTCGGCACAAGAGACCCAAAACGTGAGAAAAATACCGCTGCTGCCCCTGCCTCCTCTGCTCCCGTCGCCTATCATCCTACTTACCGACTGGCGATCGCGGGTTTTCTCGTCGGTCTGGCTTGCCTGGGTAAATATCATGGGTTGGCGCTGGGGTTCGGGGTAGTTGGATTCTGCCTGACTAGCCCACGACATCGAGCAGCACTGTTTTCGCCCTGGACGCTGGCAAGTGTCGGTTTGTTTGGGCTAGCAGTTTTGCCAATCGTCATCTGGAATCTTCAATACGATTGGGTGTCGCTGCGGTTTCAGTCAGGCCGTGCTGTGCCCGATCGCGGCTATAGCCTTTTGGATCTTCTGGTAACTTTCCTAGCAGGGGTTGCCTACTTGTTTCCCACCTTTGGCTTTCCTTTGTGGTGGGCGAGTGGAAAGGCGATATTTGAACAGTGGGGGCAAAAAACCGCAGAGGCGCAGAGACGCGGAGAAATGTCAGAGTGGCAAGGCGATCAGGTAGAAGGGGAAGAGACTCGATCGCCCACTTTGACCCAACTCAAAACTCAAAACTCTCTAGCAGCGCGGCGTGAAGCGCTACTCAAAACTCTCTTTATCCTCTGGCTTTCTCTCCCCTTAATGCTGACCTTTACGCTGATGGGTGGCTATCGATCGATCCTACCCACTTGGGCAATGCCGGGTTTTTGGGGCGTAACACTCTTGTTAGGTCAGCAGGCTGCAAGTTGGCGACAGCGAACGATCAAACGCTGGTTGTGGGGTTCAGGATTGATCATTACCAGCTTGCTGTTGGTGGCACTCCTGCATGTGACGATCGGCACCTTACAAAAATCGAGCCGCTATGCGTGGTTTGGAGGCGTTCTCTCGCCCAGTAGCGATGCTTCAACCCAACTCATTGATATTAGACAATTGCGGCGAGGCTTTGCCGACTCAATCGCCATCACGGCAGCCATGAAAGAGGCAGACTTTCTGTTTACTAATGATTTGTATCTAGCGGGACAGTTGGGCATGGCGATCGCGCCGCTCAAGCCCAAACCCATCACCTGCTTTGACAAAGATTTGCGTGGCTTTGCCTTCTGGTCAACTCGCGACCAATGGGTAAAGCAAGATGGCTTGCTGGTGACTTCAGCCGTACAGTCACAATCCACTGTGAAGCAATATCAGGATTACTTTAAGGACATTCAGAAAATTGCCGAGATTCCTATTCAGCGCGGTGGTGCGATCGTCCAGATGATTGAAATCTACCAATGTAAAACGCTGCTCAAACCCTATCCACGACCCTATGGAAAATGAGAAAAGCTGACCTTACTTGCAATTTAGGCATCGCCAAGAATAGATTTTCTGCAAAATGGCTAATGTCAAACTTAGATGATTTTTAGAGTCGTCAAGAGTCCACGGTTAGCTCGCCAGGAACTCAGGGAACCCTAAGGGCTAAATTCAACCCAATTAAGTTGAAGTTACCCACGCAAACTCATGACCTTTCTAGCGAACACATCTCCTCATCCACTACCTGAAATTTCTGGTTATACGGTCGTTGAGAAACTGTATTTAGGGTCGCGCACGGCAGTGTATCGAGCGGTGCAAACAGCTCAGCAACGTCCGGTGGTGATCAAGCTGCTGCGGCGTGAACATTTGAGTTTTGGTGAATTGGTACAGTTTCGCAATCAGTATACGATCGCCAAAAATCTTCCTATCCCTGGAGTGGTACAACCTTTGAGCCTGGAACCATTAGGGCATGGTTATGCACTGGTCATGGAGGATTGTGGTGGAGTCGCATTGGGAAAATACATCCAGGAGCGATCGCTAGCGCTACCTGAGATCCTGGCGATCGCTCTCCAGCTCGCCGACATCCTTCATGCCCTATGTCAGCATCAGGTGGTGCATAAGGATATTAAACCCGCCAATATTTTGATTCATCCTGAGTCGAAACAAATCAAGCTAATCGACTTTAGTATTGCGTCTTTGTTGCCCAAAGAGACCCAGGAGATCCAAAACCCTAACATTTTGGAAGGGACTCTGGCGTATCTGGCTCCAGAACAAACGGGACGGATGAACCGCAGCATTGACTACCGTACCGATTTTTACGCCCTAGGCGTGACCCTGTATCAACTGTTGACCGGAACGCTGCCATTTGCATCGGATGATCCGCTGGAATTAGTGCATTGCCACATTGCCAAAATGCCTGTATCAGTTGATCGGATGAATCCTGCTGTGCCAGAGCAGGTGAGCGCGATCGTCACGAAGCTGATGGCAAAAAATGCCGAAGATCGCTATCAAAGCGCGCCGGGGTTGAAACATGATCTGGAACACTGTTTGACTCAATGGCAAGAAACGGGTGCAATCGCAGACTTTGCACTGGGGCAGCGCGACTTGAGCGATCGGTTCCTGATTCCGGAGAAGCTTTACGGTCGCGAAACTGAAGTGCAAACCTTGCTGGAGGCATTCGATCGCGCCGCGGGTGGCAGTTCAGAAGTAATGCTAGTGGCAGGGTTTTCTGGGATTGGCAAAACGGCGGTTGTCAATGAAGTGCATAAACCGATTACGCGGCAGCAGGGCTACTTCATTAAAGGTAAATATGATCAGTTTAATCGCAACATTCCGCTCTCTGCGTTTGTGCAGGCGTTACGCGACCTGATCGCTCAATTGTTGTCAGAATCGGATGTGCAACTGGCGCAGTGGCGAACCAAGATCCTTGCAGCCGTAGGAGAAAATGGACAAGTTCTGATTGAAGTGATACCAGAACTGGAGCAAATTATCGGTCAACAATCAATTGCCCCAGAACTATCGAGCACTGCCGCACAGAATCGATTTAACCTGCTGTTTCAAAAGTTCATCAAGGTGTTTACCACCCCAGAACATCCCCTGGTCGTGTTTCTCGATGATTTGCAATGGGCAGATTCGGCTTCGCTTCAGTTAATCGAGCTGCTGGTGCAGGATCAGGGGCATCTGTTGCTGTTAGGGGCGTATCGGAACAATGAAGTGTCAGCCGCACATCCATTTATCATGATGGTGGAGGAACTAAAGAAAACAACTGCGATCGTCAATACCATTACCCTAACTGCACTGGCTTTTGCCGATACCAATCGTTTGATTGCCGATACGTTGAATTGTACAACTGAGCGATCGCACCCCTTAACGGAACTGATCATCCGCAAAACACAAGGCAACCCGTTTTTCACGGGTCAATTTCTCAAAGCGCTACACGCCGATGAACACATCACCTTCAACCCTGAGCAACGGTATTGGGAATGCGATATTGCTCAAATTAATGCACTATCGCTCACCAATGACGTGGTGGAGTTTATGGCGTTGCAGTTGCAGAAATTGCCAGCCGAAACGCAGCAGATTCTCAAACTAGCCGCTTGTGTGGGCAATCAGTTTGATTTAGCGACGTTGGCGATCGTGTCTGAACAATCCCTCGCGGATGCTGCAACCGCACTGTGGAAATCCTTGCAGGAGGGTTTGATTTTACCCACAAACCAGACCTATAAGTTCTTTCAGAATGTAGAACAATCTGAACGAGATTCAGCTAATCCACACTACCGCTTTCTGCACGATCGCGTGCAACAAGCTGCTTACTCTCTGATTCCTGATGAGCAGAAACAGACAACGCATTTAGCGATCGGTCAACTGCTGCTCAACGGGCTTTCTGCTGTTGGACAAAGTGAAATACTGTTTGATATTGTCAATCACATCAACTTTGGTCAATTTTTGATAAAAGACAAAGGTGAGAAAGAAAAAGTAGCACGGCTCAATTTGGCTGCTGCTCAAAAAGCGATCGCGTCTACAGCCTATGAAGCTGCGATCCGGTATCTTGAAACTGGTGTTGACTTACTTGGAGAAGAGGCTTGGAACAATCAGTATGACTTGATGTTTAAGCTCTATCACAACCTCTGTGCAGCACAATTGAGTCATGCCAGCTATGAGCAACTGAGCGCAACAACGGCGATCGCGCTACAGCACATTTCTTCTTCCGTTGATCGTGCTGATATTTATGTTCTTCAAGTTACTCAACATACGCTACAAGGTGAATGCGAGAAAGCAATTCAAATCGGTTTAATCGCGTTAAGTGATCTTGGTATTGAGGTCGGAACCGAGAATTTGACAGAATTAGTCCGTGAAGAATTTGCTGCTGTTGCCAAAAGCCTGGAAAATCGTTCAATTTCCTCGCTTTTAGATTTACCAACAGCGACTGATCCGGTTATTCAAGCAACCATTAAATTACTAATTATTCTAGATCCACCTGTATATATCACAGCAAATATTGAACTTTACAGTTTTGTCTCTTTAAGAGCGGCTCGTCTTTCGATTGAATATGGAAATATTGCTGAATCAATCAAGGCTTATGCAAACTACGGTTTCGTTTTAGGCTTGATGGAAGGGCAATATCAACGAGGCTATGAGTTTACAAATTTGGCTGTGCAGCTTAGTTATAAGCTCAACAGTAAATCTCAGCAGTGCAAGGCTGAACTACAACTAGGAGGTTGGAGTCAAGTTTGGGCAAAACCCGTTGCAGGAGCAGCAGCCATTAATTATGAAGGTTTTCTGGCAGGAATGGAGTCGGGAGAAATTCAGTTTGCGGCCTATAACTTGTTTGGCAACATTTTCAACCGATTATTTGAAGGAGAAAACTTAACAGACGTTGCAGAAGACATCGAAAAATACCGATTGGTGGCGGAGCAGGTTCAGGATGAGCTTTTAAAGGTAGCACTTGCTGGAGCTAAAATTTTTGTAGCAAAACTCTTACGGCAAGTACAGAAAGACGATCGAGTGATCGTTGAAGCAGAAGAAATAGTTCAGCAGGGTGAAGCAACACAAACACTACTTTCGGTTTGTCTTTACTACATTCTCAGAATGCATCTTGCATGTTTAACAGCAGATTTCGAGCGAGGCCACCATTATTTCATTGAAGCGGGAAAGATTCTGAACTCTGTTGTAGGGTTCACAACCTATAGCGGCTATTTTTACTACGGTTCTCTGATTCTACTGAACCTGTATCCGGGTTTATCTCAAGCAGAACAAAGCAGCGCTCTGGAACAAATTCGAGCGCATCAAGAACGTCTTAAAACTTGGTCAGAGAACTGCCCAGAGAACTTTCTACATAAGTACCTTTTAGTCGAAGCAGAACACTATCGGGTGCTGGGAAGGAAAGCTGAAGCAATCGACCTGTACGATCGCGCCATCGCAGGAGCCAATGAGAACGACTACATCCAGGAAGCCGCGTTAGCGAATGAACTGGCAGCAAACTTCTACTTAGAGTGGGGCAAAGAGCGCATCGCTCAGGAATACTTGATTGAAGCCTATTATGGTTACGCCCACTGGGGAGCCAAAGCCAAAATTGTAGACCTGGAAACACGCTACCCCACGCTGCTGGCTTCCATGCTTCAGCAAGAACGATCGCCCATCTCTGTCAACGAAACGGTTTTTGCGTCCTCCACAGTCACATCAATACCCTCCTTCGGCAGTATCTCAGACGCGCTCGATCTAGCCGCAATTCTGAAAGCCTCCCACACGCTGTCTAGTGCGATCGAATTAGGCAAACTCTTGTCTACCTTGCTGCAACTTGTGATCGAGAATGCTGGAGCCGATAAATGTGTGCTGATGCTAATGCAAGACGATCGCTTATTTGTCAAAGGCATTGGGACGCTGGAGGCAGATCCCATCGTGATGCAGCGCATTCCTGTAGAGAAGAGCCAGGACATTCCCCTCAAATTGATTTATCGCGTTAAAAATCGTTTAGAACCCGTTGTATTGATGGATGCTACGGCTAACTCTGAATTTGTTGTTGATCCTTATTTTCTGCGGCAACACCCCAAGAGTCTTTTGTGCAGTCCCATTTTGCATCAAGGCAAATTGCTTGGCATCGTCTATTTAGAAAACCAGTTGACGATCGATGCCTTTACCCATGATCGTGTGCAAATCCTCAACCTACTTTGCGCTCAAGCCACAATTTCAATCGAAAATGCTCGCCTTTATGCACAGGCAAAGCAAGCGCTGGAAGATGCCAAATTAATGCAATTCTCGATCGATCGCGTCACGATACCCATTTGCTGGGTCGAGTCAGATGCCCGCATTTCTTATGCCAATGATGCCCTTTGTCAAGATTGGGGCTACCCTCGCGAAGAGATTGTGGGCAGCTATGTGTATGACTTTGACCCAAACTTTTCCCAGAAAACATGGGCGCACCATTGGGAGGAGATCCGCCAGCAAGGCTCAGTGACCACTGAAACCCACATTCGCAACAAAGGGGGAATGCTCTACCCGGTTGAAGTCACGGTGAATCACATGACATTTCAGGAGAAGGAATATCACCTCACCTTCGCTGTCAATATTAGCGATCGCAAACGGGCAGAGCAAGAAAAGGCTCGCTTGCTTGCCATTCTGGAGGCAACCCCTGACATCGTTGGCATTGCCGATCCGGTAGGCAATAACCTCTACCTCAATCAAGCAGGGCAGCACCTTTTAGAAATTCCGGCAGAGGAAACGAACCAGTTTCACATTTCAGAAGTCATTGCCCCTACGTTTCAAGAAATGATGCAATTGGCGATCTTACCCACAGCAATGCAGCAAGGAAGCTGGGCGGGCGAAATGCTCATTTGCAGTCGTAGCCGTGAAGAAATTCCAGTCTCTCAAGTCATTGTGACCCACAAAAATGCTCAAGGTGAGATCGAGTTTCTCTCAACGATTATGCGCGATATTCGTGAGCAAAAACGAGTTGAAGCGGTATCAAAAGACTTTCAGGAAAGACTGTCTCTCTTAATTCAGCAAGCTCCTCTCGGTATCGTTGAATGGAATGATGAATTTAAAGTAACTGGATGGAATCCTGCGGCGGAGAAGATTTTTGGCTATTCACTGGCAGAAATGCAAGGCCAACATGCGATTCAAATTGTTCCAGAAGTCGATCGACCTCGTATCGCTGTGGTGATGCAAACTCTCATTGATCAGCAAGGTGGGTTCTACAGCTTAAATCAAAACATTCGCAAAGATGGCACGCTCATCACCTGCGAATGGATTAACACGCCTCTACTCAACACGGAGGGACATTCAATTGGCGTCTTTTCCATTGTTCAAGATGTGAGCGATCGTACGCGAACTGAAGCCGCAATCATGCAAAAATCTCAGGAATTAGCCCAAGCTTTGCAAGAGTTGCAGCAAGCACAACTGCAAATCATTCAAAGCGAAAAGATGTCTGCTTTGGGCAACCTGGTTGCCGGAGTTGCCCACGAAATTAATAACCCGGTTGGCTTTATTGCTGGCAATCTACAACCCGCGCTCGATTATGTCAAAGATATGTTCGGCTTGCTTGACTTATATCAGCAGGAATATCCTCATCCCAGTGCAGTCATTCAAAACAAAATAGACGCGATCGACCTGGAATATGTGCGTGAGGATCTACCTAAACTGGTCGGTTCGATGAAACTGGGGGTCGATCGCATTCGCGACATCAGTACCAGCCTCCGCACCTTTTCTAGAGCCGATAAGGATTACAAAGTGCTGTTTAACATCCATGATGGTATTGACAGTACGATTTTGATTCTCAAGCACCGCCTTAAAGCAAATGAAAATCGCCCTGCCATTGAGGTGGTGACGAACTATGGCATGATTCCTGAGATCAAATGCTTCCCTGGGCAACTCAATCAAGTCTTTATGAATATTCTGGCAAACGCGATCGATACTTTGGAAGAAGCCAGCCAGAAACGGTCGTTTGCGGACATCGTCGCCCATCCAAAGCGGATTGAAATTCAAACGCAGTTAGATGATTCTGCACAACACATACTCATTCACATCAGAGACAATGGCATGGGCATGTGTGACGAAGTAAAGCAACGAGTCTTCGACCATTTATTTACAACTAAAGCCGTGGATAAAGGCACAGGGTTAGGATTGGCGATCGCTCATCAAATTGTAGTGGAAAAGCATGATGGCAACTTAGATGTAGAGTCTGAATTGGGTCAGGGGACTGAGTTCTGTATTCGCCTACCGATGCTTGAAAAGACTAATTCTGTATGAAAGCTTACACGGCTCCGGCTCCGGCAGTCGGCGTGAAGAACGCAACCGCTAAGGGCGGTAGGGTGAGATCGAGCGAGAAGGGGCGATCGTTGCAGGGAATAGCATCCGTCGTTTTGCCACCCCAATTACCCACACCGCTACCGCCATAGGTCACAGCATCGCTATTTAGCACCTCTTGCCAGAACCCATGAAACGGCACTCCCACTCGGTAGTTATAGCGTGGAATGGGCGTGAAGTTGCAGACCGCTAAGACAATATCGGTGGCTGTTTTGCCTCGACGGAGTAGGGTCAAGACGCTGTGTTCGGCGTCTTGACAGTCGATCCACTCAAAGCCAGCCGGATCGCAGTCCAGTTCATGCATAGCGGATGCAGTGCGATAGAACTGATTGAGATCAGCCACCCATCGCTGTAACCCTTGATGCATGGGGTACTGCAACAGGTGCCAATCAAGGCTGGCGTTGTGATTCCATTCGCCCCACTGACCGAATTCGCCGCCCATAAATAACAGTTTTTTGCCTGCTTGGGCATACATATAGCCGTAGAGCGATCGCAGGTTAGCAAACTTCTGCCAGTCGTCTCCCGGCATTTTGGTGAGCAGTGAGCCTTTCAAATGCACCACCTCATCATGCGAGAGCGGCAGCACAAAGTTCTCGTGAAAGGCATAGATTAAGCGAAATGTGAGTGCACCCTGATGATATTTCCGATAAAGGGGATCCTGGCTGAAGTAACTGAGTGTGTCGTGCATCCAGCCCATATCCCACTTCATGCCAAAGCCTAAACCGCCCTGGTCGATGGGGCGTGATACCATCGGGTACGCCGTGGATTCTTCAGCGATCGTCTGCACATCAGGGAAGTGAGTGTAAACAGCTTCGTTGAAGCGACGAAGGAAGGCGATCGCTTCCAAATTTTCGCGTCCACCGTATTCATTGGGTATCCATGCGCCGTCTTCGCGCGAGTAGTCGCGGTACAGCATCGACGCCACAGCATCCACACGCAAGCCATCAATGTGGCATTTGTCTAACCAGAAAAAAGCGCTGCTAATTAAAAAGCTTTGCACTTCATAGCGCCCATAGTTAAAAATGAAGCTGCCCCAATCGGGATGGAAGCCCTGACGCGGATCGGCATGCTCATAAAGGCTCGTGCCGTCAAAGTGCGCGAGGGCATGTTGATCCACTGGAAAGTGAGACGGCACCCAATCCAGAATGACGCCAATGTGGTGCTGATGTAGATAATCCACCAGGTACATGAAGTCTTGCGGCGTCCCAAAGCGGCTCGTTGGCGCAAAGTAGCCACTGGTCTGGTAGCCCCACGACCCATAAAAGGGATGCTCAGTGATGGGCAAAAACTCAACGTGCGTAAAGTCCATCTGCTGCACATAGTTCGTGAGTTTTGGTGCCAGTTCGCGGTAGCTGAAAGAACGGTTGTCCGCTTCAGGAACGTGCATCCACGAGCCGAGGTGGAGTTCATAAATGGCAATGGGCGCATCGAGTGCATGACGCTGCTGTCGGGTCGCCATCCACT
Source organism: Stenomitos rutilans (assembly GCF_059505485.1). Lineage (NCBI taxonomy): Bacteria > Bacillati > Cyanobacteriota > Cyanophyceae > Leptolyngbyales > Leptolyngbyaceae > Stenomitos > Stenomitos rutilans. The sequence goes on from NZ_JCACKR010000022.1 coordinate 17,923, forward strand.
CCGCATCCTGCCATTGATACGCATCATTCCACACGACCGAAGCGGTTTTGGGCGGCAGTTCATAGGCAGACGCAAAGGGATCTGCTTTTTCGACCTCATACCCGTTGTGCTGAGAGACGACGTGATATTTGTAAACGCTCCCGTTTCTCACATCGGGCACGAAGCCTTCCCAGATGCCGGATGCTCCTCTTAACGTAAGCGGATGACGATCGCGGCTCCAATCATTAAAATCACCTTTCACCGAAACAGACGCCGCGTTGGGTGCCCACACAGCAAAGTAGGTGCCCTCTACACCATTTTGATTCAGCCCATGAGCGCCCAGCTTTTCATACAGGTAGAAGTGCGACCCTTCGTTAAACAAGTAAAGGTCATCCTCAGTCAGAAGGGTTGATTCTGTATGGGACGGGTGATAGGTGGCAGTCATGGGAGAAATCTCGTGTGAGGGTAAGACGTTTGGGGTTCGGGTTTAGGCGCATGAGGAGTTGGCTTTAGCGCTGGCTTACACCATTTGACGAAGCACAACAATCGATCGCGCAACGACAGGTATGAGTTTTTCACCTGTAGAAAGGCGCGGTTCCTGCACAAAACGGGGTTCTTTGGTGTCGATGACCGTTGCCCACTGGTTGTCTTGAAACTCCTTCGGTAAGGCAAACTCGATCGTTTCCCAATGGGCGTTAAAGAAGAGCAGAAAGCTGTCGTCGCTGATTTTCTGACCTTGCGGGCCAGGGCTGGGAATCAGGTTGCCGTTGAGGAACAGGGCGATCGACTTGGCATAGCCAACCTCCCATTCCTCTTGTGTCATCTCGCTGCCATCAGGGTTGTACCAGTTAATATCAGGCACCCCTCGAATTGCTTGCCCCTGAAACCATTTGCGACGGCGAAACACTGGATGCTGTCGCCGGAAATAGACCAGTTCACGGCAGAAATTGACAAAATCTTCGTTCCCGTTTACCAGATCCCAGTTGAACCAGGAGATTTCGCTGTCCTGGCAGTACCCATTGTTATTGCCCCCCTGGGTGCGACCCAATTCGTCGCCGCCTAGCAGCATGGGAATGCCCTGCGATAACATCAGCGTAGTGAGAAAGTTGCGTCGCTGTTGCTCCCGTAGCCGTAAGATTTCGAGGTCATCGGTTTCACCTTCGGCACCGCAATTCCAGGAGCGGTTATGGCTTTCGCCATCCATGCTGTTTTCACCGTTGGCTTCGTTGTGCTTTTCGTTGTAGCTGACTAAATCATTCAATGTGAAGCCGTCATGTGCCGTAACGAAATTAATGCTGGCATTCGGCCGTCGTCCGTTTTGCTGAAAGTATAAATCGGGACTACCCGTGAGGCGGTAAGCAAATTCGCCCAGCGTTTCATCTTCTCCGCGCCAGAAGTCGCGCACAGTATCGCGGTACTGCCCGTTCCATTCTGACCACAGTACGGGAAAGTTGCCCACCTGATAGCCACCGTCGCCCACATCCCACGGCTCAGCGATCAGTTTCACGTCTGCCAGCACCGGATCTTGGTGGATGATATCGAAGAAAGCAGACAGACTATTGACTTCGTACAGTTCTCGCGCCAGCGCTGATGCCAGGTCAAACCGGAACCCATCCACATGCATTTCGGTCACCCAGTAGCGTAGGCTGTCCATAATCAGCTTCAGGACTTGAGGCTGTCCTACATACAGTGAGTTACCGCAGCCGGTGAAATCCATGTAGTAGCGCTCGTTACCTTCTACTGTGCGGTAGTAGTTGGTGTTGTCAATGCCGCGCAACGTCAAAGTAGGACCAAGATGATTGCCTTCGCCGGTGTGGTTGTACACTACGTCTAGGATGACCTCAATGCCTGCCCGATGCAGGGCTTTGACCATTTCTTTGAATTCATTCACCTGATGACCGAGGGCACCGCTGGCGCTGTAGCCTGCATAAGGGGCGAAGTAGTTGATGGAATCGTAGCCCCAATAGTTTCGCAGTCCTTTGTCGGCTAAATGCCCTGGGTTTGCTAGAAAGTGATGGATGGGCATGAGTTCGACGGCGGTGATGCCGAGTCGCTGGAGGTGCTCGATCGCCGCCTGGTGCCCTAACCCCGCATAGGTACCTCGCAGTGCTTCTGGGACATCAGGATGAAGTTTGGTAAAGCCTTTGACGTGGACTTCATAGATGATGGTTTCGTGCCAGCGGGTACGGAGTAGGGTATCGCCTTCCCAATCAAACGATTGATCGACGACGACGGATTTGGGCATGAGGTGAGCGCTGTCGAGGTCGGAGAAGGACAGGTCTTCATCGGGGTTGTTCCAGTCGTAGCCGAAGAGTTCTGGACCGTTCTGCACATCCCCATCGATCGCTTTGGCGTAGGGATCAAGGAGGAGCTTGTTGGGGTTGAAGCGAAACCCTTTTTCGGGTATGTAAGGGCCGTGAACGCGAAAGCCGTAGCGCTGCCCGGGACCAACTCCTGGCAGGTACCCGTGCCACACAAAATTGCTCACTTCGGTAAGGGCAATGCGGGTTTCTTGATCATCGCGATCGAACAGGCATAGCTCTACACCTGTAGCGTATTCTGAAAACAAAGCAAAATTGGTGCCTTTGCCATCCCAATAGGCACCCAAGGGATAGACATTACCAGGCCAAAGGGGAATAAACATAACAAGCACTCCTAAAACGGGCGATCGGGAGCGGTAGTACTACGATGGCAAGCAGCACTCGATCGGCTAAACAGACTGCAACATCTTGAGACCAACCCGACGGCAAATTGAGGTCAATTATGTTTGACTGTAACGATCCCACACGGCTTTGACTATCTATCTCTAGCGGGAATAAACTAAAGATCTAGGACTTACGCACTTGCCCCCAAACCCCCAATGCTGGGGGCTTTAATTGGCTCTGTTCCCCCAAAATTGGGGGCTAGGGGGCGAAAGGTGACCGCTTTTGCGTAAGTCCTAAGATCTTGAGACGGGGCACCACTCACGCAGAGCTTCCTATTTCCTGCCGACACTGGCCCCTTGTTGATTAGCAGCATCGCCTCCATCCCGCTCAAGGTTCGTCTCGTTGTACGAAGCTTTATGTGGGTAGTGGCCTAAACATGCACGCTGCCATCTGGCATAATCATGCCTGTGAGGATGGCACCCGTGAATTTGACCATGATTTTTTCGGCAAAGCCAATCTTGGCTCCTCGAAGATCAGCCCCACTTAAATCAGCGCCACTTAAATCAGCCCCAATCAAATTTGCGCCTTGCAGATTGGCCTGGCGTAAATCCGCTTGCAGCAAATTGGCTCGGAATAAATTGGCACTCGTTAAGTTAGCGTTTGAAAGGTTAACTTTATGCAAAAAAGCATCGCTGAGATTGGCGTGGCTCAGGTTAGCGTGACTTAAATTGCGATTGGAGAAATCCTGCTCGCGTAAATCGGCTCCTTGCCAATCAGTACCGCTTAAATCAGTCGTCGATCGGCGGTTCGCTGGAGCGGGCTGAGGCGACTGCTGCCAAGAAGCGAAATTAGCGGGTTGCTGTGCAGACGAGCGTGATGAAGAGGGCGGAGACTGAGCCGAGTTGGAGGGAGCGGCTTGAGCAGAAGGGGCCTGCGATGGCTCTGAGCGCGGCGGTTGGTAATCGTAAGCACGAGCATGTCTCCGAGCGGCATAGTCTCTGTCTGCATAGCGCTCGGCACGAGGTGGGACGCGAAGCGGGCGCGATCGCAACTGATCCCGTGCTTGGTTAAGCGCTTTGAGCTTTTCTTGCGCTTCCGCTTGTAGCGTTGGATCGTCTTTGGGTAGGCGATCAGGATGCCACTGGAATGCCAATTGGCGATAAGCCTGATTGACCGCCTCAAGGGAAGCTCCAGGTTTGAGTCCGAGCACTCGGTAGTAACGATCAAAGTCACTCATACGTCGAGGCAAATGGGGATATTTCTCACGCTTATTTCTCATGCTACAGGGCAGTGGCAAAAAATGGGGCCGCAAAGGGGTGAAGCAAAAAGGCAGATTTATACCAGTTCTCAGTTTTGAGTAGCGCTGTGTGCCGACAAGCTAGAGAGTTTTGAGTTGCAGAACCTTCATAGCGTCGCTGATTGGAGCGCATCATCTGTAGCTCAACTGAAGGGAAATGGTATTAGTCGATGGACAGTGGGCCAACAGTATTCGACCGTTTACGAGATGGGTGCAACTGGCACAACCGGAGTTGGTGTCAGAAGCTTGTGGTGCTTTGTAAGTGGAGGGTTTGCCCTGACTGTGGGTGTTCAAACCGCAGTTCGCGCGCATGCAGATGTAACCGATCGGCATCGGCATGGCAGCCGTAAAGTCGATCGCCCAAAATTGGTACGCCAAGACCCTCTCGATCAGCGGCATGCACTCTAATTTGATGGGTGCGTCCGGTGAACGGAAAGAAGGCAACGCGTGTCGAGTTCGCTGCTTTTGCAATCACCTGAAAGCGGGTCATGCTAGGTTTTCCCCGTTGCCAATCAACGGTTTGATGAGGGCGATCGCAGGGGTTGCCCCACAGTGGCAGATCAATCACACCGTTTGCTTGTTTGACTGATCCAGACAAAACCGCTTCGTAAACTTTGTGCACCGTCCGCTGCTGAAACTGTTGGCTCAGGTGGCGGTAGGTTTGGGCATCTCGTGCCAGTAGCAGAATCCCCGATGTTGCCTGATCCAGACGATGCACCGTCAGCAGCGATCGTCCATCGGGTAAGTCAACCCGTAGACGATTGAGCACACTATCCTGGCGATCGGCGTAACGACCGGGTACAGAGAGAAGCCCTGCTGGTTTGTCCACCGCAATTAACCAGTCATCGGTATAGAGAATGGGTAGCGACAGATCCTTTTCTGCCTGCCTTAATAAGGGAACGGTCAGCAAAGTACACGGAGCAATTGCTCTAACGTCGCGACTGGCTTCTGTTTCCTCGATCGAAAGCGGAGCGGATGCCTGAGGCCGGGAAAACTCGGTCATACCTGACAACAAAAAACCCATTAATGGCTGGCAACGCTCTGCACAAGCGCCATAGAATGCTCCCTGAACTTTGTCTCCATCGGTGGAAGAGGGCCCCCACCAGAACTCTGTCATAGCTAAGGGTTTAAATCCTTGTGTGGCTGCGAAATGCAGCAGTTTGGGCGCACAGCAATCTCCTGTTCCAGTGGGCATAGCACCTTGAGGCATTAACACCTGAAGGGGTAGGGTTTGCCCTGCAAAGTTGGTCAATTGGTAACTTGCATGCATCTGTACCTGAAGCTGGCGCGATCGCTCTTTGCGCTGTTGCTTCAAGGCGCGAATGCGATCGTCCGTCTGATCAAGGCGATGTTTGAGGGGTTGCAAGACGCTGTCCCGTTGACGCTTGAGGTGCCGTCGCTCGATGCCATCTTGACGGCTCTGTTCATTCAGTTGCTCCAGCGCTCTTGCTAACGCCTCTCCCTGCAAAGTTTCTAAAGCCGCTTGACGCTGGCGTTGCCGTTCCTGCTTGCGTTGCTGGTGATGCACCGCCAGTTGCTGTAAGCGCGTTTCAAACTCTTGGGTAGACGCTTCGTACTGTTTGAGATCGGGACGCTGCTGCAAGGCCATTAATGCTTGCTGAATCGTTTCTAAACTCACGAGTGTCCGAGTTTCCTCAAGGGCAACCTGCTCTCTGCCTGGAATTGGCGGCACCCATCCCTCCACCACACTCTCACCCTTGAGCAGCCCGGAGAATGCTTTCAATACTTGTTGTTTGCCTGAAGGCGTTTCAACCAACAAGACGCCATACATCTTGCCTTCCAAGCGCATAGCGGTCATCGCTGGCTAGGTGCTGCATTAAATCGTAGGCGATCGCGTCCACTAAAGCAGTGCGTGGTAATCTCAGCAGCTTATTGCTCTGGGGACAACGGCCCTCATACCAGTAGGTCGTGGACATTAATCAGTTTGGCGTTTGGATGGGTGTTTGGCTGGTAATGGAATTGGCAATGGCTTACCTTAAATCTTGCACCGTTCTCAATAACCCTCCCTGCAATTTATTGCAGGCTGATAGCAGTAAGCCCACTGTAGGCTTTGCCTTCCTGAATGGTAGTGGATTCAGAGCTAAGGGGGTGGATTGTCAGTCCGTTTTAACGGACTTCATTCTATTAGCCCGCAGTTGATTGCAGAGTGGGACCTGCGATCGTCGGGATGCTTGAAAGACGCCTTCTTGAGAAGGGTGCAAGTTATCAGTTACGCAAGAAACAACTTGTAGGCTGGATTCTGGCTTTCATTCCAGTAGCGGTAACCCAGCGTATCAAGAAATGCCTGCCACTCTGACATTTCGTGCGGTGGCACTTGCATGCCGACCACAATCCGCCCGTAATCTGCCCCATTATTGCGATAGTGAAAGAGGCTGATATTCCAGTCGGGACTCATGGAATTAACAAACTTCATTAAGGCACCGGGCCGTTCAGGAAACTCAAACCGATACAGTAATTCATGATGAGCTAGCGGAGAACGGCCACCTACCATGTGACGCAGATGCAATTTTGTTAATTCGTCGTCGGTTAAGTCCAGGGTTTTAAATCCACACGCTTCAAACGCCTCAGCCAGCTTCGCGGCATCGGCGCGGTCTTCAATTTGCACTCCGACAAAAATATGGGCTGCTTGCTCATCCGCAATGCGGTAGTTAAATTCCGTCAGATTGCGCCTACCCATACATTCACAAAACTTGCGGAGTGTGCCCTGTTTTTCGGGAATCGTGACGGCAAAAATGGCTTCGCGGCGTTCTCCCAGTTCCGCCCGTTCCGCCACAAACCGGAGACGATCGAAGTTCATGTTGGCACCACAGGCAACGGCCACCAGCGTTTCTCCCTGCATGTGCTCCCGTTCCACGTAAGCTTTGGCAGCCGCGATCGTCAACGCTCCAGCAGGCTCTAAAATCGAGCGGGTGTCTTCAAACACATCCTTAATCGCCGCGCAGGTGGCATCCGTATCAACCAGCATGATCTCATCCACATACTGCTGACACAGGCGAAAGGTCTCTTCCCCTACTTCCCGCACGGCCACACCATCCGCAAATAAGCCCACTTGAGGCAAGCGGATGCGTTTTCCTGCTTTGAGGGATTGAGACATCCCATCAGCATCAACGGGTTCTACCCCAATGATTTTGATGTCGGGACGGATGCGCTTCACATAGGCGGCGATGCCAGAGATCAGCCCTCCGCCCCCGATCGCCACAAAGATCGCATGAATGGGTTGCTGATATTGACGCAAAATTTCCATGCCGATCGTTCCCTGCCCCGCAATTACCTCTGGATCATCAAATGGATGGATGAACGTCAACCCTTTTTCTACCTCCAATTGGCGAGCGTAGGCATAGGCATCATCGTAAGTGTCGCCATGTAAAATCACTTCCCCTCCCCGCGCTCTGACCGCATCCACCTTTACCTGAGGCGTGGTCTCTGGCATCACGATCAACGCTCGGCTACCCAACTGATGAGCACCCAGAGCGACCCCCTGCGCATGGTTTCCAGCAGAAGCCGCAATTACCCCCTGCGCCAGTCGATCGGGCGACAGGTTCGCCATTTTGTTATACGCCCCCCGCAGCTTAAAGGAAAAGACAGACTGCATATCTTCTCGCTTCAGTAGCACCGTATTATGCAAGCGTACCGACAGGTTGGGAGCGACTTCTAGCGGGGTCTCCTGTGCAACATCGTAGACACGGGCGGTCAGAATTTGAACCAGGTAGTCGCAGTACATGGGTGTGAGATAGAAAGGCCAGATGGAAGACAATTTTACGCTACTACACAGCACCCCAAAAACGCGTAGCCTGCTTCCCCCGTTGGTTCACTTCAGGCATCACTGTCTAGCAGAATTAACATGCCCAAACTGATCAGGACAAAGGAATAAGATGTGTGCCATAACGAGTGTTATGCATACTCTCTCTATGGGTTTTTTCAAAACCGCCGTCGTCGATCGATTTATAATGCTGAAGCAGCCTGAAGTCGGTTGCTTAACTCATGATCTGCGACTCATTGATCAACTGAGCCAGCCTTCCTCAGACATGCTGCGAGTGGGTAGCCAACGGCTCTTAACGCAGTCTTTTGCACAGGAAGGTAGTGGGCAGGATGGATGAAGTGAGCCAGGCCGTTTCGGAAAATTTGTTTGCGGGCGGCGGTGAGATGGGTGCCTTGATGCGATCGCACGATTGGTCGCAAACACGCTTAGGTGCGATTGAGACTTGGCCCCAAAGTTTACGCTCGGCGCTGAGTATTTGCCTGAACTCCCGTTTTCCCATCGCGATCTACTGGGGGCAAGACTGCATCCTGCTCTACAACGACGCGTGGCGACCTATTCTTGGCGACAAGCATTCCTGGGCACTCGGTCATCCTGCCCGCGAGGTCTGGTCTGAAATTTGGAACGACATTGGGCCAGAACTGGCCGGTGTCTTGGCGACTGGCGAAGGCACTTTTCATAAAGACGAGTTGCTGTCGATGCATCGCTTTGGCTATACCGAGGAGTGCTTCTTCGAGTACACCTTTAATCCCATTCAGGGGCGGAGTGGCACGATTGACGGCGTCTTCAACATTGTGAGTGAGACGACCTACCGGGTGTTGAACGATCGCCGCGCACGGCTGTTGCGGGAGTTAGCGTCTAAAACTGGCATTGCAAAGACGACTGAAGCGTCTTGTGAGCTGATATTGGAGGCTTTCCAGTCCGATCCGTTTGACCTTCCTTTGGTGCTGCTCTACCTCGTTGATCCAGACGGAAAACGTGCTCGACTCTGTAAGGGTAGTGAATCGGTTCTAAACAGCGCTGCCAGTCCTGCGGTGATCGATCTGGAGACAGATGAGGATGCCAACGGCTGGTCGATCGCGCTGGCTGCGCGTACTGCCCAGCCTCAAGTAATCACAAATCTGGTGGCACGCTTTGGAATACTTCCGGGAAGCCCTTGGACAGAGCCGCCACAAGAGGCAATGGTGTTGCCAATCGCTGTCTCTGGCTACGGTAGTAAAGTCAGCGGGTTGCTGGTTGCCGTCGCTAGCCCACGTCTCAAACTTGACGATGCCTACCGCGATTTTTTCACCCAGATTGCTGGACAGGTCGCTATGGCAATTGCTAACGCCCAGACGTATGAAACGGAACGTCAACGCGCTGAAGCTTTAGCCGCACTCGATCGCGCTAAAACAACTTTCTTCAGTAATGTCAGCCACGAATTCCGCACCCCCTTGACGTTAATGCTGAGTCCCCTGGAAAATCTGGCAACCACCTTAGCTGGACGCTTGCAACCCGATGAGTGGGAACAGCTACAGCTCGTGCAGCGAAACGGCCTGCGGTTGCAGAAATTGGTGAATACGCTGCTCGATTTTTCTCGCATTGAAGCAGGGCGCGTGCAGGCATCTTATGAACCCACCGATTTGGCAACCTATACGGCTGAACTGGCTAGCAGCTTTCGCTCCCTGATTGAGCAGGCTGGCATGACCTTAGTGATTGACTGCCCCGCGTTACCAACTGTGTATGTCGATCGAGAAATGTGGGAGAAGATTATTCTCAACTTGCTGTCCAATGCGTTTAAGTTTACGTTTGCTGGCAGTATCATCGTTCGCCTGCAAGCGGTTGGGGATACGGTGACATTGACGGTTGCCGATACCGGGGTTGGCATTCCTGAAGCCGAGCTCGCACGCTTGTTTGAACGGTTTCACCGGGTGAGCGGTACTCGTGCGCGTACCCATGAAGGCTCTGGCATCGGTCTGGCTTTGGTGCAAGAACTCGTCAAACTGCACGGTGGCACAATCCAGGCTGCCAGTCAAATTGACTGTGGCACAACCTTGACAATTGCCATTCCCTTGGGCACGGCTCATCTCCCCCCAGACGATATTCAAGCGGCTCGCACGTTGGAATCAACGGCGCTTAGAGCCGTAATCTTTGTAGAGGAAGCCTTACATTGGCTACCAGATGGTTCTGACGTGAGGCAGAGGCAGGCAACGGTTGCAGGCTTCGATGCTGTACTTCCGCCTGCGATAGCAAGTGTAAGCGGGGGACGGATTCTTTTAGCTGACGATAATGCTGATATGCGCGCTTATGTGAAACGGTTGTTGAGTTCGCGCTTTGAAGTTGAAGCCGTCGCCAATGGCGTTGCAGCCTTGACCGCGATCCAAACCCATCCGCCCGATCTGGTGTTAACCGATGTGATGATGCCAGAGATGGATGGCTTTGAATTATTGCAATCGCTGCGCTCTAATCCGGCAACACAAAACATACCCATCATCTTGCTATCAGCGCGTGCAGGCGAAGAAGCCCGGATTGAAGGACTCACGGCTGGAGCCGATGATTACTTGACTAAGCCTTTCTCGGCACGAGAGTTGTTGGCACGAGTGGAAGCCACGCTCAAGCTGGCACACCTGCGGCGCGAGTCAGAAGCGACCCTGCGCGAGTCAGAAGCAAAATACCGTACCCTGTTTGAGTCGATCGACGAAGGCTTCTGCATCGTTGAAGTACTGTTCAATGGTGAAGAAAAGCCAGTTGATTATCGTTTCGTGCAGGTAAATCCGGCGTTCTTCCGGCTCACCGATTTACCCCAAGATGCATTAGGCAAGACGGCGCGTGAGCTAGTGCCTGGCCTGGAAGCATTCTGGTTTGAAGTCTATGGTCAGGTGGCACTGACGGGACAAGCCACACACTTTGAAAACAAGTCCGAACCAATGAACCGTTGGTTTGAGGTGCGTGCCTCACGGATCAGCGATGTCGCTAGCCGCCATGTTGCCATTGTGTTCAATGACATCACTGCGCGCAAACGAGCAGAAGAAAGTTCGCGCCGCGCTGCTGCACTCGATGCTTTCCGCGTCTCCCTCACCGACGCAATCCGCCCGCTGGCCGACCCGATCGAGGTGCAAGCGACCGCAAGCCGAGTGTTGGGCGAATATCTGGGTGCAAACCGCGTAGCCTATTTCGAGGTTCGTAGCGATCATTATGTCGTTGAGCGCGATTACGTGAATGGAGCTAAGACGATCTCTGGCAGTTACCCCGTTGCTGCGTTCGGTTTCGATCTGCTGGCAGCGTACCGCAACGGGTGTGCTGTCTCTGTATCTGATGTGGCAGCCGATCCAAATCTGTCCCCAGAGCAGAAAGCAGCCTACGCTGCGCTCCAGATTGGTGCCTACACTGGCATCCCGCTGTTGAAGGACGGCGAGTTTGTAGCGGGGCTTGCTATCCACACATCTAAACCGCGTGTGTGGACACCGGAAGAGGTGTCCTTGGCGGAAGAGGTCGCCGAGCGCACGTGGGCAACGGTCGATCGCGCCCGTGCCGAAGCCGTGATCGCAGCAGACTTACGAGATACGCAGCGGCTCCGTGAACTGGGTGCGCGGCTCGTGACTGAAAGCGACATTCAAACGCTCTATCAAGCGATCATGTCTACTGCGATCGCGATCACACGGGCAGATGCTGGAATGGTGCAAATCTTCGACGAGGCGACGCAGGATTTAGTACTACTAGCCACTCAGGGCTTTGAGACAACGATGACCGAGCATTTCTACCGCGTGAATGCAAGCTCTCTCACCCCCTGCGGCCTCGCTCTCAAACATGGCGATCGCACCTTCGTTGACTTTGATGTGCCAGAGAGTGAAGACCCTGATGGGTCACTGCGCCTGCATTTAAAGTCTGGCTACTTCTCCGCGCAATCTACTCCGTTGATCACGCGGTCGGGCAACCCGATCGGGATGGTTTCAACCCATTGGCGTAAGCACCACCGACCCAGCGATCGCGAGTTGCGGTTTCTCGATCTACTCGCCCGTCAGGCGGCAGACCTGATTGAGCAGCGGCAGACCGTCGCTGAACGGGAACAACTGCTGACCCGTGAACAAGCCGCACGCGCTGAAGCCGATCGCGCGAATCGCGTCAAAGATGAGTTTTTAGCTGTGTTGTCGCATGAACTGCGATCGCCTCTCAATCCAATTTTGGGTTGGTCTCAGTTGCTTCAGAGCGGCAAGCTCGATGAAATAAAGACTGCTCAAGCCTTAGCTACGATCGAGCGCAATGCCAGACTGCAATCACAACTGATTGAAGATCTCCTGGATGTGTCACGCATTCTGCAAGGTAAACTCAGCCTCACGGCGGCTCCGGTCAATCTTGCCTCTGTCATTCGAGCCGCAATGGAAACGGTAGGACTAGCAGCAGAAGCGAAGTCAATTCAGGTCGAAGCCAGCCTTGCACCGGATGTCGGACTGGTCTCAGGCGATGCCACTCGGTTGCAGCAGGTGCTTTGGAATCTCCTTTCTAATGCGGTGAAATTCACACCAACAGGAGGACAAGTGAGCATCCGACTGGAACGGCTAGACTCATCCGCCCAGATTACGGTGAACGATACCGGGCAAGGCATTGCACCCAACTTTTTGCCTTACGTCTTTGAATACTTCCGTCAAGCGGACGCAGCAACAACGAGAAAGTTTGGCGGACTGGGCTTGGGGTTGGCGATCGTGCGCCAAATCGTGGAACTGCATGGAGGGACGGTGCGAGTCAAAAGCCCTGGAGAAGGTCAAGGTACAACGTTTGTCGTCCAAATACCGCTGCTGCCCATGCCATCAAACGTGACCCAGGATGAGCGATCGCCTGAGTTGTCTCTCGACCTCAATGGCATCAAAATTCTGCTCGTTGATGATGACACCGATGCGCGGGAACTCATAGCGTTTCTCCTAGAACAGCAAGGGGCACAGGTGACAGCCGTCGCTTCGGCCCGCAAAGCGCTACTGCTGTTGCCGCAAGTCAAGCCGCATATCCTCCTGAGTGACATCGGTATGCCAGACATGGACGGCTATATGTTGTTGCAACAAGTGAGAGCATTAGCACCCGAACAAGGTGGGCAAATTCCCGCGATCGCCCTGACTGCTTATGCTGGAGCGATCAATCAGCAGCAGGCGATCGCGGTAGGTTTTCAGCAACACCTTACTAAACCGATCGAGCCAGTCACCTTAATGACTGTGATCGCCGCTCTCATTAGTGACGCAACGTAACTAGCTACTTAGCTGGCTGCTAACCGTTAAATCAACTCAAAACTCAAAACTCGTCCCTTCGGTTGGGCACTCTTAGTGTAGTTTGTGCTGCGATCGGGGTGCTTCATGACCGCTACAGGTACCATCATCCTCTGCTTGGGATACGTTCTGGGGCTTTTTCTGACCAAATTTGCTTGGGGCGGTTATGCCGTTTTGGTGCTAGGCGTTGGGCTTTCTCTCAGCGTCAAGCGCGTTTGGCGAGCGGCCCCAAAGCGCTGGGTATGGCTACTGGCTGGCATATTGGGATTGTTTGCCACTTTCTACTTCCAGCTTAGAATGCCGCAACCAGCCGCTACGGAAGTCAGCCACTTGATTCCGCCTGCCGAGGTACCAAAGCAGGAGTGGTTGGTTACGGGTGAGATGGACAGCGTGCCGCAGCTAACCCGCAGCCAAAAGGCGCAGTTTTGGTTGACGGTGAGGCACGTTGAGTCTGCCAGTGGCGAGGTGCAATATGTGGATGAGAAGGCACCCACGGGCACGCTTTACGTCACGGTGCCCTTGCTTCAAGCGACGGGGCTTTATCCTGGGCAACTCGTCAAGGTGATGGGTGGTCTATATCTGCCGCAGCCAGCTACGAATCCCGGTGGCTTTGACTTTCAAGCATACCTCCGGCAAGAAGGCTGCTTTGCTGGCATGAAGGGCCAGACAGTGGAAGTCGTGGACGCTCGATCGCGCTGGGGTTGGTGGCAGATCAGGCAAGCAGTGGTGCGATCGCAAATCCGTTGGCTGGGTAGCCCAGCAGGAGCGTTGGTCAGTTCAATGGTTTTAGGCAGCCGTGGGGTTGACTTGCCGTTTGATCTGAAAGACCAGTTTGCCCGTGCGGGGTTGGCTCATGCACTCGCAGCCTCTGGATTTCAGTCATCGCTCATTCTGGGCGTTGTGCTATCTCTCACACGCCGCTTCTCTGCCAAAGTACAGTTTTTAGCGGGAATCGTATCGCTCTTCGTCTTTGTAGGACTGACAGGCGTTCAACCTGCCGTTTTGCGGGCTGCACTCATGGGGTTTGGTGGTCTTGTGGCTTTAGTCATGGTGCGTAAAGTCAAGCCGTTAGGAGGGTTGCTGGTCACTGGGGTACTCTTGCTGCTGTTTAACCCGCTGTGGATCTGGAATCTGGGCTTTCAGTTGAGCTTTCTAGCCACAATGGGTCTGATGGTCACGGTGCCACCCCTAACGAAACAACTGGACTGGATGCCCAGCGCGATCGCGCCCCTCTTTGCCGTGCCGATCGCCGCTTACCTGTGGACGCTGCCGCTACAGCTTCAAGCGTTTGGTGTGCTGTCTCCCTACAGCGTGGTAGTCAACCTGATCACCACCCCGCTCATCTCAATTCTCAGCATTGGTGGTATGGCAAGTGCCCTCGCCGCTTTGGTCTGGTCGCCTGCCGGAAGCGCGATCGCGTGGCTCCTAAAATACCCTACCCAAGCCCTCATGCTGGTGGTCGATGGCTTTAGCCGCTTACCCGGCAATGCCTATGCGGTGGGTACGATTTCAGTATTCATCATGATCGCTCTGTACAGCCTGCTTGGCCTTACCTGGCTACAACCTTGGTGGCGCAAGCGGTGGTGGGTGGCTTTACTAATGGCGATCGGGCTGGTTGTCATTCCTGCATGGCAGGCTAAGGCAGCGCTGTTTCGCGTCACCCTACTGGCAGCAGGACAGCCGATCATGGTCATTCAAGAGGCAGGACGCACAACACTCATCAACACTGGGGACGTGTCTACCGCTGGTTTTGCAGTGCTACCGTTTCTCCAAAAAACGGGTGTGAATGAGATCACGTGGGCGATCGCAGCCGACCAATCACTCCGAAAGCCCAGCGGCTGGGGCAAAATTGCCGAGCGTTTAGCCATCAAGCGTTTATACGCTGTGAACGAGGACGCGATGCAGGGAGTCTCGATGACTGTAAAACCAACGCTTTTAGAAAGCGGGCAAACGGCTTCCATTGGCTCCAGCCAATTCAAGCTCCACAGCACAGAGCCGCTCATTGCAGAACTCCGTCTGCCGACGCAAACCTGGATTTGGCTGGGAAACCTCCCATCAGAGCAGCAAGGTACACTTCTGAAGACCCACGGCCTGCCAGAAGCACACGTCCTCTGGTGGTCTGGCAAGCGGCTAGAAGCAACGATCTTGGAGGCGCTGCACCCAAACGTGGCGATCGCCACCAGCCAAATTCACCCTCAAACCGAAGCCCAACTTCGCCAGCGAGGCACTCAGGTTTATGCGATCGAGCGAGATGGTGCGCTTCAGTGGAATCCTGACAGTGGTTTCAAGACAAGTTTGGAATCGCAGGAAAACGCCCCATCTGCCCTGTAGAATAGTTTTGAGTGCAAAGTTTTGAGCTTTGAGTTGGCAGGCTGTTCAACTTAAAACTCATCACTCACAACTCACAACTCGTAAGTCCTGGAGAGGTGGCAGAGTGGTCGAATGCGCCTGACTCGAAATCAGGTTCGGTGCAAGCCGACGGGGGTTCGAATCCCCCCCTCTCCGTTTTCTACCGTAGTTCGCGTACTTTACCCATCAGTGCCAGCATTTCCAGGTCTTCGTCGAAGCTAATCAGCTTGAGATGCTCTGGGTTTTCGAGGAACTCTCTGGCAAGGAGATAACCGGAAATCGTCCAGGTTTGGTACTTGCGTGAGGCTTTACCAACGAGCCTGCCGTTTCGCCCGTCATAGTATTCGGGCCACTCATCCTCGGTCAATCGCCGCTCTGCCATTTCGACTGCACGCCAGCCAAGCTCTGGTCTGCCTGTCTTTTGCGCCACTGCTGCCAGACTCCAGAGCAAAACAGGCCAGTTGCCGCCATTGTGGTACGACCAGGGAACGTTCTTGGGGTCGCAGCCCGTGAGAATCTTCCACTCCAGGTCTTCCACGGCTGGAAAGCAAATCTTCATGGGCATATAGCCGACGAGATCTTGCCAGCGCTGTTCAATTAAATCTACGATCGACTGCGCTTCGTGCTCGCTTGCTAGAGAGGACGTGATCGCAAGCAGATTTCCCAGCGAGAAAAAGCGGAAATCCATCTGCGCTGGCCCTAAGTTGCCTGCCAGGTAGCCGCCTTTTTCGGGCATCCATTCGGTCAACCAATACGGAATGGAATCGGGATAGATGTTGAATTTATTGACGGCTGTTTCACCAAATTCCTCACCTCGATAGCGGTAAATCGCGTTGAGGCGACTCAAATCTAGCCAGTAGTATTCTCGAATGTGATAGTTCAGGATGCTTAACCGCTGGTTGACCACTTGAATATACACATCGCCACGCCGACCTGGTGCGAGTAGTTCCTGGGCCGCTCGGAGTGCGGCGTAGAACAGCGCTTGAATTTCGAGGGGATGCCCGTATACGCCCATACGACGATCGATCATAAACGCGCCATCGGGCACGAGCATGGTGGGATACATGTCAAAGCGATCGGCAAGACACAGCTTCAAAATTAAAATAATGCCGTGCTGAAATTCTGGTTCGTGTGCCAGGGTGATATCACCTGTGGACTTGACATACGCCCGCAGCAGCAACAGCCACCAGAGGCACGAATCAACCGGAGTGACTCTGCCGATCGCGTGTTCCCCAAAGTCTGCCGTCAAGTACTGATGCCCATCCCACGATTCCACCTTGAAGCTAGCAGGCATCAACCCTTGACCCGCATTAAAGCAGTCCATCTGCTTATCGCTACTTTGGAGCGCCAGGGTTTCAATTAAAAAATTACGAACAATTTCAGGTTTGCCTTTAATTAAAAACAACAGTGCTGCCGACACAAAGTCTCGCACAAAGCACTGGTCGTAATTCAGTGATTCGACATAGGGATCTCGTGCTGCCACCGTACCGACAGGACGCCCCCGGTAGTAAACGATCGCATCTTCCAGCAATTCCCAGGCTTCTTTGACGAGATTGCTTTGTCCTTGCATTGCTTGCTTCATGCTCCTCGTTAGATCCAATGATTTGGTTTGCATCGCGCCATGACAATCAGTAAACTCAACCAACCTGGGCATATCCCGATGGCTGAGCTTTCAAAAGCTAAAATTGCTCCAGCGTTCAAGTCCGCCGAGCAAGCTGGTTTAAAGTCTGCTGCACCCCGATCAGAACAAAGACAGGACGGGAACAATCTGCCAACGTTTATAAAGCCAGGTGTAGATGCGGCGATCGATGGCTACCAAACCGATGGCTACCAAACCGATCGTCACCAAAGAGGCACGTCTATAGCGCTTCCAGAACAACCCTGAAGTGAGTGCACCTGTTACGAACTTATACACTTAGCTTAGTGCCCACCAGGAGGGATTTTCAGTAAATTCTTGGTAAGGAAAAGCGCTGTACTGATCGAAAACGATGAAGTTTATAGCGTTTTTATACAGCTCTAGGTAGATGCCGAAACATTACGATGAAGTTGCGAGTATCAAAGGATGCAGAATCAGAAGTTGCTTCTAGTGTTGCAGCCATCTACGGGTTGAAAGAAAACAGTGTGTTAGCAGAAGCAATGTGGAGTAGGATAAGCGCGGGAGACCTGGAGTAATGCTGGTTTTGCTCGATCGTCGGCTCCAGTTTTTGTTTATGCAGACGTAATGCTGTAAGATTTTATAGTACAAATGTTTTATTGTTGCCCCTATGGTTCAATACACGCTCGCTCAAAGCCCAGAAGTGATTTTGACCGTTTCTGGTAAAGATTCGGTCAAAGCCCGCGAAAAAGCGATGGATCAACTAATCGAGCTGATGGACGCGGGTGAACTTCCCACTGAGTTATCTGACGGTTTTGCTCCCCAACAGTTTATTGAAGTGAAAGAACCTGCCTTTAACCCCAACCCCGAAGAAGATGCCGTCACTCAGGCCGTGCAAATACTGAGCCACCTAGCCACGCTCAAGCTGAAGCTGCAAGACTCCCGGTCAGAAGCCCTTCAGGTACACGCTCAGCTTGATATGCTCTTTAGCGATGATCCCGTGAGCGAGGAGGAAATTACCGCGCTCAAAGATGGGTTCAAAGTGCTCAAAACCTATGCACAGGCAAACCTCCGCTTTAAAGAGGCAAGAAAGCAGGCAGAAGAGGCCCGTGCTGTACTCGATCGTGCTCTCGGCACTGAAGATACGGAACCCAAAGCAAGTAAAAAAAGTGAAAACTAGGTACTGAAGCAGATTAAGTCGATGCTTGGGCTAAACGCCTCTGCTACCCATCGTCTTCTGAAAGGCCGATCTGCTGCCTAACCGTTTAATGTAGTCCACTACAGCCGGATAGGCCGTAAAGTCCATTTTGTACCGTATTTGAAAAAAGCCAAGGGTTGAGCCGATCGCCACATCAGCCGTGCTGAACTGATCACCCAGCAGGTAAGGCTTCAGCGTCAAAATCTGGTCGATCGGTTTAAGTAGACGAGACATTTCACGATCGCGCGTAGCTTCGTTCAACAGCTCTGGCCCCAAGGTCGCATTAGCATACAACACCCACTGAGCGATCTCAGCCCGTAGCTTGACCGTGTCAGCATGACCATACCGCTCAGCCAAATAAAGCAGGATGGCACCTGACTCCCAAAGTTTGAAGTCGTCATCTATGATCGCGGGCACTTTGCCAATCGGATTAATGGCGGTGTAATCAGATTCCAAATGTTCGCCCGCCTGCATATCCAGCAACACAAACTCGTAGGGCACCTGCAATTCTTCTAGACACCACTGCACGATCGAGGCTCGACTAAACTTACCACCATAAAGCTTGAGCATAAGATCCTTTGCTATCAACTCAACTGTCTTGTAGCCCGTCTAATACCTCCACACCTAGCAAACCAACAACGACTAAAGCACCTTATGTGTATATTCGTGCTGCTTCACATTGTCTTCAGTGCGGACAAGGCGTTGCGAATTGAGGACGCGCTTGCGCTCAACCGAATAGGCAAAATCGCTCCGGCTGGAGCCGAGGGGAATATGCCCCTGTGCCACCGGACGCACTTTGTAGGTACGGGCAGCCGCGATCGCCCGATCCACAAATTCATCGCAGAATTGTGCGCTCGTTGGAAACTCTGTTGGTAGTTGAGGCGTGTCACCCGTAAACACAGCGCCCAGTGTGGTGGCGATCGCGGTTTGATAAGACGTTGGAATGCCTTTCACGATCGCTTCTAACGCCGCTGAGGGAATCGGTTCCACAACCGCAACCTCATGCACTTCGCCTTCGTCTTTAGCAAAACACGTTGCCAAACCCAAAACGATGTAGTCTTCGGCTGCCAAATCAGGTGCATTCAAGTGAAACGCTGCGGTGGTCATAGGAAAGTCCAAGGTTCAGATCTAGCGCCAGAGAAAGCAGGCACTGTGTTGCATTCTACCAACTTCATGGAACGCTTCTCACATCTCCTCCCGCTGAGTGACCCATTCTCTTTAGGTAGGTAACCACGCGGAGGATCTGGCACCCTACTTCAGAAATGGAGGCAACCCACGCTGTAGTTCCTCCAGGCTTCAACAGACGAGTTGTCCGGATATACACTAGCCAACTGTTGTTAAGTAACGTAAGGCACTGGTTTCAAAGGAATCAATGGACATTTTTTCCCCTAAACCGGACGCTTCTTAAACCAAACAACAATCGCTCACTTCAGAGTTTTTTCACGTCATACAGTACAAGGTCTCACTTTAGACACATAAGCAAGTGACACACAGATAGAGCAACTCTAAAAGGAACATCTCTAATCTGATCGCATACCAAAGGTAAAAAGGTTATGAATCCTCGCACATTCAAAGGCCAGCAGGATAAGGGTTCGCAGAGCAGTGCTGCGTCCTTCCCTTGCTCGCCCACTCCCTCTCACGCTGTTGCCTCTCAGCCTGGACACAGACACCAACCCAGCGGTAAACAGACTGCGCCTGATCGATCGAGTACCCGCACTGCATCCCTTAGCCTTGCTGAGCAAGATGCCCTGTTACGCCAAAAAGCGCTGTACGAAATTAAGCAAGGCAACTACGCAGCGGCGATCGACCTTTTCAGCTTATTGATCGAGCGTAATCCGCAAAACGTTACCGCTTACAACAATCGCGGCTTGCTGTATTTTCAAAACGGTCAATTTAGCTATGCGCTGGCTGACTACAATAGTGCGCTGCAACTGAACCCAACGCTAGCGAAAATTTATAACAACCGCGCAAACTGCTATGCCTCTATGGGACGACCGATGGAAGCGCTCTTTGATTACGAGACGGCGCTGGATCTCAACCCTGCCAATACCCATGCACGGATTAATCAGGGGATTACGTTTCGTGAGTTAGACATGTACGAACATGCGATCGAAACGTTTGATCTCGCCCTTCAATTTGATCAGATGTTGAGTGGTGCTAGAGCTGCGGAACCAACCACTTCGGTCGCAGGACACATCTACGCTCAGCGTGGTCGCACATCTCATTTGGCAGGCGACTGGAACTATGCTGTGGCAGACTACCGTCGTGCGCTTCTGGCACTATCTGCAAGCAATACCACACAGTTACGTGTTTCTAAACGCCTACACGTTCAAGTAAAGCGCTGGTTGAGTGATCTTCTCAACCCTGAACTCAGTACAGACTTTAAACTTGACGCCTAAAGGCGCTATTGTGTCGGCAGTCGGACGTACAAGGCTTCCCAGATCGATCGATAAGAACTTCAACGTTCCTCGCTTAAGGGCTAATGATCCGTTGCAGGTCTTGCAGGTTGACTCCAAACGATGCGTCGTTGTTGCGTGCCGATGCGATTGCTCTGAGCCTGCATATTTGCATCTGTCTGAGCTGGATCAAAGTATTGATTGAAGCGCTCCTGGACGCGCTGGACGCGCTCGCCCGTTGACCGCACGGTTACTTGAAGCTCCTGAAGCTTCGTTGCTTGGGATGCTCGATAGGGTAAAAGTTGCGTTAGTGCACTGATGGCAACCATCGATAAGGTAACGTTCACCGATAGCTTCACCGTTGATTCAATCACAACAGCACGGTAGGGACGTCGCTGTTGCTTGATTTTGGAGCGGGAAACCGTCCGGACGCGTTTAGGCGGCTGTGGTGGAAGGTAGGACGGTTTCAGTGCGTGCATGGCGTTCAGTCCGGTCTAGGCAGGCAAAATAGAAGGCAATCCCTGGCATCACGCTACAGGTTAACCGTAGTCGTAAAGATAGCTGTGCTTAAAGCGACTTAAGAACCAACGATCTTAAAAAGCTTGATCCATTAAAAGCAACAATACGCGAATTGGCAACGCTACTAAGGCTAATTCTCTAACTTAAAAACAATCTTTAAGCCAAAAACTAAAAATAGGTAGCCTATCTAGACGATTGTGCCCTGGATGACACGTCATCCCACTAATCCCAAGGAAGCACCGAAAGATTATAGAGCCAATCCACAAAACAGACTACCTATTTTGCTACGACACTATTTTGTCACGGCACAGGGTGCGCAACAAAAGCGATCTATTTGTAAAGCTCGGTGGCTAGCCGGAAGGCGAGAACGCCAGGAACCAGTGCGACCACCAAAGCGATAAAGATCTGAGTCTCCGATAGCATTGTCAAAAACTCCTTCTTTTGGGGTTTATAGTTCCCCAATGTCCTCTAAAGTGTGCGTTCCGGGAACATCTTGTTACAAGATGCAACAGAACCCAGACGCGAGTAACTCCTGCTCTGGTCGTTGAGGGAGTGCTCATTTTGGGCAGGCTAGGAGTGGGGAAATGGAGGAGCAAGCCTCTAACCAGCAGGTTGGGGCTTCTTTGCTCTTCCACGATGCCGCTAACACATCACATTCGTTAGCGAATGGTTACGTATAAGCGTTAGGCTGAATAATAGATTAAGTAGGCTTTGAAAAGCGGGGATCAATCTGTGTTGCTTGCTGATGGTGCGCATCTGTGTGGAGGTACGCTATGGCTAAACAAGAGGTCTCTGGATGGCAGTAATGCTGAGCTTAGGTCATACGTTGGCCCAACCTTGAATCGGCGTTACTCCATCCCGTGTTCAACATCCACTTGAAGGAGTAGAGACTGCTGCAAGCTATTGCCTTCAGTTCGTTATATTTGAATTTTAAGAATCACTGAATGTTAGACCAATTGCTTGACTCGCCTAATTTTGGCCCCGAAACGCTACTGGTGCTGCCTGTTCTAATTGCATTGGAGGCTGTGCTATCGGCGGATAATGCGATCGCCCTTGCTGCTTTAGCACAAGGTTTGCAAGACAGTGCCTTACAGCGACGGGCGCTTAACATTGGGTTGGTACTTGCCTATATTTTGCGGATTACCCTCATTTTGACGGCAACCTGGGTGATCCAGTTTTGGCAATTTGAACTGGCAGGAGCGCTGTATTTATTGTGGTTAGTCTTGCAATACTTCACGTCGAAGCCCGATGAAAGCGATGAAAGCCACCATCACGGCCCTCGATTTTCGTCGCTTTGGCAAGCGATCCCCATGATTGGCATTACCGATTTAGCTTTTTCGCTTGATAGCGTCACAACGGCGATCGCGGTTTCGCAGGATACGTGGCTGATTCTCACGGGTGCCACGATCGGGATTATTACCCTACGCTTTATGGCAGGGCTATTCATCCGCTGGCTCAAGGAATTTGAGTACCTGGAAGATGCGGGCTATCTTACGGTGGCGTTGGTGGGATTGCGATTACTGGTGCGGGTGTTCAACGACGCGCTGGTGCCACCAGAGTGGGTCATGATTAGCGCGATCGCCCTGATCTTCTTATGGGGCTTCTCTAAGCGCAATGATACAGAGATCGCTGAGCCTTCTCTACCCAGTGTCGTGACTGAAACTAAAGAACCTGAAAAAGAGAAAGCTGAACGCTAGAAAAGCACGCTGAAAACAACCGCTGAGGCGCAGAGAACGCAAAGAGTAGGCCCTGTTGCCTCGGCGGCGGTAGATCAAGAGGTTGCGCTACTTCAAAACTCAGAACTCATCGCTGTTCGCAACTACTCGTGAATCCACGACATCAAAGTAGGTTGCCAATTGACGAGTTCTTCATCCTTGAACCAAAGACTAATCTCTTGCTGCGCTGTTTCGGGTGCATCAGAGCCGTGAATCAGATTGCGACCCACATTTACCCCAAAGTCGCCACGGATGGTTCCAGGTTCTGAATTAAGCGGATTGGTGGCACCAATGATTTTACGGGCAGAGGCAATTACACCCTCACCTTCCCACACCATCGCGACCACAGGGCCAGAGGTAATGAAGTCTACTAGTCCTGCAAAGAAGGGGCGCTCACGATGCACGCCATAGTGGGTTTCTGCCAGTTCACGGCTGACGTTCATTAGCTTTAAGCCAACAAGAGTGAACCCTTTTGTTTCAAAACGACGGATGATTTCGCCGACCAATTTCCGCTGTACGCCGTCGGGCTTAATTGCCAAAAATGTCCGTTCCAAGGCTAACTCCTAGAGTTTAATCAACTGTTACAGCCTTAGATTAGCTCATGATGGCAGAGGGCAGAAGAGAAGGAGTGGGAAGTCGGGAGTCGGGAGTCGGCTGATGGCTAACCACTGACCGCTGAGCGTTCTTCCACTCAAAACTCAAAACTTCTACGCTGACCGATGATCGCTGACGGCTGACCGCTCTCTAACTTAAAACTAAAACTTCTATGCTGACTGCTGAAGGCAGGATTGAGATATTACGATGGGCAGCCCAAAGATTCGCGGGTGTCTACTCCAGTGGTGGGGTTGATGCCGCTGGCCGTTTTGCAAAGCTGCAGTACCTGGGTGCGATCGAGTACGGCGAAGCTGAAGTCTGCACCTGTGACATTGGCGTTCCGAAACACCGATTTAAGCATCATGGCAGACGTGAAAATCGCATCGCTCAAGTTTGCCTCTGTCAAGTTCGTCAGGTATGTGATCCCGTTGTTGAGGTTAGCCCCGTGCAGATTCGCTCTTGTCAAGTCAGAGCCGTTAAATACCGCACCTTGCAGGTCAGCACCGCTAAAATTAGCGCCCTGGAGTTTGACCCCTGCAAATTCTGCTTTGACCAGGCTTTGACCAGAGTAATTATGGGTGGTTGCTTCAGCATCATCGTAAGCGCGAATGGCGGCTGAACTGGCCGCTAGAACGGGCATTGGAGCGATCGCAAGCAGAAACAAAAGAGCCAGGAGAGTAAAAAATCGCTGAAGTGGACGCATGGTAAGTGAAAGGGGTGAAACCGCTTGCCACCGTCAAACTTAGCATCTTTTAGGCGGCTCTCATGACGCGTTTGTTTGCCGTTTGCAACACTTCTTCATTTCATTGACAGGGGGTCACAGGACACGATAATCATGATTCAAGCTCACATCATTTTTTTACAATGCAACGTTTTCTGAACGTCCGGCTACAGCAGTGTCAGGAGGAACGGTTATGGATGCTAGCTTAATCGTCTCCAATATTCTGAACCCGCCGATTCTCTTCTTCTTTTTAGGGATAACGGCGATTCTGGTCAAATCCGATCTGGAAATTCCGGCACCCGTACCGAAGCTTTTCTCGCTGTATCTGCTTTTTGCGATCGGCTTTAAGGGAGGGGTTGAGTTGATCAAAAGTGGCGTGACGCAAGAAGTCGTGCTAACGCTCCTCGCTGCCATGCTAATGGCATGTTTTGTCCCGCTGTATACCTTTTTTATCCTGAAACTCAGGCTGGATACCTATGATGCGGCGGCGATCGCGGCGACCTATGGTTCCATTAGTGCGGTTACCTTCATTACAGCCAGTGCCTTTCTGACGGAATTAGGCATTGGCTATGACGGGTACATGGTGGCAGCGCTCGCCTTGATGGAGTCTCCTGCAATCATTGTGGGCTTGATCCTGGTGAGCCTTTTTACAAAGGACGAAAACCGCGAATTTTCCTGGGGTGAGGTACTGCAAGAGGCCTTTCTCAACAGTTCCGTCTTTTTGCTCGTGGGTAGCCTCTTCATTGGGGTGCTAACAGGAGAGCGCGGCTGGAAAGTGCTAGAGCCCTTCACGCAGGGCTTGTTCTACGGCGTTTTGACCTTCTTTTTGCTCGACATGGGATTGGTTGCCGCCAGAAGAATTAAAGACTTACAAAAAACCGGCATTTTCCTCATCGCATTTGCCATACTGATTCCTATATTCAACGCAGGCATTGGGTTGCTCATCGCCCGACTCATCAACATGCCTCAAGGGAATGCCCTCTTGTTTTCTGTTTTGTGTGCTAGTGCTTCCTACATTGCGGTTCCAGCAGCGATGCGGATGACGGTACCTGAGGCAAATCCTAGCCTGTACGTTTCGACCGCTCTCGCAGTGACGTTCCCATTCAACATTATTGTGGGAATTCCGCTGTACCTGTATGGAATCAACCTGTTATGGAGGTAAGCGCATGCATCTTGTCAAAAAAATTGAAATCATTGCTAACTCCTTTGAGCTTGGCAAAATTTTAGAGAGTTTAGATAAGTCGGGTGTCTACGGTCATGCTGTCATGCGGAATGTGGCTGGTAAAGGGTTGCTCGAAAGCGGCGAAGGTATAGATATAACGATGCTTGACAATGTCTATATTCTTGCGTTTTGTATGCCTGAGCACGTCAAAACAGTGGCTGAAAATGTTCGTCCTCTACTCAATAAATTTGGTGGTACCTGTTACATTTCAGACGTAATGGAAATTCGCTCAATTAAATGTGTGGCATCGCTATGAATCACAGAGACGGTTTTGTCGGTCGTCGTGACCTGCTCAAGCTAGGGTCGATCGGCGCTTTGGGTTTAGCCAGCAATCTGCTCTGGCACGTGAAGTCAGTTCATGCTGCTGAGGTATCAGCGATCGCGCCTCCGCTCAGCCCTGATGCGGCTTTGAAAAAACTCGTGGCAGGCAATCAGCGGTTTGTGCAGCATAAGCCTCAGTATCCCGATCAATCTGCGAAACGGTTACAGGAAGTAGCTCAAGCCCAGCATCCCTTTGCCACTATTTTGAGTTGTGCAGATTCACGCGTTCCAGCTGAGATCGTGTTTGATCAGGGCATTGGCGACATTTTTGATGTGCGGATTGCGGGGAATATTGCGACCCCAGAGGCGATCGGTAGCATTGAGTATGCTGTAGCGCTGGTGGGTACACCGCTGCTGCTGGTGCTGGGACACGAACGCTGTGGCGCGGTGACGGCCGCTGTCAAAAACGAACCACTTCCCGGTGAAATCAGCACGTTTGTCACGCCAATTTTGCCTGCTGTCAAGCGGGTGAAGGGCCAACCCGGTGATGCGGTGGATAATGCGGTGGTGTCAAATGTGCGCTATCAAATCGAACAGCTACAGCGATCGTCCCTGCTCACAGAGCGGGTACAGTCCGGCAAGTTGAAAATTGTGGGTGGACGCTACGATCTAGATACGGGAGCGGTGACAATGCTGGCTTAGACAACACTGACAGCGGTTTTCAATCTGGTACGCCACAAGCTATTCAAGACGGGCACGGGGTGTAGGGGATCGGGCGAATGAAAACGGCTGTAAAACATCTGTGCCACCCAGAAGTTCAGCTGTGTAATGAGTGGCGCAGGGCTTCAACCGAGGAGACTCAACTGAGCGGGCTACGATCGCCAGACTCTACAGATATTCCACCAATATCGGTTCTTCTGGCATAAAGCGTGGCTGTAAATTTGTCTTCTTGTTCCTTCCACGTAGCGACCCGATCTGGATGGGCGTTTTGAGCCGCCCTAGCTCCTGCACCTCCCAGAAGATGGCCCAGTTTGGGCGATCGGTGGCGGTCGATTTGGGACGGAAGATAGCTTTACCAGGGTAGCGCCCACGGCGAGACCCCACAGAACCAACGTAGAGTGCATGCCAGGTCACTTGGGGATTTAACGGTTGCTCTCCTTTGGCATTGGCGGCGTAGATGAAAACTTCGATCGCTTTTCCAGCGCGCAGTTTCTCAACTTCTGCAAATACTTCAAACGCCATGCTGCCAAAGGCAACTTTAGGTGAGTGGTCTGGTGGCAAATCGTCGGCATCCAGTTGAGCAGCAATGGCTTCTAGCCCAGACGTTAAGTCTATTTCGGGCACGGAAGCAAGGAGAGCGAAGGCACGAGTCTTTTGCATGAGGTCACGAATACAGCAATTCAGTCTCTCCAACCTACTGGAAACTGGCAAGGTCGTCCATCCGACGAGTTGCTATAGCTTTGTCGCTTTTGGCAGCGGTGGTAACTCTCAACGATTGCCATGATAGACAAATGTTCGCCGATGAACTCCAACTTGCCTCTCCATCACGCACTAAAGTAGGCAGCAGCAGGATGATAGGCCACGATCGCGGTGGTTGATTGTTCTGGATGCAACTGCTCGCTTTCATCCATGTGCAGGTTGATGCGTTTAGCATCTAGCAAATCCAGCAGCGTGTACTGGTCTTGCATGTTGGGGCAGGCGGGGTAGCCAAAGCTATAGCGTGAACCCCGGTAGCGCTGCGCCAGTACGTCTCGAATGTTGCCTGGCTCTTCGTCGCCAAAGCCCAACTCACGACGAATACGGGCATGTACCCACTCTGCCAGCGCTTCTGCCATCTGTACTGCGATGCCGTGGAAGTAGAGGTAGTCGGTGTAGTTGTTGCCATCAAAGAGCTTTTTGGCGTACTCCGTTGCTACTTCGCCCATTGTGACTGCCTGCATGGGGAAGACATCGAAAGCGTTTTGAGTTTCGAGTTTTGAGTTTTGAGTTACTAGGTCTTTCGGCAGATAGTAGTCGGCGATGCAGTAGCGGCGAAGGGATTTTTGGCGGGGGAAGGTGAAGGTGGCGAGGGGGGCGTGGGGTGTGGGGTGTGGGGCGTGGGGTGTGTAGAGGTGAACGCTATTGCCGTCTGCCTGGGCGGGGAAGTAGCCGTAGATGGCTTGAGGGTGCAGGAGATTTTCGGTGACGATGCGATGTTTCCACTGCTCCAGAATAGGATAGACCGTTTCTTGTAAGAACTGGTCGTACTCTTCGCGGGACTGGTCGCGCGGTTTGCGGAACTGCCACTGTCCGGCAATCAGTGCTTGTAGGTCGAGATACCAGAAAAGCTCGTCCCAGGGAATATCCGCAAGTTGGAGGATTTTGGTACCCCAGAAGGGTGGTGTCGGACGGGGAGTACCGGCAGCGATCGCGTCGGAACGGTGGGTGTCTTCGACGGTGGAAGTGTGGGGTGGGGTGGAAGGAGAGTTTTGGTCGCGTAGCGACTCCGAAGGAGTAATGTCGAGTTCTGAGTTTTGAATTGCCTCCCCTGCTTCCTCTGCTCCCTCTGCTCCTTCTGCCCTCTGCCCTCTGCCGTCTGCCTCTTCTCCTAAAAATCCCTTCACGTTATCCCACTCTCCCGCTGCTTTGGCGGGCATCAGCTTATCCATGAAGTGCAGGTCGGAGAAGGCATCTTTGCCGTAAACAACCCGACCGTGGTAAGCGTTCTGGCAATCTTCGTGGACAAATTTGGGCGTGAGGGCTGCACCACCGAGGATGACGGGGACTGTGATGCCACGATCGTTGAAGACGTGCAGATTTTCTTTCATAAACGCCGTCGATTTCACCAGCAAACCGCTCATGGCAATGCAGTCAGGCTTGTGCTGCTCGTAGGCTTCGATGATGGCATCGACGGGCTGCTTGATGCCCAGATTAATGACGCGGTAGCCATTGTTGGACAGGATGATATCGACTAGATTCTTCCCAATGTCGTGTACGTCACCTTTGACAGTGGCAATGACGAAGGTGCCTTTCGCCTGCCCGGAGTCTTCTTTTTCCATGAAGGGTTCCAGGAAGGCAACGGCGGCTTTCATGGTTTCGGCAGATTGCAGCACGAAGGGTAACTGCATCTGACCAGAGCCGAACAGTTCACCCACCACTTTCATGCCATCCAGTAAGAAGGTGTTGATGATGTGGAGCGGTGGGTAAGTTTCCATTGCTTGCTTGAGCAAATCCTCCATTCCAATGCGTTCACCGTCGATGATGTGTTGCTTGAGCTGTTCTTCGAGCGGTAAATCTGCAGTGGCGGTGCGAGAGGCTCGCGCGTCTTTTGCCGATACTCCTTCAAACAGGGTAGTCAGTTCGGTAAGCGGATCGTAAATGCACACATCGCCATCAAAGCGTCGCCGATCGTAAATCAGGTCAAGGCAAACAATTTGATGGGCGGGATCAATTTTGGCTAAAGGGAGGATTTTGCTGGCGCTGACGATCGCCGCATCCATCCCTGCCTCAGTCGCTTCGTGCAGAAACATGGAGTTCAGCACAATCCGCGCAGCGGGACTCAAGCCGAAGGAAATGTTGGACACACCCAGCAGCATGTGGCAACCGGGAAGCTGGGCGCGCATTTGGCGCATCGCTTCGATTGTGGCGCGTCCATTGGCTCGGTCTTCTTCAATCCCCGTGGAAATGGGTAGTGCCAGCGGATCGAAGAAGATTTCGTGGGCGGGAATGCCAAATTCCAGAGCTTGACGATAGGCGCGTTGGGCGATCGCAAACTTTTTCTCAGCGGTACGTGCCATCCCATCTTCGTTGATCGTGCCGACGACAACCCCTGCACCGTACTGTTTCGCTAACTCCAGCACTTTGAGAAAGCGTACTTCGCCATCTTCATAGTTGGTGGAGTTCAGCAAGCACTTACCACCCGCCACCTTCAACCCCGCTTCCATCTTTTCCCATTCGGTGGAGTCGAGCATCAGCGGTAGCGTGACGTTCGTGACGAGGCGTGACACGAGTTCGTGCATATCCCGCACGCCATCACGACCAACGTAATCCACGTTCACATCCAGAATGTGTGCGCCTTCTCGCACCTGCTCCTTTGCAAGCGACACTAACCCATCCCAATCTTCTGCATTCAACAAGTCACGACACTTCTTGGAACCGCTAGCATTCAGTCGTTCCCCGATGATGAGGAAGGAGTTGTCCTGGTCGTAGGGCTGGGCGCTGTAGATGGAGGCAGCAGAGGGGGTATAGCTGAGGAGAGGACGGGGGGATGGGGGGATGGGGAGATGGAGAGATGGGGAGATGGTTGTCTCCGTGTCTCCGTGTCCCCGTGTCCCCGTGTCTCCCCTCACAGATCGTTCCTTCGGCGTTAATGTGGGTGCAAGTTCCGCTAGCTGCTGAATGTGATCGGGACGGGTGCCGCAGCAGCCACCGATGACCTGCACACCGAGATCTTCGACGAAGTGCATGAGCGACATGCGGAGTTCCATTGGGGTCAGCTTGTAGTGGGCGTGACCGCCAATGTTTTCGGGAATGCCTGCGTTGGGGATGCAGGAGATGACGAAGGGCGAATTGGCAGAGAGGTAGCGGATGTGGTCTGCCATGCGATCGGGGCCAGTCGCGCAGTTCAGCCCCAGAATATCAATGGGAAAGGGTTCCAGGATGCTCAGCATTGCCGTGACATCGGAGCCAACGAGCATGGTGCCCTGTAGTTCCATCGTCACAGAGACCATCAGCGGTCTGCGATCGCCCTTCTTTGCAAAAACTTCCTCAATCCCACTTAGCGCGGCCTTAATCTGCAACACATCCTGTGCGGTTTCGACCAGAAACAGATCCACACCACCGTCATACAAGCCTTCTGCCTGTTCCGCAAACGTGGCTTTCATGGTGTCGTAGTCAATGTGTCCCAGTGTGGGAAGTTTGGTTGTAGGGCCGAGCGAGCCAGCCACAAAGCGGGGTTTCTCTGGATTGAAAAATTCAGCAGCGACCTGTTTGGCTAACTCGGCAGCGGCTTTATTGAGGGCATACGCCTGATCCGCGAGATCGTATTCTGCCAGGACGATCGACGTGGCACCAAAGGTATCCGTTTCAATGACATCGGCACCCGCTGCCAGAAACTCGCGATGCACTTTCGCCACGGCTTCGGGCTTGGTAAACACCAGATATTCGTTGCAGCCTTCGTACTCTGCGCCACCAAAGTCCTCTGCGGTGAGGTTTTGCGTTTGCAGTGAGGTGCCCATCGCGCCATCAAACACAATGACGGGGCGATCCGGGTGGTGCAGGCGATCGAGGAAGGGGCTGTTCATCTGGAATTTAACTCAACACTGGATATCGGTTGTGCTACCAACCAATTGTGACATCACGATCGGCTGTAAGGCACTGACCAGCACAATTTCTCAGCAGGCACTGCGATCGGTGCAACTTATTCTATTGTGCAAACTTTTTGCCACAACAGGTTGGTGGGCAGCAGTCAGCTATCAGCGGTCAGCTATTAGCGGTTCTTCTAACAACCAACTACTTTTCTTGAATGCCCAACGGGCTATACAACCAACAACTGCTTTAGCGGTCAGTCTGGAATTTAAAGCTGAACGCTGAACGCTGAACGCTAATCCCGATTTTGCACTTCGTACTTAGCAGTGGGGTTGTCCTGGATGTACCGCAGCAATGCCTGGTATTTAGGAGCAGTTTTCAAATCTTGTCCTAAGTATTCCAGCGCGCCCCACATGCCGTATTTACTGGGTGTGCCAATATCGCTGAAATGATTAAACGAACTACCGCCTGCTGCTTTCCAGTTGTTGAGATATTCGGTGTACAGGTTGCCCATGCGAGGGTTGCGGTTGACCTCTGAATACAGCTTGGTGATTTGAGGCTCATTGCTGCCAAACTGAAAGCTTGTGAGTTGCTGTCCGCCTTCATAAGCTCTGAGCGTTAGCCCATACTTACGGGCTAGATTCGCTGATGCTACGATATGGTCTTTAATGGGACCGCGAATGTCGGCTTGCAGAATGTCGAGTACCTGATCTTGCGACATTTGTGCAATTTGAGCCGCCTTATCAGCATTCAACAATGTGTCTCGTCCGTCGAAGTAGGGGGCGATCGCGTAGGAATCGGCCTGTTTAGACGCATCTTTCCAGGCCAGGATTTGATCACCAGACCAGGTGTTGACTGCTTGTGCTGCAAGGACTCGATCGAGCCGACTCGTTCCACCAAACACCGTCTCAAAGATCTTGAAAATCTCGACCGATCGCTGCGAGTAATACTTGGCCCCGGCCAGATATTGATCCTTGTCTAAGCCTAGCTTCACGCCCTGGTCTTTGGCATAGGTTGCCTGTTCAAAGCCAAAATTCCAGACTTCGTTCGAGTATTCAATGTGAACGGTCAGCGACGGGTCGAGTTTGTCGCGTACCAGGGTGGCAAACTGACGTACAAAGTCATCATTGGCGCGAATGGGAATGGTAAACCAGGGATCGGCGTGCAGGGTATTGGCAAGCTGAATCATGTACTCCAGCGAGACTCCATGCATTGCTGCTTGGGTTTCAAAGGATGGGGTCGTGCGATCGCTCCAGTTGGCAAGCTGAGACCCGTTGGTTCCGGCCCAATCCATAAAGCGGATGATTTTGAACGGAGCCAGCGCCTTGAGGAATTGCGGGTTAAACGGCTGAGTCTGATAGGTTTTCTCGTGTCCCGGCATGATGAACCGGATGTTGCGGAGTGGGTTGGCTGGATTGGTCGATCGCAGGTTGAGCTGCACGCCATCCGCTTCCAGTGTGACCTGAACTACCATACGACCGGGCGATTGGCTGACGATCGTGAGTCCCTTGCCGCTGTTTGCCGTGACATCTAATTTCCCTTCGCCATCGTAAAGCAGCGTGTAGTTTCCGGCGGGATAGTGCCGACCGTTATCTAATAGTCCCGTTGTGGCGTACTGTCCTGATCGCAATGATGCTACCCAACCGTTGGGGGTCAGAGCTAAGGGGCCACCTTGCGCCCAACCCGCACCCTCCGCATTAGAAAACCAGGTGTGTGAGGTCTTAAAAACATCGACGAAAGGGAGTTCTGTACTGTAGCTAGCGATTCCGGAGAGGTTGATGCCCAGAGTCAAAGAGGCGTTGGGGTGCCTGGGATCAGGGGCAGTGCCAGCCCCCGCATGACTTACGGAACTGGTAGCCTCTGGAGGCAAAGATTTGCCTGGATTCGTTAGCAAAGCGTTGCATTGCGACAGCGTTGCTAACAGGAGAAGGCTACTGATGCCATTCTTAGAAAGACTTTCTAATTTCACGTCACTCTTGTGTTTCCGTTGACTGCAAGCGGGCCTGTGCGGCGCACCACGAAATTCAAGTTTTTGCCTCCCTGATGGCATTATCATAGCGAGCTTCCCAGTTGCTTCCGGTGGGGATGGCGCTCGATCGCCGAGAATAACTGGCTTTGAAGGCTCTAACGCAGAACCGAAGCAATTTTGATTTGTGAAGATGATTCTGATTTAGCTTTCAGCTTTAAGTTCCCATGCTGACCGCTGACCGCTGCTCCCTAACCCCGACTTTCACAAACAATCTTTTTCGCGATCGCGCTAACCACTGTGATGGTCGCGGCAATTCCTTCCTATAATTGAGTTTGCCATTGGCGTGGTAGGTACGATTAGTACCATCGTCTTCATGCTGCATCCTTTCTCAAAGAAGTTCTATGTCCTCCGATCGCTCTCAACCGAACGAACAAAGTAAATCAAGCCTGGAAGAAATTCGTGCAACTCGGCTGGAGAAGGTAGGGCAACTGAAACAGGCAGGACAAAATCCCTACGCTTATCGGTGGGAGATGACGCACCATACGGCTGATTTGCAGTCGAAATACGCCGACTTACCTAGCGGTGAAGAAGTGCAGGTTGAGGTGGCGATCGCGGGACGCATTCTGGCGCGTCGGGTGTTTGGCAAACTCGCCTTCTTCAATGTGCAGGACGAAACGGGCACCATTCAGCTTTACCTTGAAAAAGCCCGCATTGAGGCAGGAATGCCAGATACGCCCGATGCTTTCAATCAATTAAAGCAATTGACTGATGTGGGGGATATCCTTGGCGCAAAAGGCACCATCAAGCGCACCGAAAAGGGCGAACTGTCGGTCTACGTCAGCGAATACGCCATGCTGACTAAATCTCTCCTGCCCTTGCCGGACAAATGGCATGGTTTAACCGATGTGGCGAAGCGCTACCGCCAGCGCTATGTGGATTTAATCGTGAACCCTGATGTGCGCGAAACGTTTCGTCGTCGAGCGCTCATCACAGCAGCCATTCGTCGCTATTTGGATCAGCAAGGCTTTATCGAAATCGAAACGCCCGTGCTGCAAACGGAAGCCGGAGGAGCCGATGCGCGTCCCTTCACGACCTATCACAACACGCTGGAAATGCCGCTCTTTCTGCGGATTGCCACAGAGCTTCACCTGAAACGGCTGATTGTGGGCGGGTTTGAAAAGGTGTTTGAACTGGGGCGGATCTTTCGTAATGAAGGCGTTTCGACCCGACACAACCCCGAATTCACCACGATCGAAATTTATCAAGCCTACGCGGACTATCACGACATGATGGCGTTGACCGAAGCGATCATCGTCTATGCCGCGCAGGAAGTCCTGGGAACGCTACAAATTACCTATCAGGGCACGGCGATCGACCTATCTCCACCTTGGCGTAGAGTGACGATGAATGAAGCAGTCAAAGAGAAAACAGGTCTTGACTTCAGCCAGTTCACTACTCTTGAAAAGGCGAAAGCAGCAGCAATAAAGGCAGGCATCACAGAAATTGATGATGCTACGTCGATCAGCAAGCTGCTCAACGAGGCCTTTGAGCAAAAAGTGGAGACCACGCTGATTCAACCCACCTTCGTGATGGATTACCCCGTAGAAATTTCGCCTTTAGCCAAGCCTCACCGTTCCCAACCCGGATTAGTGGAACGGTTTGAGCTGTTTGCCGTTGGGCGCGAAACTGCCAACAGCTTCTCAGAGTTGACCGATCCAGTGGAACAGCGCGATCGCTTGGAAGCCCAGGCTGAACGCAAAGCCGCTGGCGATCTGGAAGCGCACGGCGTGGACGAAGACTTCATCACAGCGCTGGAATACGGGATGCCTCCCACAGGCGGTTTAGGGATTGGGATCGATCGCCTGGTGATGCTGCTGACCGATTGCGCCAGTATCCGCGATGCGATCGCCTTCCCACTCCTGAAGCCAGAAAAGGCTGATGCAGATGAGTAATTTATCTCAAAAGGGTCGATTTCAGACTGATCTGTTTCAAAAGAGCCTGCTTCAAAAGTAGAGTTTTTATCAAGGTCGAGTTCGTCCTTGCGGTAGTCACTGGCTGAAGCGGGTCACTCTAAGCTTGATACTATGTTTTACAAGTATTCAACGATGAGCGACCCCACGGAAAAGACTCCACCACATGAGACGCAAGCCGAAAAGCTTAAGGAAGAAGGGCTGTTTGACCCGCTAGAGCTAGTTTCTAAGGGTGGCTACACGGGCACCCCTAGAGAAATTATTGAAAATCCTGCGGTTGCACCCGAAATGCTCGATCGTCCCGAAGATTTGCGCGATGATCTGTTAGCCGAACCTGAAGACGAACCATAAGTTGAGCGATCACTTAAAGCCGTGATTGAAGAGATTTTCTTCACCTGTTAGCTCAATCTTACGTACACCGAGGATTGCATCGCCAGAGCGCGTAAGCGATTTGACACATTGCTTTCATCCTCACTGAAGACGTTGCCCGTCCTCGATCTGTTAACGTTTTAGCAGTCGGCTTTGTGCAATGTTCTGTGATGGAAAAGTTTGAAGACCAGCTTGAAACCGTTTATGCTAGCGATCGTCAAGCATGGCGCGAATGGTTAATCCAAAATCATGTCACATCGCTTGGCGTATGGCTGGTTTATTACAAAGTGAAAAGTGATAAACCGAGTGTTCAATACAGCGAAGCCGTCAAAGAAGCATTATGTTTTGGCTGGATTGACAGTAAAGTCAAGTCGCTCGATGAAGAGCGTTATAAGCAGATTTTTACGCCCCGTAAACTGGGCAGCGTATGGTCAAAATTAAATAAACAATATATTGAAGAACTCACTCAAACCGGATTAATGAATGATGTAGGTCTTCAAAAGATCAACATTGCTAAGCAGGATGGCTCCTGGGTAACGTTAGATGATATTGAAGCCTTAATCATCCCGTCTGATTTAAAGCAAGCGTTAGAAGCGAGTGACATTGCTAATCAAAATTTTCAAACCTTTAATAACTCAACCAAGAAAACTATTCTCTTCTGGATTGCCAGCGCAAAGCGGGTAGAAACGAGATTGAAAAGAATCGAGCAAACGATTGACTCAGCTTTACAAAACAGAAGTCCGTTGGCACGATGAAAACTTTTTGCACACTTCACACGTTTGCTCATCCGATCGACTTTGATGGCAAGAGATCCTTACATTTCAAGATATCTAAAAAAGCATAGACTGCGGGGACTTGTAGCGCATCGGCCAGCACGGCAACCCCAATCACTCGGTAGATAGGTACAGGCAAACTAAGAATTTGCACACCCGTGGGAACTGGTTCAGCCGCTAAGCGAGGGAGCACGGCTGCACCTAATCCGCGAGCCACCATGCTGACGATCGTCGAATCAGTATTCACCCGATAAGCAATATTCAACGTGCAACCATATTTAAGGCAATGGGTGTGAAATTGCAGCATCGTGGCATCCGTTTCAGGCGGCATAATCATGGGATGGTGCGCGAGTTCTTCCCACGTAAGGCGCGTTTGTTTGGGCTGAAAAGTCGGTGGAAATAAGGCCACAAATTCATCTTGCAATAATTCCCAAACTTCAAAATCTTCATTCGTCGGCAAATAGGTAAAGCCGATATCGGCGCGTCCTTCGCGCAACGTTTGCTCAACTTCGGGCAGGTCTTCATGATCGGTGAGACGTACCGTGATATCTGGAAACCGCTGCCGGAACTGCGCGATCGCCTCTGGTAAGATGTGGGTCGCCACACTGCGAAAAGAGGCAATCCGCACCTGTCCACCCTGCAACCCTTTTGCCACATTTGCTTCCTTGAGCATGCCATCTAGCGACTGCATCATTTGCTGGGCATAGGTAAGCACCCGATCGCCCACAGGCGTGAGCGACGCGCCATGACGACCCCGCGAAATCAGCACTACGCCGAGCATTTCTTCTAACGTGGCGATCGCGTGGCTTACGGCTGACTGTGAAAGCCCCAACTGCAATGCCGCTTCACCGAAATTACCGCGCTCTGCCACTGCAATCAGGGCACGCAATTGTGACAATTTAATCTGACCTTGACGGTTCGCATTCATAAACAGAGATCCTTCAGATTTCCATCGATTTTGTTCATGGACGTGATAAAAGCCGTCTTTTGATTGATGTAAAGCGAATCCATTAGAGTAAGCACAGTCCAGCAAATAGTGACAGTTCAAAGCTGCTTTCTGTTATGTCTAATACAAATTCAAACATTCTTCATACCAGAGGCATCTTGCTGCTCGTAGCAACGACCCTAATTTGGGGCACGACGTTTCCGGTCGTTAAAGAAACAGTGGTTAGCCTTTCACCGATGGTACTGACTGCCGTTCGCTTTCTGCTGGCCGCGCTAGTCTTTGTGCCCTGGCTGCAACGCATGAACGCTCGACTTTTACGTGATGGTGCGTTGTTGGGAATTGCTTATCTAGCATCCTACATTACCCTCGCGATCGGCGTTGAAACGATCGCAGCGGGTCGGGCCGCATTTGTGCTGAGCTCGAACGTCATTTTAGTGCCTTTACTGGGGCTATTTCTGGGTCGCTGGCTCGAAAGAACGACAATCTCTGCGGCGGGACTGGCGATCGCAGGCATTGGGATCATGTCCTGGGAAGGAGGTGGACTCAGCCTGGGCGATCTTTGGGTCATGGGTGGTGCTTTGAGCTATGCCGTTTACATCCTGTTGCTAGAAGCCGCTACGCTGCGTCATCCACCGTTGGCCTTGTCAGCCGTGCAACTGGTATTGGTTGCTGGCGTTAGTACCATCTGGGCAGCCCCTGCAATGGTAATGGAATGGGAGGCGATCGCCTCTCATTGGGGACCACTCCTGTACCTGGGGTTAGTAGTTACGGCGATGACCACGATTACACAAGCGATCGCGCAGCGGTGGGTTTCAGCGCATGAAACAGCGCTGCTCTATACGCTCGAACCCGTCTTTGCAGCCATCTTCTCGTTCTGGCTTCTGGGAGAGCACTTTGGAGCACGCGGGTTTCTTGGAGCCGGACTCGTTCTCATCGCAATGGTGCTGAGTCAAGGTCAAGCCGTGATAGCCCAACGGTTAGGAAGGACAAGCCCTGATGAAGCGTCGGTCCTGTCATTGGCTGTGTTACCACCAACGGAATTGTCATCAACAGAATTATCAACAACGGAGGTTTCAAGATGAAACTAGCATTACAGTGGTTGGGGAATCGGTTTGGTCATCAAGCGTGGGAAACGCAATCCAGGCAAGTTGCGCCGAGCGATCGCACTCCTACATCCATCATGCAATGGGTCGAGCAAGTGTCCCAGTTTATTGTGCAGCGTCTGGTTGCAGATGTGGAGCCACACGTTTGGTACACCTGCGATGCAGAAGGCCGTCTCTGGTGGCATGCGCATGATCCGGTCACGGGTCGATCGCTCACCCATGTATCTGAAGCAGAGATGCGTGCCTGGATTGAACAGCGCTACGCCTCAACGTTAGCAAGCTAATGATGCAGATGCAGGGTATCCAATGGGTACCCTGCGTCAGGCTTTATGTACTTAATAATTGAGTGACAGCTAAAAGCTCGATGAGGACGAGCGTTTCATCATCAGAGTAATGCAGGATCACTGCCCGTCGTCTTCGGCATACGCTATGGGCGCATCTGACAGCTCAATCAGTAAAGCATCGACATCTTTGCTATAGCGAATCTCTTTCATCCCTCTCCCTCCACATTTCCCACAGCGCATCATTTCCTGAGTTTACGCGACCTGGAGTGGTTGTCCGATCGTTTTTGGTCCCTCAATGCTAATCCCACCATTTTATCCTTCATCCTTTAGCCTTTCCCCTACACCCCACACACTACACCCCCTTAACAATCTCTCACAGCTCATCAATCTCTGATGGTGTATTTATCCTTTTGTCTCCTTCTTAACTTAAGGCTGAATGACTGCCAAAATATCCTGGGGAAGCATTAGAGGCAAGCCTGAGATTCCTCGAAAGTCTCGAATGTTGTAGGTTGCAAAGTAATCGATCGCGGCTTCAGACGCTAATGCAGCCAGCCGCAAATCAAAAATTTTGGCAGAGGTGATCGTTCGAGCAACAGCCAATTCCAGGGTTGTAGCGATCGATGAAGTAGTTGGAAACAGGATTTCAAAGTTACCGCTGAGATACGTCTCGGTGATTAAGGGCTTGCCTCAGATGGCGTTAAAGGGCTGCCAGTCATGGCAGCGGGGTTAGTCAAAACTCGATACAGTTCAACGATGTTTTGTTCAGCAATGATACCTTGAATGCTTTGCTGAAAGGCTGCTTCTAGCAGTGATGCAGAGTCAGAATGATGAACTGACGTTTGATCGTGAGCATAGACTAAAACGTTGGTATCGAAGAAAATTCTAATCGGACTCATAAATGTTGTCTCGATTTAGATAGTTTTCTTTAACCCCCAACTTAAAGGTGGGAAAGGGATATTTCCGCTTGGCAACTAGCGTGACAACGACCTCAACTTCATCACCTTCCTGAATCTCCTCAGGTAATGAATCAATCAAGACAATGCTCTTATCTTTTACGTACCCTTTCATCGCTTCTATCTCCTAACTCTCTACAAATTGCTGGTTTTCTTCCTTTCATCCTTCATCCCTCATCCCTCCCCTTCAACAATCTCCCACAGCGCATCAATCCCTGCTCCCACACACTCCTCATCCTGATGCTGCTCAATCCACTGAACGATCGCGGGCTCAATCCAATCAGCCTTTTTGCTTAACTTTACCAAGACAGATCGTGTTCGAGAACGTATCGATGAATCTGGCGCTTGGAGTAAGCACAACAAATTATTTACTACAAGTTCAGATATATGCTCTAGCTTACCTAATGACTCTAGAGCACCATAACAAACTCTAGAGTCTGAATCCTGAAGTAGTAACAACAAGCCATTAATTACTTCTTCACTTGTCTCTCCAAAGCTACCAAGTGTATAAGCAGCATCTAAACGTGCCATAACATCTGCATCTTGAATCAACGCAACTGCTTTTGACGTAATAATTTCCGATTTAACCTCTAGCTTACTCAGTGTTCTTAAAGTTGTAGAACGAACAATTGAAACAGGATCTTCGAGCAAAATTTCCAATTCTTGTATGATCTTTGATTTATCAGAAAGATTATTCAATTGGGTATTCAATCGACCCAATGCCCCTGCCGCTGTAGAACGCACCATCGCCTCCTGATCGTTTAGTAATGTTAGTAAACTGTCTATAACTTCTTCGGATGAATCACCTAACCCACCTAACGCAATTGCATGCAAGTAGCGTATATAAGAATCTGGAGATTGCAGTTGAGTCAGCAAGTTGCTTCTAATTGCTCCAGTAGAATCTCCTAAACTAGCTAATGCAGATGCAGCACTAGAACGCACTAATTGGTCTGGAGCTTGAACTTGTGCCAATAACGCAATAACAACTTCCTTACAAGAATTACCTAGCTTGCCTAAAGCTTCTGCTGCACGAGCTCGAACAGCCATAGCTCGATCTTGTAAAAGGGAGCAGAGTCCAACAACTGTCGATTCAGATGATTTGCCTAGCTTACCTAAAGCTTCCGCTGCACGAGATCGAACATCCGAATATGGATCTTGCAGTCGAGATAGTAATTCAGTGATGACTGGTTCAGAAGCATAACCTAGCTTACCCAGAGCTTCTGCCGCACTAGCTCGAACATTTGATACTTGATCCTGGCGCAGCCTTTTCAGTAGCGCATTTAGTATCTCTTCAGATGCATTACCAAGACTACTTAAAGTCATAGCTGCTTTAGAACGATCCAAAGCTTCTGGATTTTGAAGATGTAGAAGCAATGCCTTGATTGTCGCTTCTCGCTCTCCTAAATCAGCTTGATATTCTAAAAAAAGCCATCGGCTTATACGATCCTTTCGATTGTTAAGAAGCTTAAGTGCTTCAGCCTCAAATTCAGTTTCTTCCAAATGACGAGGGACATAGTTTATTTGAGAACGAATTTTGTCCGTAAGCTCTGGGGTCTCACTCACTCCCAACTCAATTAATCTCTCTAAAATCTCTAGCGACAAAGTTGGATCAGCGCCTTTTAATCCTTTTGGATCTTCAGTTAAACAGCGAC
Organism: Stenomitos rutilans; assembly: GCF_059505485.1. Lineage (NCBI taxonomy): Bacteria > Bacillati > Cyanobacteriota > Cyanophyceae > Leptolyngbyales > Leptolyngbyaceae > Stenomitos > Stenomitos rutilans. The sequence continues at coordinate 58,727 of NZ_JCACKR010000022.1, forward strand.
CTGCAAACAGTAAATCACGATGCAGCCATTGTTCATAGGGACTGTTGGCAGTGAGGACTTTGCGGATCGCTCTCGCGGCTTTTTTGGGGCTTTGTTGGGCGATGAGGAGGAGCAGCACTTCGCGCCAGTGGGGGTCGTGGAGGTGTTGCGCGATGTGCGTTAAGACAATCTCGAAGTCGTCTTCGTTGTCTGCCTGGTAGTTGATGTCTTGCGCGGTGAGGTATTCCTGAAAGGTTTTGTGGACGAAGGCGTAGCAGTCCTGTCCCTGTTCGTTGAGGAGTCCGGTGCGATCGCGGATGAACCTCACAAACCGTTCGGCTTCTGCTTTCGCTTCGTAGTGCTGGAGTTGTTTAAGCGTTTTGATTTCCTGGCAGAGTTTTTGGATGAGTTCGTCTTTGTCGATGAGGGTGCCGCCTTCGCGATCGCCCGTGTTGCCCTGCGTGTGAATCCAGTAGGCGAGGCTTTCCATCAACCGTCGCAGGTCGTCCAGTTGCAGGTATTTGAGCACCGTCTGATTGCTCAGTTCCTTGTTGTCATCCCAGGCGGTGAGCAGCGTTTCTACCGCTTTGTCGTAGAGTTTGTAGCGTTCGCGGGGCAATCGTGCCTGATAGCGATGAATCAGGGCAATGATGGTCAGCAGCAAGGGATTACGCGCCAATAATTTGATGCGATCCTGCTGCTTCAAGGCTTTTTGCAAACTCTCTTTGCGTCGCTGCGCTTCTGCGGTGTCCTGTATCCGACTCCGATACCACCGATCGCAAAACTCCTCAATTTTCCCATCATCAAACGGCTGCAACTCGTAGTGCGGAAACTCCTCGGTGCGGAAAAAGTCACGCTTGTACCCTGCTGGACGCGAGGTAATGATGGCGCGATTGAGCGGATACTGTCCCAAAAAGTTTTCGATGCACTGCACGAGATGGTAGCGCTTCGCTTCTTCTGCCACTTCGTCTAACCCGTCGAGGAGAATGAGCGCCCGACCATTGTTCAGCCAGTGCTCAAAGAAGCCCTTCGGCAAAGGTTTGCAAGACATCGTAGTTTCCGCAAACTGCCGCGCATACTCAGGGATGGTGACATCCGGCGTTCGTGCCCAATCCCGAATGCGAATCAAGATTGGCAGCAGCAATGCGTCTGCATCCGTCTGCAATGCTAATGGATCGAGACGCAATCCTTCTGTACCCAGAACCATTCGAGTTGGATCGCGTTGCATTTGAGGTCGATCACGATCCATTCCTTGTGTAAGGCGATCGCTTTGAGTTGGATCGAGTCGCAATCCTTCTGTATCCGGATGCGTTTGAGTTGGATCGCGATCCATTCCTTGTGTGGCGACATCGCTTGTAGGTGCGATCGCCCCTTGCCGTTCTGCCAACTCCACCGCAAAGAAACTCATCAGCGTTGTTTTACCCGACCCCGGTGCGCCTAAGAGAACGATCTTCTTCTGAGGCTGGTTCAGCAGTTGCCATGCTGAAAACTTACGCCCTGATCGTTCCAACTGTGCTCTCATTCGCTGTTCCTGCAAAAGCTCCCCCTGCCGCCCCTGCTCACCCTGCTCCTCAAACCACGATCGCTCAAACGCCACCCGCGATCGCCGTTCCCCATCCTCCTCCACATCCGGCATCACAAAGATCTGCGCCAAGCGTTCGGCTCGTTCCACATCCTGTCCTGGCACGGCAACGCCTGCAAACTTCACATCATCAAACCAGTTGGCTAATTGGGTCAGGTAATCGTCTTTTGCCACCTGAAACCGAATCGCGGTAATGGCATCAAAGTAAGCATTTGCAAAGGCTTTGAGCCAGGGTTCTAAAGATTCATCTGGAATGGTAAATGCGCGATCGATCGCAATTTGCTTTGCAGTCTGCACCAGAATCGCAACATCGGGCGCACCGTCCTGCTCTAGTGGTTTCTGCAATTCGCGCTGCGTTTCTGGATGTTCAAGCAGCGTCGCTAGAAACGTATCGGCATCCTTATCGGTGCAGTGATAGAACACCGCGTTATTGACCTTCTGCCCTCGCTCCAAGGCTTCCGACTGCTGCAAACCGACTTTTAGCGATCTTTCCAATTCAGTCGGATGCAACTTGTGTTTGATTGCTGTGGCGATCGCGCCTGCCACCTTCGGCAATGCGGCTTTGACCAATCCACCTGCAAGCGATTCAAAGACCATAAGATAAGACCTTTTACTCTGACCGTATTATGACGTAATGGCTTTAAACTTCAGAGGTTTTCAAAATCTCCGAGGTCTGGGAAATTTGCTATAAGGTCTATATCTTTCGCCTCTATCAACCGTGTTGAACACTAAACCTGTCTGCGATCGCTGGTTCGCCACACGCCAAATCCATTCGGGACTCTACTGCATTGGTGAAAAGCACTATTGGGAATGGAATCGTGCAAACCTGTGGCTGATTAAAGGACAAAAGCAGGATTTATTGATTGATACTGGCCTGGGCGTAGCGAGTTTGCGACAGCATCTTGCCTCGTTGCTTGATAAACCCCTGCTGGCGATCGCCTCTCACATCCACTTTGACCATGCAGGCGGACTGCACGAATTTGACCATAGAGCAATCCATCTCGCTGAAGCAGACGCTTTGCGATCGGGCGATAACCATGCGGCTGTGTGCTCCCATGAACTGGGCTTTGTGCTGGATGAGCACTTCGAGCAGTTGCCCTACGCAGGCTTTACAGCCATGCAATATAAACTCAACAGTGCTGAACCGACACAGCTCTTGCAGGAAGGCGACGTGCTGGATCTGGGCGATCGCGCCTTTGAAGTGTTGCACCTGCCAGGACATTCACCCGGCTGCATTGCGCTCTACGATGCCAAAAGCAAGGAACTCTTCTCTGGCGATGTCATTTACGATGGCGATTTACTCGACCAATTGCCGGGAAGCGACATTCCCACCTATATTGCGACCTATGAGCGGTTGCAAAAATTGCCGATCGAAACTGTCTATCCCGGTCACTACCACACCTTTGGCCGCGATCGTTATCACGAAATCATGGCGGAGTATCTAGAAGCGAAGCGGCAACCAGGCTGCCCAAGCGATTTTCGGCCTAAAGAGGCCGTGTCGTAAGGGCATTGTAAATTGGCAGTTGGGGTAGAAGATAGAAAAACTAAGAAGGTTAGTGGTTTCACAAGCGATCGATTGCGGCTATACCCCATTTTCCATCTAGCACAGCCTGTAATGCTTCGGCAGTCTCACCAGTCCCCAAATTGACCGTTGCACCATTAATGTCGATCGTGGTGGCACTGAACAGAGCACTAGTACAGCGCATCAAAAGTTCTGCAATGTCGGTTGCAAGAGTGCTGAGTGCTGTAGCTTGCTTCCGCTTTGCGGTGGACTGAGTGCTGAGGACTGAGTAGCGCTCAAGCATGTTGCATCATTCTGTTTCAGAACACTAGATGCAGGCAGTCCAGTCGGCGATGCTGCATTTATTAACGTGCACTTATAGATTCCTTATCTTTCTTACCTATAGTGAGCGACAGCGTATTGTTGCTACAAAGAATGATCACAAGCTACACCTCACAAGAGCAAGCAACGGTTGCCCAAGCGCCTCTAATGGCTGGTTTTGCGATTGCTACATCAGATCTGGGCCTTGTGTCAACCGCGATCGAACTAGCAGCATTGTCTAGAGCCATTGTGAGAGCGGCTCAAAAATATCCCCAAAATTCAATTATTCAAGCCGTGTTTTCAGAAGCAGCATTACGCAGTGGCGCGGTTGTACTTGAACCGCCCTCCGTGAAGCCTGAAGATGTCAAAGCAGGTGTTTTAGTCGATCAGGCGATCGCAGCCATCAATACGGCGCTTGACTCCTTACACGGCAAAGCCACACCGGAAGAAATTGGCGAGTATAAGGCATTCATTTACACCTGTGCTGAAGCTGTAGCAAACGCGGCAGGGAAAGGACTCTTTGGTTCTGGGGCCAAAGTCAGCGAACGAGAGGCACTTGCCCTGGCAAAGGTCAGAATAGCTCTCGCTATCTAAGCTATTATTTCCCGGACGGTAAAAAATATAGTCGAAAGCGTTTTTAAGGAGGAAGCTTCCAGTGTGGCGTGCATTAGTGGCTCCAGAGGTGCCCATTCAACCACGTTAAAAAGAACTCAGGGAATAGGTAGTGGGGAGACGTAATGAATAGCCGTCAGTTGTTTAGGATTTTGAGCGCGATCTTAGGTTGGAGCGCCTTGGCACTACAGCTTTATCTGCTGATCGTGATCAACCTGGAAAAGGGCTTACCTGGCATCGTGGGCGTGATGAAGTTTTTTGATTACTTCACCATTCTCAGCAATATTCTGGTTGCCATAGTGTTTACAACGGTAGGGGTACAGCGCTACGCAGACGGCTTCTTTGCTCATCCCAAAGTGAAAACTGGCGTAGGAGTCTACATCTTTATCACAAGTCTTGTTTACGTTCTCATCCTCAGACACATTTGGACCCCCACCGGGCTGTCGTGGCTAGCCGATGTCGCACTGCATTACGTGCTGCCTGGGTTGTATCTCATTGAATGGTTATTCTTCACACCCAAAGGCTACCTGCGCTGGAACGATGCCGTGCGATGGTTAGTGTTTCCCCTGGCGTTTCTAGGCTGGGCCTTGTTTTGGGGTGCTATTTTTGGGTTTTATCCCTATCCCTTTATTGATGTGGCAAAGCTGGGCTACCCGCAGACGTTACTCAACAGCTTTTTTATGGCGATCGGCTTTCTGGTCATTGGGTTACTGCTCCTTGCAATCGATCGCGCGCTAGGCAAAGATGCCCGCTCAACTGCACTGCGCGATCCATCTTCGGTGCGATCGCTTCGGTAAGTAAAGTAAAAGGCAGAAGGCACAACCCTGCCCATCAGTATTTTGATTCTGGCGATTGTTCTAGTTCATCCTCAGCATGGAATCGGAAGCCAGGAGCAGTATACATTCTGACTCCTGACTCCTCAAGCATGCCGTGTGTTGCCTCTGAAAGTCACTAAAGGTTGCGTCAAGCCTGGATGAAGCTTACGAAAGCGATCGTGCCAAACGGGTAGTGATGGCAAAGACAACTTAGAGGAGCAACCTGATGAAAGGGCAACCGACCGCAGCAAAACGTTTCGGGTGGCAACTCTTAGCAGTTCTCTACACCACGGCCTTTCTCATCATTCTGCTGCTCGCCTATACTGGCAATCTGCCGCCACAATTTAGCCAGATTCCGTACTACGACAAAATTGGACATGTCGTTCTTTATGGTGTTGCCGTTTATTTAGGACATCGAGTGTTTGCGTATCGTCGGCTGGTCATGCGAGCGATCGCAGTACCGCTGTTTCCCATTCTCTTTGCGATCGGAACAGTGATAGAGGAACTGCTCCAATCGTTCTCACCCAATCGCACACTCGATGCCACAGACTTAGCCGCCAGCTTCTTGGGCATTGCAGTAGGTTACTGGTTGGCGGAGAAAGGACGTTGAAGGCAAAAGGCAGAAGGTAAAAGGCAAAAGGTAAAAGATAGAAGAAGGGAGTCGGGAGTTGGGAGTTGGGGTGCGGAGGAAGACGGGGAAGCGGGGGAAGACGGCAATTTAACTCAAAACTCAAAACTCAGAACTCAAAACTTCTACGCTGACCGCTGACCACTAAGATCACCTTCTCATTCAGAATGACTGCACTATTCTCCAGCGGTCTCTTCCCGCGGGATGGCGTAAAAATCTGCGTGCTCACCTTTAATGAGATGTGTTCAAGGATGGGATGTTTGTAAAGAGGTTACATGAAATGCCCTTACAAACGAAATGATGACTGTCCACCGATCGCATTGAGGAAACGTTGATGTTGCTACAAGACAAGCGCACAGGGTCACTGATTGAAGTGGTTGAAATTGTTGATTTGGTTAATCCTGCAAAAGATAAGATTTCTGGGCGTGTGCAGTCAGGAGAAGAGGAGCAGGATAAAGAGCCGATCGCGAAAGAGACGTTGATTTTTCCATCGGGAGAGAGCCTGCCGCGCTGTTGGGTTGATGCCAACTATCGGGAACATGATGCGCCAGCAGGTGTTCCTGAGTAGATAGGTAAGGCATCTTTGGAGTAACTAAGCTATCAGCATTGTTGATCGCTCGTTTAGTTCGATCCCTCAATTGAGAAGTGAGCTATAGTCCAGAGTTGAGAGTCTTACCTTCAGTCGCATTCCTCAACTTGCATGGTTAAACGTGTTCGCTGGCGCAGTTCTATCAAGCTTACTGTTGTCGCTTTTTTGATTGTAAGCATGGTAAGTTGGGCGTTTCGTGCGCCTGCTCAAAGTCCTTTGGCTCAAGGCCCGATCGTTCAAAGCGACCTTGTAGTGCCGATAAACCTACCTCGATCGATCGATCGCACGGTCAATTGTGATCTTTTAGTTGCAGGCGGCGGCCTTGCTGGCGTAGCAACGGCTTACGAAGCATTGCAAGCTGGGCGTACTGTTTGCCTGACGGAAATTACCGATTGGGTTGGGGGACAACTCACGTCACAAGGTACCTCTGCGCTGGATGAGGCGAAAAAGCAGCGGGCACTTCTCTTCTACGCACGGGGCTACAACGAACTACGTCAGCGGATTGAGCAAAAGTATGGCAAACTCAACCCTGGTCAATGTTGGGTCAGCGTGTCGTGCTTTTTGCCAAACGATGCCGAGCAGATTTTGATGACGATGCTGCAAGAGGCGGCAAAGAAAGGGAAGGGCACTCTGCAATGGTTTCCCTCTACCGTCGTCAAAGATCTGGTTGTAGGCACGGATGGCAAGCTGATTCAAGCGGCGATCGCCATTCACCACAGTCCTGCAATCGGTACGCCACCTCTGAATACAGAACCGTTGTCAAGGACGATCGAAGATGCGTATCGCTACGAAAATTCCTCGCGTCTGACCAAGCAAGTCATTCGCTTGGTGCCCTTGAAACAGCGCTGGATCGTCGTCGATGCCACAGAAACAGGCGAACTAATCGCGCTAGCAGATGTGCCGTATCGGATTGGGCTTGATCCTCGTACCTATCTGAATCCGTCTTCGCCCACAGAAACAGGCGATCCTTACTGTTTGCAAGGTTTCACCTATACCTTTGCAATGGAGCAGATGGATGGTGATCAGCCCCAGCAAAAGCCACCCTTTTATGAGCAATACGAGCCGTACTACGGTTATGATGCCGATTACCGCAAAGCCGACTTCAACTTTGTGTTCACCTACCGTCGCATCTGGAGTCCTAGACCGGGAGCGCGCATCAAAGCAGGCCCGTTGACCGTCACAGCCCCGTCTCCTGGCGATATTTCCATGCAGAACTGGGTGTGGGGCAACGATTACCGTCCGGGTACCGCAGCGGATAATTTGGTCTACAGCCGTGATCAGTTGCAACAAATGGGACAACTCGCCTCTGGAAGCTGGATGGGCGGTTTACGACCTGATGCTCTCCGTAAAGCCGAGGAGTTAGCATTGGGCTTCTACTACTGGCTAGTTGAAGGTACGACCGATTCGCAACTTGGCCCCGGCTTTAAGAAACCTGCACCCAACCATCGCCTACTTACTGGTTTCAATACGCCAATGGGCACCGCGCACGGCTTGTCCAAATATCCCTACATGCGCGAAGGGCGACGGTTGATCGGGCGAACATCTACTGGCTACCCCAACGGTTTCAGCGTGAATGAGATTGATGTCTCGCGTGCAGACTATCGGCAGGAGTATTACCGCAAGTTGCCTGCATCGCTCTATCGATCGCTCTACATTGCCCTGGCTGGACTGGAAACAGGAAAAGTCATTGTGAACGACATTCCACCGGAGAACGTCACTCCTCGCACTCGCTCTACCATCTATCCCGATTCGGTTGGTATTTCTCAGTACGCGATCGACTTCCATCCCTGTATGCAAGACTCCCCACCCGAAAAACCTGGCAATATTGAGCGTCCGGGTGTACGGCAAGCGCATGGGCAGTCCTATCCGGGGCAGATTCCATTGCGATCGATGATTCCGCAAAAACTCGACAATCTCCTCGTTGCCAGCAAAAGTATCGCTACCAGCTTCATTGTTGCCGCCGATTATCGCGTTCATTCCTTTGAGTGGTCAGTAGGCGCGGCGGCTGGCACCACAGCCGACTTCGTACTGTCCGAAGGCATTTATCCCTATCAGTTAGTTGATGATTTATCCGGCACCACACCCAAGCTACAAAAACTGCAAAAGCGCCTGAACCAAAACGGTAATCCAACCGCATTCCCCAGCACCTCGATCTTCAACGAAAAATGGGAAGATTGGACAGTTTGGTAAGGCACATGGAATCAATTACTTGATAGCTGTAAGGAAGAAACAGCCGATCGAGTTTTGGTAAGCTTGCAAGCTGGGTGAAACAACGTCCAACGTCGCTGTGCGATCGCCTATTCTAAATCCTCAGCCGCCAACCAAAACTCCTGATCCAGAAGTGCCTCAATCTCACGGCTAAACTGCCACTTCTCAGGAAATTTAACGTCTGGATAATCTTTTCTGACTCGCTTCAATGCATACTGCCAACCGTCATCAAACACTTCAACAAAATAATGCTTCAAACTAGGAGATTGTTTCAATAAAGTGTTTAACTCCCGACGTTGTTCCGCGATCGTATTTTCCCAACCTCTATAGTCATAGGGACTGGCAACGTAGATTCGCTTAAGCAAATGCACCAATAGCACATCTAATCTGCTCACAACTTCTCGCTTGTCTCTGCCTGCCAAGCCTTCAATCTCCTCAATCAGACTGTCAAAATCCAACCCCTCAATGTCATGCGCTCTTAGCTTGGCAACCGTGTCTTCACACCAGGCTACAAAGTCGCGATCGTAAAGCTTGAGTTGATTGACAGTTTGGGCCACGTCGTTTTTTGGAGTACTAAAGCCACTTCCAAGCGTAACATAGACGATTTAAGGTAGCTTTTAGTGCGGCAACTCCTGCGGTAAGTAGGTGGGCACCACTAAACGTTAGGATGTGTCGAAAATCGCCAATTACTTTACTTGAGCGACGATCGTCCGATGGCGTGGACTATTGCACGTCACAGTTGGTTGAGCGAAACCAGCAGCGGCGATCGCGCCCTCCAGATCTAGCGAAAAATACTCATCCAGATAGGGTTCCGTACTTTTCAGCAGCGTCTTCACATAAGGCGGCATTTTGGAGTAGATCTCAGACCTGGGGTTCATATCCATAATGGTCAGGTGCCCATCTGGACGCAGCAAACGACGCGCTTCTTGGAGGATGGCGATCGCAGCACTCTGCGGCAACTCATGAAACACTAAACACGCCGACACCAGATTAAACGACGCATCCGGTAAGCCCGTAGACTCAGCCGCTGCGTGTAGCCAGGTGGGTAAGGGGTGAGGAGAAGAGTTATGAGTTTTGAGTTTTGAGTTTTGAGTTAAATTTCCGTCTCTCCCTGCTTCCCTTACTTCCCCTGACTCCTGATTCCTGACTCCTGATCCCCCTGCTCCCTCTGCCTCCTGCCTTCTACCTTCCCCCCGGTACTTCGCTACTGCCAAAAAATACGGCGACAAATCCAGTCCTGTCATCTGCGCGGTTGGAAACGTTTCTTGCAGCGCAAACGTACTCATCCCCACGCTACAGCCAATGTCCAAAATGTCGTTGGGCGCTACAGGCAGTTGAGCCTTTAAGACATCGTGATAGCTCTGACGCAACCACGCATCGCCCTGCGCTCCAGCGTCTTGCCAAATGCGAGCGTGGACGGCATGAGCCGCAACTTCTACCTCCAGCGCGGGTTCCCAACCCAAATTGCCTTCTTCGTAGGCATGAAACGAGGTGACATAGTACTCCGGATAGAACAGATCTGGGTTTTGTACCTGCGCTAAATCGTTGTCCCAGGCGCGCGATCGCAATGCCTCTACTTCTTTTAGCCAGTAGACCCCGATCAATTCTGCCCGCTTAATCATCATCTGACGTGCCTGGTGCTTTGCCAAAGCTGCCAGCGGCTTGACTGCTAAGAGACCGTTGATGAGGTGGGACGCAAGATTGGGTGCAAAACTTGTAGCCGTCATGAGTACGATTTAGCAAAAGAATGGGTGGAATAGGATTATTATCTCAGTAGTCTGCATCGTTTGAGGCGGTTGCTGATGATGCCATTGACAGCAGTGGATGATGGAGACAGCCGATCGAAGGCATCCACGCTAGGCTGAGAAGAAAGCAATGCTGAATCTGCGAGATGATCGTTTATTTCCACCGTTAATTTTCTAAGCAACAGAGCGTCCAATTTATGCCACAGGTTTATTTTGACCCTGATACGAATGGTCACAAGTCCTTTGAACTGCCCGGTGCGAAACCTCACTACAACCCCGATCGTCCCGGACAGGTGGAGCATATTTTTCTGGATCTCGATCTGGATATTCCGAATCAGCGCTATCACGGCACCTGTACGATTCGATTAAATCCTGTGCGCGACGGCATCGATCGTCTGACGTTAGATGCGGTGAATTTACAGATCGACTCGGTTTACGTAGGCGAGACAAAACAACGCTTTGACTACGATGGAGAACTGCTGCACATCCAGCTAGAGCCGACGACAAGAGCCGGAGAACCGATTGAGCTGACGATCGCCTATCGCGTTAACAACCCCCAACGCGGCCTCTACTTCATCGCGCCCGACAAGCATTATCCCGATAAACCCGTCCAGGTATGGACTCAGGGCGAAGACGAAGACTCTCGCTTCTGGTTTCCCTGCTTCGACTATCCCGGACAACTGGCAACCTCCGAAATTCGGGTGCGCGTGCCGAAGCAACTCATGGCGATTTCCAATGGTGAGTTAGTTAACACCGAGGCGGATGGTGACGACAAAATCTATCACTGGCACCAAAAGCAGGTGCATCCTACCTACCTGATGACGCTGGCAGTGGGAGATTTTGCTGAGCTACGGGATGAGTGGAAGGGTAAGCCCGTCACTTACTACGCCGAGAAAGGCAAAGAAAAAGAAGCACGGATCAGCATGGGCAAAACGCCCCGCATGATTGAGTTTTTTAGCGAAAAGTACGGCTACACCTATCCCTATCCTAAATACGCGCAGGTTTGTGTCGATGACTTCATCTTTGGTGGGATGGAAAATACTTCGACAACGCTGCTGACCGATCGCTGCCTGCTGGATGAACGCGCTGCGATCGACAACCGGGGTACCGAAAGCTTAGTGGCTCATGAACTTGCCCATCAATGGTTTGGCGATCTGGTCGTCATTAAGCACTGGTCGCACGCCTGGTTAAAAGAAGGCATGGCATCCTACTCCGAAATCATGTGGACGGACCACGAATACGGTGCTGAAGATGCCGCCTATTACCGTCTTGGTGAAGCCCGGAATTACCTGGATGAAGACAGTTCTCGCTATCGTCGTCCCATCGTCACCCATGTTTACCGAGAAGCGATCGAACTCTACGATCGCCATCTTTACGAAAAAGGTGCCTGCGTCTATCACATGATTCGCGCCGAGTTGGGCGATGCCCTTTTCTGGAAAGCAGTTGCAACGTTTGTTAACGACAATGCCCACAAGACGGTGGAAACCGTTGATTTGCTGAGGGCGATCGAAAAAGCCAGTGGACGCAACCTGCTCTTCCTCTTCGATCAGTACGTCTATCGCGGCGGGCACCCCGATTACAAAGTCGCCTACTCCTGGGATAACGACAGCAACCTCGCTAAAGTGACCGTTACGCAGACGCAGGCGGAGTTGTTTGATTTGAAAGTGCCGATCGGGTTTGGGTATGTAGGAGAGGAGTCAGGAGTCAGGAGTCAGGAGTCAGAAACTAACAATGGCTCGAAACTCGAAACTCAAAACTCAAAACTCAAAACTTTCCCCGTCCGCATTCACGAGCGCGAGCAAGCCTTCTACTTCCCGCTGGAGAAAAAGCCGGATTTTGTGAGCTTTGACGTGAGCAGCCATATTCTCAAAACGGTGGTGCTGGAATATCCGCTACCAGAACTCAAAGTGCAGCTACAGGCTGATCCCGATCCGCTGTCGCGCATTGTGGCGGCTGAAATGCTGGCAAAGAAAGGCGGCTTGGAGACTGTAAAGGCGCTCACGAACGCACTGAAAGCTGAACCCTTCTGGGGTGTGCGCGTTGAAATCGCTAGAAATCTTGCCACGATTAAGCTCGATCAGGCCTTTGACGGCTTAACGGCCGGATTGAAAGACTCCGATGCACGGGTGCGACGAGCCACTGTTGAAGTTCTGGCAACCATCAAGACCCGCGAAAGTTATAAAGCGCTGAAGTCCATTGCCGAAGCGGGCGATGCCAGCTATTACGTGGAAGCGGCGGCTATTCGTGGATTGGGCAGCATTGTCACCTCCAGCCTGGGTGAGTCAAGAGAAGAGAAGGTGATGAAGGTGCTCAAGTCGGTGCTGAAGGAGCGGCAGGGCTGGAATGAAGTGGTGAGATCGGGCGCGATCGGTGCCCTCAGCCAAATGAAAACCTCCGAAGATGCCCTGAACCTCATCCTAGAATACACGGCTCCCGGTGTACCCCAAGCGCTGCGCCTCGCCGCCATTCGTGCCCTCGGTGCTATTTCTACTGGACAAGCGAACAGTAACCTGGAACGCATTCTCGATCGCCTTCGAGAACTGTCGCGCGAAACCTTCTTCCTGACGCAAGTAGCCGTTGTGATTGCACTGGGACAGATGGAAACCGCACGGGCGATCGGTATCTTGCAAGCTCTTGCAGACCAAACTCCCGACGGTCGCGTGCGTCGCATCGCCGAAGAAGCCGTCCAGCGCGTTCAGAAAAACGTTGGTTCCGACAAAGCCGTGAAGCAACTCCGCGAAGAATTGGATCAATTGAAACAAGCAAACCAGGAGTTGAGAAGCCGCCTGGAAAACCTGGAAGCAAAGGCAAAATAGCTGTTAGTCGAATTTAGCTAAGGGGAATGATGGTTTGGAACTGGCTGAATCTACAGTCCGTAAGCTTATGCAACAGAAATCTTATTGAAGGTACTGCTGAAATTAGCTGCCACTAATACGCTCGATTTTACAGAGAAAAGGAAAAGCAAAATGCCACAGACAAGAATTGAGAGCGATAAGCTCTTCATCAAAGATGTCTTTCAAAAATGGTATCGCATTCCAGAGTATCAAAGACCTTATATCTGGGGTTCGGATCAAGTTAATGAACTCCTAGATGATGTATGTCAAGCGCAAAAATCTAATCCTAATTCACAGTATTTTCTTGGGTCAATGGTGCTTAAGAAAAGCAACGAACAGGACGGAAGCACCCAATATGAAGAATATGATCTTCTCGATGGGCAGCAGCGGCTTACAACGCTGTTCCTAATTACTGCTGTTGTTCGAGACTTAACTCCGGATAGCAATTCAGATCTTAAGAAAATTTGTCAAGATGCGATACATCGAAAAGCCAATCATTACGATAACATCCCTGAAAGAAGCCGGATTGTTTTTGACATCCGCGATGATGTTCGAAAATTTGTTGATAAATATGTCAAACTTGACGGTGGTACAAGCAAAACAGATGAGTTGAAGGAGATTTTAGAAAAATCCGATAAAGATATTTCTATCAAAAATATAGCTAATGCAATCTTAGTTATTCAAGAATTCTTTACAAAAGACGCTTTCAAGAACGGAAATTCTATAGATCAATTCTTTCCGTTTTTTCGCTCTAATGTTTTACTGATATACGTAGCAACCGAAGAACTTGAAGATGCTTTTCACTTATTCACAGTAATGAATAATCGCGGGATTAAGCTCCGCAACAGTGACATTTTAAAAGCAGAAAACCTTTCTAAAATTTACGTTATTAAAAGGGCAAGTTATGCACGGACATGGGAAAGTATAGAGAGATACTTTGCTGAAGATTTTGATAATTTCCTGTCTCATATACGGACTATCTTGGTCAAGCAGAAAGCAGGATACAATCTCCTAAAAGAGTATGAAGATAACATTTATAATCCAAAAGATTTCAATAAGAGTACTAAGCAATATATACCAAAACCACCATTGCTGGAGAAGGGCGAGGATACCTTTAAATTTGTTGAGCTTTACTATGATTACTACTGCGCCTTATTTGAGGACAGTGAAAACCAGAATTTTGAACTGGGCAATCAGATTTCTCTGATGAAATTTGGTTTGGAAGCAGATTACTGGATCGCTCCTTTATTACGCTACTATGACAAATTCAAGAACCACAATTTAATTCATTTTATCAAGCTTCTTGATAGGAAATTTTCTGCCGATTGGATTATTGGTTTGTCACCAACAATGCGTATCGAAAATATGAACTCTATCATCAAGTTCATTGATGATGTTGATGATCCAGAGGTGATAATGACCTCAAATGTTTTTAATGTTCAAGTAGATGATCTAAAGAGGGTATTGTCAGGAAGTGTATATGGTCGTCGATATGCTCGTTACTTACTTCTCAAATTAGATCTTGCTTTTCATGGGCATAACACTAAATTCTCACCTCCTGAAACCGTAAGTATTGAACATATTCTTCCGCAAAATCCTAGTCCATCAAGTCAATGGTCTATTGATTTTGACACTAATGAGAGAGAAAAATGGATAAATAGAATGGGTAATCTTGTTCTTCTATCTCGCAGGAAAAACTCCGCACAAAGCAATCTCGATTTCACTCTAAAAAAAGAAAGATACTTTAGAAGCAATATTGAACTGTTTAGCAATTCGGTGAGAATATTTAATACTTACAACACCTGGGGCCTTTCAGATTTAACTAAAAATCACAAAGAAGTTATAAAGAAAATTTTTGCTCTTTATGCGATATCGATTTCGGAAGCTGATATAAATTTACTCTTGGCATAGGAATATTAACCTGCCTGTTACTAAATAAGGAGTCTTTTCCAGGAGAACGAAAGTCTAAAGGGAGGATTTGCCTGTGAAACTGATTCTTCAAGCTTCGTTATGGCTTTCCGTTTGCTTGAATGCACTCTTCATTTCATTCGGCATATGGATTATTCTCAAGCGGGGTGGTTTATCCTATTTGGCGATGAGAGTACCACTGCTGAAAAAGCTTGGCGTTCCGATCGTTCAGATTGCTGCTTTCAATTTCCCCTACTACGATCATCGCCAGAGTCAACTAGAACGATTGCCCATTCAGTCATCTGATATCGTGTTTCTGGGCGATAGCATTACCGATGAGGGGGAATGGGCGGAGCTACTTAAAAATCCTGCTATTAAGAATCGTGGTATTTCTAGCGACACGACGATCGGCGTTCTCGATCGCTTACCTGACATCATCAACTCACAACCGCAAAAGATATTCTTGATGATTGGTGTGAATGATTTGTCGAACCTGGGACGATCGCCCGTTGAAGTGAGCCAATCATACAAAGAGATTTTGACTCAAATTCGTGCGCGATCGCCTCAAACGAATGTCTTCATTCAAAGCGTTTTACCCATTCATCCAGGGCTGTTTATTGGCTCTACAACGAATAGCAATATTCGAGCCTTAAACGAACAACTCCAGAGTTTAGCAGACGAATTTTCCTATACCTATATCGACTTGCATTCTCATTTTCTCGATGCTCACCATCAGTTAGACACAACGTACACGATCGATGGCATTCACCTCAACGGCATCGCCTATCAGCGTTGGGCAAAACTCATTGAACCCCACGTATTTTCATAAGTGTTGATCGCAGACTTCTGACTCCTGACTTCCGCCTCCTGACTTCCGCCTCTCCCTCCCCTTCAACCAGGTTTGGCTAAACTGAATGTGCGCTACTGTGAGATGTCAGAATCACACGTCCACTAACCTCAAGGCTTCCTATGGTTTCCTCCACACTTACCATCAATCCAGCACCAATTCCTGAGTTGGTTGATGATCTGCCAAACATTTCGGGCTGGGAAGCTGATGTACAGGCAGTCACCAGCGAAAATCATCCGGTCTTTTTACCGACAACCAACTTACGTCTGGATGATGTGACGGCAACGTTTGCGATCGCCCTGCACATGCATCAACCGACCGTCCCTACTGGTTGGAATGGTACGCCGATCGGGCATTTGCAACACATGTTTGAGCATTCTGGTGAAGGCGACAACCACAACGCAGGCACCTTTGCCTGGTGCTACTCGCGCATGGGTGACTTTATCCCCGAACTGGTGGGCAACGGCTGCAATCCTCGCGTCATGCTGGATTATTCCGGCAACTTGCTGTGGGGACTGCGGCAAATGGGGCGTGGCGATATTTTGGATAACCTGAAGCGCATTACCTGCGACCCCAACTATCAGCCCTACGTCGAGTGGTTGGGAACAATGTGGAGCCATTCGGTTGTGCCCTCTACGCCCATTCCCGATATCAAGCTGCACATTCAGGCGTGGCAGCACTACTTTGCAGCGGTGTTTGGCTGGGACGCATTGGCACGAGTGAAGGGCTTCTCACCCCCAGAAATGCACTTGCCGAACCAGCCCGACACGCTCTACGCCTTTGTCAAAGCACTGAAAGAATGTGGATACCGTTGGCTGCTGGTACAGGAACATTCCGTTGAAACGCTTCAGGGAGAGTCGCTGCACGATAAGCATTTGCCCCATCAACTCATTGCCCGGAACTCGCACGGTGAAACGGTAAGCATCACGGTGCTGATTAAAACGCAGGGGTCAGATACCAAGCTGGTCGCTCAAATGCAGCCCTATTACGAGGCGAAAACACTATCGCGTCGATCGCTCAACGGCATCTCCATTCCCCCGATCGTCTCGCAAATTGGCGATGGCGAAAATGGCGGCGTGATGATGAACGAATTTCCGCCTGCGTTTAAGCAAGCCTGGTATCAGATGGCAGAGAATGGTGGCAGATCGAGCGTTGTGGGTGTCAACGGGACGGAGTATCTGGAACTGCTGGAAGCCGCAGGTGCGAGGTCAGAGGATTTCCCGACCTGTCAGGCGATCGGGCAACACCAGATCTGGCAGCGCGTATCTCCCGAACATGCTACGCCAGAAGCCATCGAAGCCGCGATCGTGGCGATCAAACAAGAAAATTCTCACTTTCACATGGAAGGCTCATCCTGGACGAACGATCGCAGTTGGGTGAAAGATTACGACAACGTGCTGACCCCAATGAATCAACTCAGCGCCCACTTCCACCAAACCTTCGATCCACTCCTGGAAGCGCCCCCGGAGTTAGGGCAGCTACCCATTACGCAAACCTCTCACTACCGCAAAGCACTGTTGTATAATCTGCTGCTGCAAACAAGCTGCTTTCGCTACTGGGGACAGGGCGCGTGGACAGATTATGCCCGTGATTTTTATCAGCAGGGGCAGGCAGCGATCGGCTCATGAGCAGAACCCGCCATCTCCAGGTGCTCTGCTCAACTAAAGGTGGCAATGGTGCCAAGCGTTTTCGGTCTGAATCTCGCTCAGAGCAAGACAGCATCAATCTGCGATCGCCACCAGCAGTGCTCGAAACACTTGGGCAAGATCGTTGAGCTGATAATGGGCATTTAAACCACTGGGGTTGGGTAAGACCCAAACGATCGCACCCTGTAATGATGCTTGCGGCCCGATCGTCGCTTTTGGAGTTGCAAAGGCAGTGCGATAGGCACCAATCCCTAACACTGCCAGCACCTGCGGTCGATAGCATTGCACTTTTGCTTGAAGCTGCTGTCCGCCCGCGATCAACTCTTGAGTTGACAGTTGATCGGCGGTTGCGGTTGCGCGATCGACCACATTGGTAATGCCATAGCCTAACGCCAGCAACGACTCATCTTCACTCGGCGCGTATTGTCGATCCGTAAACCCAGCTCGATGTAACGTGGGCCAAAAGCGGTTCCCAGGGCGTGCGAAATGATGCCCTACAACCGCACTATAGAGGCTGGGATTGATGCCGCAGAACAGTACCCGTAAGTCTGGTGCAATGATGTCGGGCACTGTGGTGTCGATCGCCGCTTGAAGCTCAGTTTTGGTGGGTCTTAGAAGAGGGGGCATGGAGGCTGCTTTACACAAAGCGGGTTAACTGCACGCGGTAGCGGTCTTTTTTCGTGACTGCAATCTCGCCAACTTCGACGCGGCCTTTACCGCGAATGGCAATCAGGTCATTGGTTTTAACGGTATGACTGGCACTGGTGACTTCTTTCCAGTTGACGCGCACATCGCCACTGTTGATCAGGTCTGCCATTTTGCTACGAGACATGCCAAACCCCGCTGAGGCGATCGCATCCAGGCGCAGGGATGCTTCTACGGTGATGAGTTCTTTCTTCTTGGGTTCGCGTACTTTTAGTTCAGATAACTCGATGCGACGAGTTTTGACGGGCACCGATCGTACCTGAGTCAGATGCAGTTCGAGAAATTCGACCAGTGCTGGTACCGCGATCGCCTGTGCGCCACGCTCTCCTAAAACGATGATGTCGCCAACTTTTTCGCGCATGATGCCAGTCCCTAGCAGTGCGCCTAAAAAGTCGCGGTGGCTTGCCTGGTCAAAGAGAAAGTTGCCTGCAATTTCTAGGGCAGCGATTTCAACGTGAGTGATATCCAGGAGAGTCTCTGTGCGGGCGATCGCTAGTCGCTGCCGTTCTGCCTGAGGGTAGCCACCCCACGCTACAAGCTGTACTTCTGATAAGCGACTAAAGGTCTGCTGAATTTCAGCCATCTCTGGTGGTGAAAGAAAATCGGTTTGCACGATATCCCAGGTCTTAATGGCCTGATCAGCCTGGTCAATCACCCGCGCGATCGCCTCACGGTTTTCCACTCCCTTTAACAGGTTTTCTCTGGGCAACATCACAAAACGTTGGTAACGAAGATCTATTCTAACGAGTCACTATCGACCTAAACGAGGATCGACCTAAAGACGATTTTGCCTGGAGCAACCGTTGATGCGTGCATGAAAGCTGTTGATCGTGCCTTAAGACTCATCAATCTAAACGCGTTTTAGCTTCAAGCGCTACCCGTTTTGGTGCGAATTGCAATCCTCGGCATGCCCAATTCAGTTGCTAATATAGGACTTACGCAAAAGCGATCATCTTTCGCCCCCTAGCCCCCAATGCTGGGGGAACCGAGCCAATTAAAGCCCCCAGCATTGGGGGCTAGGGGGCAAATGTGTAAGTCCTATAATAGTTGAATCAGCTCCTGATTTGCCGTCTATCGGCGAGGATGAGCTGAATCTTCCAACTACTGTCATCCTCGTACCGAAGGGATTGTTGCTTTGCATTAGGCTTTACCTTAACGCTAAGAGCTTTCATGGAATGCCGCTACATCTTTCTACTGCCGCGAATGGACGGCACGATCGCCAACGCCTCTGCACAACGCTGCATGTCACTGATGTCTGCATCTATCCAGGAGCGCGCTGCCTGACAATGATGAGCCACTAACAGCCCCCATAGTCCTTGAATCGTTAGCACTGGCACCACTAAGTTAGCGCGAACCTGCATGGTACGAAGAAAATCGCGGTGACATTCTGCGATCGAGTCTGTTTCGATATCGGCGATCGCCCGCACGCGTCCAGCCAAATACAGTGCCGCATACTCATCGTTAAAGCAGGCATCTGGCCCCGTCGAGCCAAAAATAGAATAGCTAGGATCGCTAAGTGCCTCAAATGTCACTTGCCCCTTCCACTGACGGTAGAAGTAGTACAACACCACTCGATCGACTCCTAGCTTTTGCTGTAGGTCTTGTGTGCTTTGTTCCACCAGACGATCGCGCTCAAGCGTTTTGGAGATGACAGCATTGACTCGGCGCAGTTTCGGATCGCCCCGCAGCACCCTACCAGAATTTATTTCTTCAGGAAAAGACATTTCTACAGCCAGAACGGCATAAGTGCTTAATCATTATTACTTATTGTAAATAACCCAGGGGAGAATGGGGCGTTGACTTGATGAAGCGACCCCTCGATATTCCCTTGGCTAACCGCGTGTAGCCTTAGACAGCCGTCCTCAGTAGCGTTCCAGGCTGCATTGCCCTCGGCTCTCGTTTATCTTTCACCTATGACCATAGACAGACTGGTGTAGTCAGATTGGCTAGGACGACGTCCAGGGGTGAAACTCATGGCTGGAGGCCAATGCCCACATCTCCCTTCTGATTTCAAGGTTCTAACTTCTGTGGCAACAGCTTAATTGCTCTGCCTTAAAGTAATGTTTCCGGAGAAATTTGGGAATCTTATTGACAATTAGTGCTGATAGGCTCAGAATAATTTTTACACACGCTAATAAGAATTGATTGCAATAAGGTTCTTGCTGTGTTTCGGTTGCTCTAACTTTGAAGACAAAATCGTCAGTGGAAAGAGCGAAAAAAATGCTTTCCTACAGGAGCTTTACTACTAATCACTGCGATCTAGTGGGTTTTGTCTTGAACCATTCGTTGCCTTTTGCAAGGCTTGGCTAAATCTTTTGTTGAAAACTTTTGGATCTAACTATGTCTTTGTTCAGGTTTTTTGCTTTACTGCTTGCGTCGATGAGCTTAACGGTGCTGATTGCGTGCAGCACACAACCGCCTGATACGGCTTCTGCACCCACAACAGCGCCCTCTCCTCAGAGCAGTACTATGAGCAGTATGAATCATAGTGGCAAGCCTAAAATCAACATCAACACAGCTATCTTGTCTCAGTTAGATAAGTTTGAGGCGCAGCTTGGCGTACCTGCGTTATCCAACAAAATTCAAGCCAGCCGTCCTTATGGAAAGCCAGAAGAGCTAGTGTCGAAGAATGTTATTACCCAGGCACAGTTTGACCAAATTAAAGAGATGGTGACGGTTGAGGATATTGCATTGACCGGAGAAGCCAAAGACGTAGATTATATGACGAAGCTGGGGCTGATGAAGGGACATTTGCTTGTAGCGAGAGAATTGTTGGACTTGCAAAAGCCTGCTCAAGCAGAACCTCATATTGGGCACCCAGTAGAAGAGATTTATGCTGATGTTGAAGACCAGCTTCAAGAGCGCAATGTCAAAGAATTTAAGACAACGCTGATCGCTCTGCAAGATTTGGTGCGGGCTGGGGCAAAAGACACGGCCAAAGTCAATACTGAATTTAAGACATCAATGAAGGCTGTAGACGACGCGATCGCGGCCTTACCTGAGGCACAGCGGCAGTCGCCTACCTTTGTTTTGCAGGTGATTAATGGCTTGCTGGATACCGCTAATTCTGAGTATGGTGCCGCGATCGCCAACGGCAAGATTACTCAAGCTATTGAATATCAAGATTCGCGCGGGTTTGTAGCCTATGCCAACACCCTCTACAGCGGCGTTTCAGCGCAGGTTGAGAAAGACGCTCCTGAAACGCACAAAGATATTCAGCAGACAATGGCGGAGCTAACGAAAGTCTGGCCTGCTCCCTTACCACCTGCTACACCGATTAAAACTCCCACGCAGGTGTCTCAATTGATTAAAACAGTGGAGATAGGTACTCAGAAAGCGGTCAAGACCTCTTAAGCTAGAAGGCATCTACTTCCCCTTTTCTCGCGGGGGTGGGAGACTAAAGCTTGTAAACCCTTTACGCTTAACCTATCTCTTTAACCCTATCGGCATTTGCTATGGACTTTAGCTCTGCTTTACCGACTTTTATCATCACCCTCCGCGAGGGGGTAGAAGCTGCTCTAGTGGTGGGCATTGTGCTTGCTTACCTCAAAAAAGCGAAACAATCACACTTGAACTCATGGGTGTATGGTGGCATCGCTGGCGGACTAATCATCAGCGCGATCGTGGGGTTGCTGTTTGGCTTGCTGCTGCAAACTCTAGGGGCGTCAAACCAAAAGTATGCACCTGTTTTTGAACCGTTGCTAGAAGGCGTTTTTAGTGTTGCTGCGATCGTCATGCTGAGCTGGATGCTGGTATGGATGACTCAGCAGGCCCGACTCTTAAAAGGACAGGTGGAAGGTGCGATCAATGCCACATTAACGGGCGGTAGTGCAGCAGGATGGGGGATTTTTGGACTCGTCTTTTTTGCGGTGCTGCGAGAAGGGTTTGAAACGGTGCTCTTTATTGCAGCCAAGTTTCAGCAGGGACTTGTGCCTGCGATTGGGGCCACAGCGGGCATCATTAGCGCGATTGCGATCGGGTTTCTGCTATTCCGGTGGGGAGTTAAAATTAATCTTCGCGCTTTTTTCCTGGTTATGGGCGTGTTCTTGCTGCTGATTGTGGCAGGATTAGTGGTTTCAGCACTGGGGCATCTTGATGTTGCTATCAGCACCCTCGCGCAGATGGATCGTCAGTCTGAGGGTCTCTGTTTCTACTACGAACGGTTCACAAAGTTTCCTTCCTGTGTCTTGGGGCCATTGGTTTGGAATACCAGTAGAGTACTGCCTGATAGCCAATTTCCTGGCGTTATTCTCCATACGCTGTTTGGCTACGAAGATCAGCTCTATCTCGTGCAAGCCGTTGGCTATGTCGTGTTTCTGCTGGTAATTGGTGGCATCTACCTCAGAAGCGTGATGGGTTGGAAACTGAAGCCAGTCAAAGCCGTTGGTGTTGAAACCTCAACTAGCAAGTCATCCTAGTGATATAGGCATGCGACGTTGAATACAGCTTTATCAACATCAAGCTGTGATGAGGAATAATTACAATCAGGTTAAGGTTAGGTTAATATAGACGCTCCACAACTCATTATGCTTGTACAACGATCGCCATCAACTTAAGATGTCGGGTTAAAGAGAAGCTTTTCTCTGCCAGGGGTCTCACCTTGCAAACCCGTCATTGCTGGTCTGGCTCCGCTGTAGGTCATGGTGAGCAGGTTGCACATTAGGAGCGTCTTGATGGACAAAGCTGATTTTTTGTATCCTCGATCGCGCTATAGAGGCGCTGTTAAGCCGGAAAACCTGGTCTTCAATGCGAACCTGCAAGAGTTTTCGCAGCGGGTTAACTACATCTGTTGCCTTGAAACGGGGGGTAAGCTTTCGCCAGAAGCGTCTTACCAAGAAATTAAAGCCCTGTGGAAGCAGCTTAAACGCAGCAAGCGGCAGCTTGGAATTGGTAAAACTGAATTGCCACAGTGATCGTCTGGTCGCTTCTCAAGGCTGCGATAGAATTTGCCTGCTAAGCAGTGACCACAGCCTGGTAATAGCTGCGGAGCTGACGGGTTGCGGCTTCCCAGCTCCAGCGTTCGGCTTCACGACGAGCATTCCGGCGCAGGGTTTCGCGTTCTTCGGGATTCGCTAGCAAACGCTGAGTTGCAGCGATCGCACCGTTTTCCTCCAAGGGATCAAACAAATAGCCATTGACTCCATCCTGTACGATGTCAGGGATGCCCCCTGATCGTGCAGCCACGACTGGACAACCCGCTGCCATTGCTTCTAGCAGCACCAGGCCCAGCGTTTCGGTGCGGGATGGGAACACAAAAGCATCAGAAGAGGCGAAGGCGGAGGCCAGTTCTCGCCCCTGCAAATATCCTACAAAGTGGGTGGGAGTGCCTGCAAAGTATTGTTCTAGCACCTGCCGATGGGGGCCATCACCGACTAACGCCAGCCTCGCACCGGGAATAGATTCTAAGACTGGTTTGATGCGATCGATTTCTTTCTCAGGCGACAGGCGACCCACGTAGAGCAAGAGTGGACTTTCGGGATGTCCCTGACTCAGGCGCGATCGCATTTCCTGGGCTGCCAGATACGGTTGAAACGTTTCGGTATCCACACCGCGTTGCCAGACGCTCACACGTTCAATGCCATGCTCGGTTAAGGCTTGTTGCATAGCCGTTGAGGTGCAAAGGTTCACCCGTGCCTGATTGTGGCCTGCTTTGAGCAGTTCCCACATGAGTCCTTCCAGCATGCCTAACCCATAATGCTGAAGGTACTCTGGCAGATGGGTATGATAGGACGCAAGCAACGGCAAATTTAAGGTTTTGCTGTAGAAAAGACCGGCAAGGCCCAGTACGGCTGGGTTGACCACGTGGATTAAATCGGGTTTAAAGCGTTCGACAGCATAGCCGATCGAGGGACGGGGTAGCGCCAATTTCAGCTCTGGGTAAAGCGGCAGTGGAAACCCAGAAACCCCATGAATTTGTGCCCCTTTGTATTCGGTTAACCCACCGTCAGGAGAGATGACTAGTACCTGATCACCCAGACGTTGCAATTGTTCAACCGTGTAGCGCAGCCGCGTCACAATCCCGTCTACTTTAGGCAGAAAGGTTTCGGTAAAGAGGGCAATTCGCATAGGGGCGGAGAACCAAAAGGGTGAATGGGGCAGGGTTTAGAGTCGGCGATCGAGATTCATTAAAGCCGCTGTTGAGGCAGAGTGCAGATGCCATGAATACCAATTGCAACGACAACGGTACCCACCAAAACACCCATGCCTTCAGCAAAGCAATTAAGCCGATGCCGACTTTCGGCAGCCTGGGCAAGGCTTAACTCTCGACCTGATGACGTAGGCGTTTGAGCGAGGGTTTGCACGTTCTGGTAGCTTTTTGTCAGCGTTGCCCATTCAGGAAACAGGTAATAAGTGCTGATGCTGACTAGGGCGGCACCCGGTAAGACAACCAGCACTAGAAGCACAAGGATGCGACTGCTCATAGGGGCTTACCGCCGCCATTTCACTTTGGGAAGAATCTGGGACTCATCTACGCGATCCTTGTATTTCATAGCGAAGTTGAGCAGCGAATCGAGCAACGATGTAGAAAGGAAGTGTGGCTGTAGGCCGAGATCTAGCAGATTGGTGTTTTTGGCGTTGAAGTAGTGTTCTTCACGCTCAATCCGCGGATTTTCGGTATGCTGCACTTCGACGTTTAGCCCGATCGCGCTGCCCGCTTTTGCCACCATGTCTGCTAAATCGCCGACACTAAATAGCTCTGTAAACTGGTTGAAGACGCGGAATTCGCCAGGATTGGCAGGATTTGCGATCGCCAACTCGACGCAGCGTACCGTATCCCGAATATCCAAAAAGCCGCGCGTTTGTCCGCCTTTGCCATAAACCGTAAGCGGATGCCCCACTGCCGCCTGGATGCAGAAGCGGTTGAGTGCCGTACCAAATACCCCGTCATAATCGAGACGGTTGATGAGCAGTTCATCCATGCCCGTCTCGTCGGTCAGCACACCGTAGACGACCCCCTGATTTAAATCGGTTGCTCGCAAGCCCCAGATTTTGCAAGCAAAGTGGATATTGTGAGAGTCATGTACTTTACTCAGGTGGTACATGCTGCCGGGCTGTTTGGGATAGGGCAGCGTATCTTTGCGACCGTTGTGCTCGATCGTGATGTAGCCTTCTTCAATATCAATATTGGGGGTGCCGTATTCGCCCATTGTTCCCAGCTTGACCAGATGACAGTCGGGAAAGCTCTCTTTCATGGCGTAGAGCAGGTTCAGCGTGCCAACCACGTTGTTAACCTGAGTTAAAACGGCATGCTCACGATCGATCATTGAGAAGGGGGCCGATCGCTGTTCACCAAAATGGACGATCGCGCTTGGTTCAAACTGATGAAGCACTTTGTCCAAAAAAGCATAATTGGTGATGTCACCGACAAACAGGTCAATGGTTTTACCTGTAAGGTCATACCAGCGCTGCAATCGCTGCTGGATGGGCGCGATCGGAGTCAATGTGTCTACACACAGCTCTAAATCCCAATGACGGCGCACAAAGCTGTCTAAGATGCCGACCTCATAGCCCTGGTTGGAAAGATACAGCGCTGTCGCCCAACCACAATAGCCATCACCACCAATAACAAGGACTTTCATCTTGCCAAATCTTGCTTGCAGATACTCCGCTAAATTTACCATCCATAGGTGCCTTTGGAGCATCAATTTGGTGAAGGTGGGATCAGCTTTTGTTGCTATTGATGCAGAACGCTAGCAAAAAGGTATCTATCGATCAAATGAAAGTTTGATCAGCCGTCAGCGGTCAGCTCTGAGGCCTTATGCAGAAGTAAACCTGCTATTAACGCTGAGGACGCTATATGTAACGTTCCTACTAAAGGCAAACTATAGGTCTGGGACATTACCTGATAGCTAATAGCCAGCTGCTAAATTCGATCGCGCCTGAGAGAGACACCGCTTTAGAATCTAAAAGATCCCCCACTCTAGTTGCCTGCATGACCTACTGTCTCGGCATCCTTTCTCACTCTGGTTTGGTAATGGCTGCGGACTCTCGCACAAACGCCGGAGTCGATTATATTTCGACGCATCAAAAGCTGTTCGATTTCTCCGACCCTGGGAAACGAGTCATTTTGATCTGCACAGCGGGGAATTTGTCGGTCACGCAAGGGGCGTTGACGCTGCTGCGGCATGACTTGACGGCTAAGGAGGAGAGCAATTTGCATACGTTGCCGACGCTGTACGAGGTGGCTCGCTATGTCGGTGCGAAAGCACGGCAGATTCAAGAGCAAGATCGTCCCTGGTTGGAGAAAGACGGGATTGATTTTAAGTGTACGTTTTTGGTGGGTGGGCAGGTTCGCGGCGAAGAGCCAGCACTGTTTCTGGTCTACAGTCAGGGCAACTGCATTCAAGCCTCAAAGGAAACTCCCTTTTTGCAAATTGGTGAAGCGAAGTATGGCAAGCCCATCCTCGATCGCATCCTGGACTTTGATACCCCGCTTGAGGCTGCTGCTAAGTGCGCGCTGCTGTCGATCGACTCTACGATGAAATCCAACATTTCTGTAGGGCCACCGATTAACGTGGTGATGTATGAAACGGATTCATTCAAGATTCGGTATGAACTCAAGCTCAGTCTAGGTGCCCCTTACCTGGCTCAAATTCGTAAGATGTGGGAAATTTCGCTGAATCAAGCGTTCGATCGCATGCCCAACATTGATTGGGAACATTATCAAGATTTTTCAGACGATCCAGTTAGCTCCCAAGATTAACAAGGGTTTATCAACAAACTATTATTTAAAGCCCTTAAGGAACTTGGTCTGAGAGGATTGATAGTCAACCGGGTAGGCTCAATTGAGAAACAGCAGAGAATCAGGTCTAGTGATGGTCAGCGGTTTTACTCCTAAGCAATGTCACGGCAAATCACGATCGCTCATAATGGGTTTGAGTTTCGCAGTTGTTTTGGGCACAAGCCAAGCGGTGAATGCACAACATGCAGCCACACCTAGACAATTGCCAGCTCTACTAACCACTCTGCCACCGCTACCCGTCATTGACTCCATTCCCATCCAGGGAGAGGAAATGACTGCCGTTCGTGTTGTAGTGAGACTGAGTCAGCGGCGGGTCTATGTGTATCGTGGCGATCAGGTGTTGGCGAAGTATCCAATCGCGATCGGGAAGCGTGGTTGGGAAACTCCAACTGGCAGATTTCAGGTGTTGTCGAAAGAGAAAAACCCTGTGTTTAAGAACTTTCGGACTGGACAACTCATTTATCCTGGCCCTGATAATCCATTAGGGTCGCGCTGGATTGGCATCTGGACGGACGGCAAGACCCAAATCGGCTTTCACGGCACCAATCAAGAAGAACTTTTAGGGCAAGCGGTTTCTCATGGGTGCATTCGGATGCGAAATCGTGATGTGACTACGATGTTTGAACAAGTTCCCATTGGTACGGCTGTGATGGTGGAACCTTAAACTCGCTTGCAACAAGGCTTTACAGCTTTTATATTGCCCTCTCGGTATCAAGCAACGAAGTGATGCCTTGTGTTTGACTCACGCGGCTACGACCAATTAGTACGTTGCGTTCATTCTTTGCAGCGGACTACAGCTAGAAAATCACAGGCAATCAATTGAGATTTTGAGATCTGCCATAAGACTCGCGCTGGGACTCACTTGAGACAGCAAGACAACTTTTCCTTTGTTGAGACCCTGCAACGAGAGATGATGAGACTCCTTTTTGGACTCATTTCAAGACTCATTTGAGACATTAAGACAACGTTGCTTGAGATACTAAACAAGCACGACTCTAGTCTTTTGGTCTCAAACGAGACTCATATAAAGTCTCATAAAAAGTCTAAAATAAGACTACAAGACAAGGCTGACGAATCTGAGTTTGAATGAGACGTTAAACCAGAGGCTGGAATAATCTCAAATGAGACTCACATTAAGTTCTAAAGCGATTCTGTTATGAGACACTTAAGACCAAGGGATTCTTATTTGAGATTTCGAGACTTGCAAAAAGACTTATACTGAGACTCATTTAAGACGGAAAGACATCTCGTTTGGGTTGTAGGGATCATGGCAGTGCTCTCCCGGAGCGCTATTTTTCAGATGAAGTACGTTTGCGGAGTCCAGACGCTGGAAAAGCCCTTGTAGGTTCTAGTAACATCTGAGCTGAAAAGAATCTTGCTGCTTGAGGCTGCACCCAGGCGCTATTTTTTGAAAATGAAGTAAACTTTTATTAAGAGCTAATGGGTATTGATTATGACAGCCAATTCCGGCTTTGGTAAGACTCAATCAAAGCCAACTGTGTCAAAACGTGCGGCAGTGCGCGCTGAGGCCGTCAAGCGGGATGACAAGCTGAAGGCTGAGGGCATTCCAGATTTTGAGATTTACATTCGCATTCAAGGTAAAAAAGCCTGGTATCCCGTAGGGTCGATCGCTTTACCGCGATCGGATCAGATTAATCGAGCCGTTTTTGGTAGTCAGGATGATTTATTACAAGGTGCGTTTCGCCTCTTTCCAATCTTGCGGAAACATCAAACCCAGTTGGAGTATGGCTATCGACTAAAGGAGTTTAAGGATGAGCCGATTCAATTAGCTGTTGCGCCACCACCCAAGGGTACTGCTGGAATTCAAAGCCTTCTGACGCATGTTGGCGATCGCGTTGCGTCAATTTTTCAGCGCGGCTAGGTCTTTATCGCACGCCTGCTTGCTCCAAAAGATAGAAGACAAGCGTTTTTGGCTCTCTCGAAAGATAAGGCTAATCAGTTTAGTTTTCAACAATACTGCACTACATTGAACGATTTTCAAGTGCAGTGCAGTATTGTTGTCTTAAACAAGATTTTGAGTCTCAAAATTGGACTTAAATTGAGTCTCAAAAAGGTAAGTGAGATCATATTAGTCTGCTGAGGACTGAGGTAGTTTTTGATTGTTGTAGCTGAGCGTAGATGGAAGGCGTGCTATCAACGACGCTAAAAACCGTTTGAAATTTTAGTCCAAATCTAGTCCAGATCTCTCTTTAAAAATTTCTTGTTTCCTAAAACGGCTTTCAAGAAAGCATTTCAGGCACTTGATAAAGATGGGTCAACTGCGGTCA
Source organism: Stenomitos rutilans (assembly GCF_059505485.1). Lineage (NCBI taxonomy): Bacteria > Bacillati > Cyanobacteriota > Cyanophyceae > Leptolyngbyales > Leptolyngbyaceae > Stenomitos > Stenomitos rutilans. Next base: position 87,678 of record NZ_JCACKR010000022.1, read on the forward strand.
ACGCAGAAGTGCAGGCCGCAAAGCTGGACGTTTGACGATGTAGACAAGCAATAAAGTTCCTAAGCCAACAGTAAAGTCCTTAAGTACAGGGCAAACGCATCTTATCCCAGTAAGACCGTGAGCAAGTAGTCTTCGTCCCACCCTGCCCGCAGTCGCTTGTTCTTGATGCCCAGCTTTGCGATGGTCTCTTGATTGAGTAAACTGTATGGGCAATTGCCGTTCTCAAGGTTGTGCGATAGGTACGCGCCCCATAGAAGCCAGCACGGTGAGCAGCATCTTGCACTGAATCTGAGAAGGTGAGCAGTTTTTTATCGCGGTTGAATGGGGTGGTGTAGAGTGTCCCGATCATGGCGCTGGTCAGGCTAGCAGCTTGTGCGCCCAAGATGGACAAGCCATTGCTGCTGTTACAGAAGGGGCAGTCACCACTGGAAACGAGCTTTTTCTGTCCGGCGGCATCTTCTGTTGGTTTTGTAATCTCAGGGATGTGAACGCGAATCAGATCAGGATGCCTACACGCAAGACAGCTTTCCACTCTAGAACTTTAAGGTCAGGCATTCTGAACACAGCTTGCGGATGTACCTCACCTCTAGCCCTTCTCCCAGAGGGCGTGGGGAACCAGAAAGGCTCGGCTCCTCTTTCGCCTGTAGGAGAAGGGGGTTGGGGAGATGAGGGTGATCGACTGGAAAGGCAAAGGTAACAAGTAGCTTGTGTCCAAAATATTCCCGGTAGAAGCGTTGCAGATCGTTGGCAACAAGTTTTGTCGATCCTTGAGCGGGTTTGATGCCTCCCCAGCCAGTGGCTCCGCAGTCGCGGTAGTGCATTACGGGCAGTGTTTTCTTTGCCTGCTCTGGAGTCAAATCGTCAGAGTAGAGCAATTGAGGGCGGGGTTCGACGGTGGCAACCATCCGCTTTAACTCGCGAAACCGAAGCTGGACGTGTAAGTTGACCCAGGGCAAAATGAGCGCTGTGCCATTGGGCCGCAAAACGCGACGGCGGGCGATCGCCACCAAACTGAGCAAACTATCCAAGGAGTAACTGACTGTAGCCGGGTTGCTCTTGGGGGAGCTGAAGTCGGCGGCTGAGTCGATCCAGCAGATCAGCATAGGTGAGGGCTGTCTGCCCCAGCAGGCAGATCAGATTGTGGATGATCGGTAGGGTTTTGAGTTCTTCGCCAAGTTGGACACGCCACTCATCGCTAAAGGACGCGTCAGGGTCAGCAGTATCGGTGAGAGTCAGATCTTGCAGCCAGAGGGTCGCCTGTGCTCGGATGTAGGCTTCTGGCGTGGTGTAGGAGTCAGGATTGAGTTGGGCGATCGCCTCTAGCCCAGGCACAGGCAACACATTCAAGAGTGCCTCTTGCAAAAACGCCGCAGCAGTGAGGCGATCTTCCTGAATCAGTGCGCCGTCTAGAAAGGGTTCTTGATAGGACTTACGCAAAAGCGGTCATCTTTCGCCCCCTATCCCCCAATTTTGGGGGAACAGAGCCAACTAAAGCCCCCAGCATTGGGGGATAGGGGGCAAGTGCGTAAGTCCTACTTGAAAGATGGTAGACGCATAGTTGAGCACATCCTCCTGGCTGGCATGACTGCCCAGGGTGGCGGACGTGCCCACGCAGGCGAGGTGATTCACAGGCGTTTTGAGCCGATTTCTTAATGGAGGATAGCAGCAAAACCACGACAGGTCAGGAGTGCCTGGATTGAGGTCGGACGATCGCACACCCCCATTGCCATAGCTGGAGTCGTTTGTTTAGCTAAGCCCCAGTGAGAACGAACCCAATGATGGAGCAGTCGTTGCACCGCCAAGACTCGTTGTCATCCCGGCACGCACTTGGCGTAGAGGTTCTGTCGTCTGCAATAGGCACTAAAGCGTCGTCTGAGGGCGCTGTTTTGAGCCTCGTTGTGATTGGCATGAACCTCAGATGCGGGACTAAGGGCTGTGCATGGATGCTCAGACTTAACCCACTCAACCCGCCTGTTTCCCTAAGACCCTTTGATTTTCATAGCGCTTCTAACCCTTCGCGCCAAACCTTGCGGTGATGATCAGCCTGATGGGCTTCTCCTGACTTTGAGTCCGACTTTTTACAGTCCCTACAACTTCTGTCCTGTACTTAGACCGTCGATACTTCATCATCCCATTGGCACCTGCTGTATTTAAAACAACCATTAAGTACAATTACCGGAAAGCCCTGAGCCAGTTGTGTTTAAACCACTGTAAAACATTTGAGTCAGTCGATGAGGGCACCGTTAATGCAGTCGTTGAACCGCATCAAATTGAGAAGAAAGCGTCTTTGTCAATTTGTACTGACTGCTTTTTGTGTTTTCAATGTTCTATCGTTTGCGGGTGCCTATGTTCTGACACATTTTAGTTCCCCAAACGCTTGGATATTAGGGCTTCCCAGACCAACCAGTGCTAAGCTCCCAACGGATATTGGACTGGCATATACCACACAGCGCATACCAATCGGTCAGGCAGAGTGGTTAGAAATCTGGTTTATGCCTGCTCAGCCGCTTGAGTCTAAGGGGACTGTCCTACTCTTTCCTGGTAACGCAGGCAGCAAAGCCAAACAACTTCTAGCGCCAGCCCAGGCCTTTCATCGTTTGGGCTATGATGCTTTGCTGGTTGATTTTCGAGGGGTAGGCGGTTCTAGTGGCAACACAACAACGCTGGGTGTACGAGAAGCTAAAGATGTCGCCGTGGCAGCGAGTTATGCTCAACGCTCAAACTTGAAACGCCCAATCGTCCTTTATGGTGTGTCGGTGGGGAGTGTAGCCATTCTTAAAGCCATCGCTCACGAAAACGTTAATCCTGATGCTGCCATTCTTGAGCTTCCTTTTGCGCGTCTTCTTGATACGGTTAGAAGCCGGGTGAGAGCCGTTAGATTGCCTAAATTCCCGATCGCCGAGCTGGTTGTTTTTTGGGGAAGCATTCAGCATGGCTTTAATGGGTTTACGCATAACCCAGTCACGTATGCCAGTCGAGTGAAGTGCCCTACGTTGCTACTACACGGCAAACTTGATCAGTGGACAACCGAAGCAGAGATCAAGCAAATCTTGCAAAATCTGCGTGGTTTCAAACAACTGATCATTTTCCCTCATGCGGGTCATGATTTACTCGTGACGGTTGATAGAGAACAATGGGCGCGCAGCGTTAACCAGTTTCTCAAACAAATCTGGCGTGTCAACTAGCAGCGTTGCGGTCAAACAAATCTGGCGTGAGTTGTTACCTGTTAGCGGTTGAGGCAGAATAGACGGTGGGTAATGGGTCACTCAACTTGCAAATTCTCTTCATTCGTCGCGTCATAACTCTACCCTCAAAGGGGCTTTTCTTCTACATAACGCTATAACGCTTTCGTACACTCACTTTCGCCACACTCAACCTTATGACACACGCATTTGAGCCAGCCGTTTACGAAGGTCAGTTTGGGACGTTTACGATTACGCCCGACGATCGCCGGGGTGTCGTAATCTATCGAGCCGGGCTGATGGTCGCAGCGCTCTGTTTTGCGATCGGGGTTGCACTCACCCTCTGGCAGACAGAAAATCCCACGGTGTTGCAGGGGCTGACGTTGCTCTATACAGGCTTTAGTTTGGCGTTAGGCGTGAGCTTGCTCACCATTCACATTTATATGGCACCATTACATCGGGCGCTGCAAGCCTTTTGGGTCATTGGTAGCCTCTCGGCGCTTGCGATCGGGCATCTTCACCTCGAACCCCTTGCTGTAACTGTTTATAACCAACCGTTGAGCATTCTGGGCATTGGGTTTACCTTTGCAGCACTCACGGGCATTTTCTTCAAAGAAGCCTTTTGTTTCAATCGGCTAGAAACCAAGCTGCTCACACCCCTTCTGCCGCTGCTGTTGTTAGGGCACCTGTTTGGCTGGCTACCGTTAGCGATCGAACAAAGCCTACTGGCACTCTGGGCAGTTTTGTTCCTCATCTTTGCCATTCGTAAAGTTATTCAACCTATCCCGCCGGATATTGGTGACAAGAGCGTCTTTGCCTACCTTAAGCAGCAGCAACTTACCAAAACAGGAGCGTTGTAATGCAGTGGCGTAGATACGATCGTCACCTTAGGGGAGCCACATATGAAAGCTGACAAACCGCCCTCACTCTCTCGATCGCCCTGGCTAAAACCTGCCCTCTGGCTTTCCATCCCTTGTCTGGGTGTGCTGGCAGTTTTGGGTGTGGCCTTCAGTCGTCAGCAAGTACAGCCAGCGACTCAGGCACCCAGTCCCTCACCTGTTGCGTCGTCGGTTCAGGTTCTCACCCCTTCGCCTTCAGCCACGCCGAGCAAAACACCGCAAGTAGCCAAAAAGCCAGCCGCTAAACCCTCACCCAAACCTGTTGACCCAACGGCGCTGACGGCAGAGCAGAAAGCGCTCAATCAGAAGGCGAAAGCGGCCTTTGGCTCCGTTGGTTCGTCAGTCGATGCCTTAATTGAGATGCATGTGGCGATTGCAGAAGGACAACCTTCTGTAACGGTCGGTGCACCTGGTGGCGCACGTTTGCTCGATCGTAATGGGAAGCAACTCCATCAACTAACGCCTGGTAGCGCGTACAGTGCTCAGCCCGAAGGACAGGCCATACGCTTTGGTGAATGGCAGGTACCCGAAGTGGTTTGGCTAGAAATACCGTCAGGCAGTCTTTTTCAGTTAGGCGATCGTACTTACCGGGGACGACTTCTACTAGTGGCGACTGAAGGCAAACTCTGGGGCGTTAACTACATCAACATGCGGCAGTACCTTTACAGCGTGGTTGCCAGCGAAGTGTCGCCCAGTTGGAAGATGGAAGCCTTAAAAGCTCAAGCGGTTGCAGCCCGTTCCTACGCTTTAACCTATTACTTCAAACCCGTTAGCCCGCTCTTTCACATGGGCGCGACCGAGTATTACCAGGTGTATAGCGGCACCCAACGCGAAGCCGCCACAACCAGCGAAGCAGTTGACGCAACAGCCGGCGAGTTTGTCAGCTACCGCGGTGGCATTGTGGAATCTCTCTATGCAGCCTCTGATGATATTGTGGCCGAAGCCTTTCAAGGCAAGGGGATGAGTCAGCTAGGCGCACTGGCTCTTGCCGAGCAGGGCTACTCTTACAAGAAGATCTTGAGCAATTATTATCCCAGCACGGGAGTCGCACGTATTGAAGAGGATAAAGATTAGGGGCAGCCAGAGACGTGAGAAAGTTTAGGAACAGTATCAATCCTTACTAAATATCTTACTAATGGTAGAATCGCCGTGGGTTGAAAGAATTTACCTGGGTTTACAGGATTCGCATTATGCCACTTACGCTACCGTCGGAAAGAGCAAAGCACAGGTCTGGTATTAAGCTGGGGCGAGTTTTAGTGGTTGAAGATGAGGGATTGATCTCAGAAACCATTGGGCTGGCGTTGACGGATGAGGGCTACGATGTGGTGAGGGCAGAAGATGGTCGAGCAGCGCTTGATCTGATCCATCAGCTTAAAGAAGCGGAGTCTAGTGGCAGTTTTGGAATGGGCTTGTCGGTATCCCAACTGAGTAATCGATCGCTCGACCTGATCATCCTGGATTTGATGTTGCCTTACATCAATGGGCTGGATCTCTGTCGTCTCATTCGTCGAGAAGGTATCAGCGTACCCATTTTGATGCTCAGTGCAAAGGGCAGCGAGACCGATCGCGTCGTGGGTCTTGAAGTTGGGGCGGATGATTACCTGACCAAACCTTTCGGCATTCGTGAGCTGATTGCCCGCTGCCGAGCCTTGCTGCGCCGTCACCACCAGTTTCAAGTACAGCCAGAGCAGCCAGCGATCAAATATCAAGACATTGCGCTGTATCCCCAAGAGTGCCGCATTACCGTACGGGGTGTCGCCGTCAGCTTTTCGCCTAAAGAGTTCAAGATTCTCGAACTGTTTATGAGCTACCCCCGACGAGTCTGGTCACGGGAGCAGTTGCTAGAGCGCATCTGGGGGCCTGACTTTATTGGCGATAGCAAAACAGTGGATGTCCATATTCGCTGGCTGCGCGAGAAACTTGAAGTCGATCCCAGCAACCCCACTTACCTGGTAACAGTGCGTGGCTTTGGTTACCGCTTCGGTTAACGCCACCCTTCACAGCCAGCAGCCAGCGATCGGCTTAGAATAGCGACACATTCTACCTGTATTGGTTACGGCTACGTAATCTGACTTTGGCTGAGGGCTAACGCTACTGTGACATTTTTATGGTTTTTGCTGGGGCTGGGGCTAGGGCTGGGGCTGTTGGGTTGGTACCACATTCAACTCACCCGCAAACTTGGGCGACTGGCTGAGTCTCTTCAGTCAGAAATGCCGCGCTGGTCTCTTGGCACACCATCACGGCTGATACGGACGATCGCAGGTCATGTAGATTACCGTGAGCAACTAACGCAAGACCTCGAACTTTGGCAGCATCTTTGCAAAACTGCCCCGATCGGGATGTTGCAGGTAGATGAAGAGAATCAGTTAGTCTGGTGTAATGCTCAGGCTGGTCAATTGCTCAGCATTCAGCTACCTCACTCGGCTCATCGCCGTTTGTTGTTGGAACTTGTTCGCTCCTATGAACTTGATCAACTGATTGAGCAAACACGCTTGTTGCGTAAGCCTTGTCAGAGTGACTGGACGTTTCATCCGGTCTCTGCCGATCCATCACAGCTCTCGCGTCAGTTGTCTCGATCGCTGCGAGCGCATAGTGTGCCCCTTCCCGATGATTGCGTGGGAGTGTTTTTGGAAAGCCGTCAGGAAGCAGTGCTGCTGGCTCAACAGCGTGATCGCTGGATTTCTGATGTGGCCCATGAATTAAAAACGCCATTAACGTCAATTCGCCTAGTAGCAGAAACCCTTCAAACGCGTTTGGAAGCGCCCCTACGCGATTGGGTCGATCGCTTGCTGAAGGAAACCATTCGGCTCAGTAGCCTCGTGCAAGATTTGCTCGATTTGAGTCAATTAGAAGCAAACCCTGACCTGAGCTTAAAGCTCAAAACGGTGGATCTTGCCAAAGTGATTCAATCTGCCTGGTTGAGCCTGGAACCGTTGGCGCGGCGAAAACAGCTTCAACTGGATTACGCTGGTCTCGATCGTGTACTGCTGCACCTGGATGAGTCACGGATGTATCGAGTTCTACTGAATTTATTGGACAACGCCATTAAGTACAGTCCGGCCCATCAGACTATTCGAGTGCATGTGAGTTTTATTGCCGATGGTCAAACTCACGACCAGTTAGTCCACCTGGAAATTATCGATGCAGGCCCAGGCTTTCCACCTGAGGCATTACCGTATGTGTTCGATCGCTTTTACCGCGCAGATCCGTCACGCGCTCGCAATTATGCTGAATTAGAAGTCTCCAAAGTGTATGCGTTGGGCAAAAGCGCCCTGGCTGGCAATGCCTACACCGATGAGACACAAACAGGCAGTGACACTCAAACCACACCAATCAGCAGCGGCAGTGGTCTGGGTTTAGCGATCGTCCGCCAAATTGTAGAAGCTCACCAGGGCAGGGTTCAGGCCAGTAATCATCCTGAGACCCACGGCGGCTGGCTCCAAATCTTCTTACCGTGGCAACTGCTGGATGAAGCGACCTCGCTTTAACGGGTTTGGAGCGGTCAGCTATCAGCGGTCAGCGGAGAAGTTTTAAGTTTTGAGTAGCGCTTTGCGCCGACAAGCTAGAGAGTTTTTAGTTAAAGAGCGATCAGCCGTCAGCGGTCAGCTTTTTTCTAATAACCAACAATTTTTTTGAATGACCAACGGGCTATACAACCAACAACGGCTTTAGCGGCCAGCCTGAAATTTAGAGCTGAAAGCTGATGGTTGATAGCTAATTAAGCTAGCGATCGCGCCATAATCACCCCACCAAGATCGCCGCGATTTGCGATACTAGAAGCTGGTTCTGTGACGCACGCAACACATGTTTATTATCGACATTACGCTCAAAAATACGCCCCTCTCGTTGTCTGTACAGCGCAAAGCGAAAGAAGATGCCGAAGCGACCTATCAAAAAATCTTGCAGGTGCTTCGCTCTGGTAGCAATGAACTGCTAGAACTGTCCTGTGAAAAGCAGCCTGGAAAAAAAATTGGTATCCTTGGCAACGAAATCTCCGCTGTGCAGATTTCTGATAAGTCTGGTACCGCCGCCGCTTCTGGTAGACCACCTGGCTTCTTTGCCCTAGCGGAATGAGTAACTCAGGAAGTTTTGCACGGCAAGAGGATGACAGCTTTGCCAATCAGCCCGCTATGTATGTTGGCAAGCTAGAGCCTCTAGAGGTACTGCCTGCCATTCAAGTACAAGATGTGTCGTTTCGCTGGTACAAGGGCGAAACGGTCTTAGAGTCTTGCAGTTTAGAGGTGCCTCAAGGCGAATTTTGGATGCTCTTAGGCACCAACGGCAGTGGTAAATCTACGCTGTTGAAATTGCTGGCAAAGCTTTTGCAGCCTCAGACAGGTTCCATTCACATCAGCCCACACATTGGTTTCGTGTTTCAAAATCCCGATCACCAGCTTGTGATGCCAACTGTGGGCGCTGATGTTGCCTTTGGGTTAGTGGCCGAAAAGCTGACCTATGCCCAAGTGCGGCGACGGGTAGAAGAAGCGCTGAATGCTGTGAACTTGCTGCCGCTGCTCCGGCGACCCATTTATGCTCTGAGCGGAGGACAGAAGCAGCGTGTGGCGATCGCGGGTGCGATCGCTACACGCTGTGAAGTGCTGCTACTGGATGAACCGACGGCACTCTTAGATCCTGATAGTCAGCTTGAGTTGGTTGCACAGGTGCAGCGGTTGGTCAAAGATCGTGGCTTAACAGCACTTTGGGTCACCCATCGCCTAGATGAACTGGATTACTGCGATGGTGCCTTTTTGTTAGAGCAGGGCAAGGTGGTCGATCGCGGCGATCCGCACCGCCTAAAGCAGCGTTTGATGCAAACACCTGTTTCGTAGGGACATTACGTGTAACGTCCCTATAGAACCATTAAAGCGCCTGAACCCATTCTTTCACGTCATACTCAGTCCACACACCATTTTGCCAGTAGGGGTCGGACTCAACCAGTTGACGCACGATCACTTCATCCTCAGCCTCGTAAAGGCCAAAGACTTTGGTGAGGTCTTTAGTCGGGCCGATCGTAAGCAGCACTCCGGCTTCTTTTTGTTTCGCAAGACCGTCGAGATGCGCCTGCCGATGAGGGGCACGCTTTTCCAGCACATCAGCGCAATAGCTGCCCCAGAGAACGTATTTGGTCATAAGAGGGAGAGGAGGAAGAGTTTTAAGTTTTGAGTTTTGAGTTGGTTAGCCATCAGCGGTCAGCTTTTACCTTCTGACTCCTGACTTCTAGCTTCGGAGATCAACGCGGAATTTATCGACTAACGCTTCGCGCACCTTTTGATGCACTGGATCAATGTCTTCGTCCTTGAGGGTACGATCGTCCGCCCGATACAGGAGCCGAAACGCTAAGCTGCGTTGCCCATCAGGAACGTTCTCGCCGCGATACTCATCGAACAGGTCGATCGATTCCAGCAAACTACCGCCCACTTTGGTAATGACGCGCTCGATGTCTGCCACCAATACCTGGGTCGAAACATAGAAGGCAATATCGCGATCGGACGGTGGATAGGTTGAAAATGGCTGAAAGATAGGGACTTGGGCTTCATCCTGATCAAGCTGATCGAGTAGCACATCCAGATCCAGTTCAAACACGTAGACTTCATCCGGTAAACCCCGTTCTTGACGTAGCTGTGGGTGCAGTTGCCCGAAGGTGCCTAACCGAATGCCTCGAATCCACAGAGACGCGGTGCGACCGGGATGGAGACGCTCATCTCGACGATCGGGCTGGTACTCAACCGCCAACCCCAACCGCTGAAAAACACTTTCTAACAAACCTTTGGCCTCAAACCAGGTTAGCGGTTGTTCACGACCAGAGCGCACCCATGTACCGCGCGTCGCATCACCACCCAAAACGCCTGCAACGGAATCTGCCTCGCTAAAACCGTCTTCTTCAGACCAGAAGATGCGACCAATTTCAAAAGCGTTCAGAGGGCCATTCCCTTGCTCCAGGTTGTACTGAAAAGCGTCAATTAAGCCCGCTGTCAGATTTGTTCGCAACGCCGAATATTCTACAAATAATGGGTTTGTCAGGACAATTTGCCGTGTGTCACCGGGTTTGCCTAACGTGTAGTGGGTCACTTCGGTAAGCCCGATCGCCCGTAATGCCTGCCGTAAGTTGCGACTAAGCGCCTGCTCAATCGAGAGAAAGCCCGCCTCGGTTTTGTCAGGCAACGTATCGCAAAAATTGTTGTACCCGTACAGTCGCGCAATTTCTTCAATGAGATCAATTTCGCGCTCTAGGTCTCGATAGCGATAGGGTGGCACGGTCACAGCCCAGACACGATCTGGGGTAATGGTCATTAGTTCGCAGCCCAACGCCGTTAGAGTCCGCTCAATGTCTCGCGGTTGCAATTCACCTAACTCTTCGCCGACGGTAACAGGCCCCAACACTTGATTGACCCGATCAAGCCGTAATTCAACCGATCGCACCGTCGATGGCTGGCTACTACGGGCATCCGCAACAGCTTGGGCTGCGACCACACCACCCGTCAGTTCACTAATGAGCGCGATCGCACGACGGCAGGCAACCTCCAGCTCCGCTTCGTTGACACCCCGTTCATAGCGCGCCGATGCTTCTGTGCGCATCCCTTGCGATCGAGCAGAGCGTCGAATTGCAGCAGAGTCGAACAATGCTGCCTCTAGCATTAAGCGCTGCGTGCCAGCATGAACTTCCGTGGCCTCACCACCCATCACGCCTGCCAACGCTACAGGTTCATTATCCGCTGTGATTAACAAGGCCTGCTCCTGAAGCGATCGAGCTTGCCCGTCCAGCGTTTTGAGCGTTTCACCCGCTTCCGCAAAGCGCACACCGACTGTAATAGTTTTGAGTTTTGAGTTTTGTTCGCGAAGCGTCTCCGAAGGAGATATTTTGAGTTCTGACTCCTTGCTGACCGCTGATCGCTGACCGCTGACCGCTGACCGCCGATCGCCATCAAACGCATGTAGCGGTTGCCCCCACTCCAGCAGAATGTAGTTGGTAATATCCACGACATTATTGATGGGGCGCGTTCCTGCTGCCTGTAGCCGCTGTTGGAGCCAAAGTGGCGAGGGTGCGATCGTCACCTGCTCAATGACCGTTCCAATGTAGGTTGGGCACGCCTGTGGTTCTGAGATTTTGAGCGTCAATATCTCTGCACTAGTTGGAATAGTAGTTGTCGCTGCTTGAGGAAGCTTTAAGGTGGCACCCGTTAGCGCTGCAACTTCACGCGCAATGCCCACCATACTCAAGGCATCGGCGCGATTAGCGGTTGAGGTCAAGTCCAAAATGACATCATCCAACCCCAGTAGCGAGCGAACATCGCTGCCCACCTGTAGCTCTTCCCCCTCAAAGCTATGAATGCCCTCAGATTCCTTTGTCAGACCAAGTTCAGCTAACGAGCAAATCATGCCCTCGGATGCTACACCACGCAGCTTGGCAGGCTTAATTCTGAGACCCTCCCCAGCTTTAGGCAAAAAGGCACCCAGCGTTGCTACAGGCACAAAAAGCCCCGCTTTGACATTGGCAGCCCCGCAAACGATCGTCGAAGGCGTTCCCATACCAATGTCTACCTGGCATACACTCAAGCGATCGGCATTGGGATGCTGCTGGCGATCGACCACCTTACCGACCACAACACCCTCAGCCCACATCCGCCGATCTTCAATTTCCTCTACCTCAAACCCTGCCATCGTCAGCATTTCTGCCAGCGCCTCTGGACTCATTGTGATGTCAACCAGTTCGCTCAACCAGTTCAAAGAAATACGCATGACCTGCCTGCTAACCTTCTTTTATGCAAAACTATTCTATCGTTCTCCCCGTCATCAGCGGTCAGCCGTCAGCGGTCAGCCTTTAGCTTTTAGCCTTTAGCCTTTCCCCCTTCTCCTGTCCCCCCTTCCCCTCTATTTCTTACTTTCTGCCTTCTCCCCTCTCCCACAAAATTCTGCCAGCACCTTTTCAAAATCCTTTCGGCAATGGAGAATCAAGTAAGCGAAAATTAATCGCTAAATGTTCGGAATTTTTCTCAGCCTTCAGTAATAACTTAGTAGGATTAGCTCTCAGCCTGTTGAGCACCTTTAGCTTTTGGGCACATTAAAAGTAAGGGTGTATCTTGAAGAGACAGCGAAGTCCGTAGATGTAAGGACAAGATCAATAGCTTTACGCGCAGGCAGAAGAACTTTAGCAACTCTTCAAGGGGCAACCCGCATGAACGACACTCCTGTTTGCTGTTCCTGCACAGATAATGAAGCTAGGGTAGCAATACCCCGGTAGGCAACGTCAAAGCGAGTGATGCTAAATGAGCTACTGCTTAAACCCAAGCTGTCCTAATCCTGAAGACTCAGTTACGGCTGACATCTGCCCAGCCTGTGGCTCAAATATTTTGCTGAACGATCGCTATCGGGTCATGCAAGCATTAGGACAAGGCGGTTTTGGCGCAACGTTTCTGGCGATCGATGAATCCTTACCCGGTCAACCTAACTGCGTAATCAAGCAACTTCGTCCTAGTGCTACCGCTCCTCATGTTTTACAGATGGCACGGGAGCTGTTTGAACGCGAAGCTCGTACATTGGGCCAAATTGGAAACCACCCTCAAGTGCCACGCTTACTCGACTACTTTGAAGCGAATCAAGAATTTTACTTAGTACAAGAGTACGTCAGTGGTTTCACCTTGCAGCAAATTGTGAAACGTGACGGTCCTATGATCGAGCAGGAAGTAAAGCGCTTCTTGAGCGAGGTTTTACCTGTCTTAGAATACATCCACAAAAATCGAGTCATTCATCGTGACATCAAGCCTGCCAACATGATTCGCCGTGCTCAGGATGGCAAGCTTGTGCTGATTGATTTTGGTGCCGTCAAATACCAGCATCAGCCAAACTCGACTAATTCTGAGCAAACGGCCTTTACGTCCTACGCGATCGGCACACCAGGGTTTGCTCCACCTGAACAGATGGCGATGCGCCCAGTACCCGCCAGTGATATTTATGCCCTGGGCGTGACCTGTATTTACCTGCTTACTGGAAAATCGCCTAAAGACCTGGATTACGACCCTTCTACAGGCGAACTGCTCTGGCAAAAGCACGTTCACATTAACGACCACTTCATCACCGTTTTGAAAAAAATGCTTGAAGTGTCCGTGCGCCATCGCTATCAATCTGCGGACGATATCTTTAGAGCGCTTGACTTGGAGCCGTACCTGGATAGCCTTGCCAACAGCATGATTACGCAGCCAGGTAGTGCGGCCCGCAAGCCAGGTGACTATCGCTTTGGCCCTGACTCCACAGGCACACCCTCCTCTCCTCATGCCCGTGCAGCGGCTGCGATCCGGGCACGACAAATCAAATCCGATGCGACCAGCCTTCAGTCTGGGCCAGCGCGGAGCCGGGTCTTTGACTCTAGAGGCGCTGCTAGCACATCGCTTAAAAGCAAAGACTCGACAGGGCGAGGCAGAGACGGTCAGGGTGAGAAGACCAAACCGCCCACGCGCCTGGATGCGGAAGGCCTGCAAAGCTACTATTCTAAGGGACGGCGCGACTTTGCTTCCTTTGACCTCAACTCGCTTAACGTGCCCAAAGTAAACTTATCTGGCGCAACATTTCATCAAGCCAACTTGAGCAAGATCAACTTGCAAGGTGCAAACCTGTTTAATGCAGATTTTGGGCGGGCAAACTTAAACCGAGCCAACCTGCGCGATGCCACAATGGTCAAGGCATACATGAACAACGCCGATTTAGAAGGGGCTGATTTACGAGGCGCTGACCTATCCCATGCGTATTTGCTGAATGCCAATCTGCGCGGTGCGAATCTATGTGGTGCCAATTTGACGGGTGCCAAGTTGACTGAAGATCAGCTCTCAATGGCACGAACCAACTGGATGACGGTTCGCCCTAGCGGTAAACGAGGGATGTGGTAGATACAGGACGTTGGCTAGTAATACAGCTTCCACCACTGGAAGCTGTGGTTATATCCTATGCAAGCCGCTCTCTACCAAACCGACCGCCCCGTGCAGCTAATAGTCTTGTGTAGCTAATTATGCGCCATGCGGGTAGTTTTGAAGGTGACGTTCGAGCCTTCCTGGGTTTGCTCCAGTACCAGAAGCGGCGTTGGTTTCGCTTTTTGATCCCAGCGCATGTTGGCAATGCGCCCTTGAATGGTAGGTTGCCAACTATCATGTTCGCTAGTGGGGTTGAGAAAGGTTTCCATGCAGTCGATAATCTGTCCGATCGTGACGGATGTTGGCTGCGTGGGTAGCTTAAAGATTTTAATTTCAACCCGAAAGAGCACGCGCTTGGTGCCTTTGGGCAAATCGCCCGGTTCGTATTCTACGTCAAAGATTTCATCGATTTGTCTTCCGGTGCTGGCGATGCCGATTTCACCCTGATTGGCCTGACTGGGGCGTAAGGCGACCGAAATCTTATCCTTGACCTTAATTTTAATTTGGTTCAGAATGGCAAAGTGGAAGACCTCCTCATCCATCCGCATTCTAAGATAGTCGAGGTTAAACTCGCGGGAGTGGATTAGATCCGGGTTTTTCTCCATCTTGCCGATGGTTTCCACAGCAAACTTTAGCTTCTTTTGTAGCTCCCGGTTCTTAAAGGTTTCAAACTTTACCTGCTTGGCAAGTTTGTCCATCGCCAGTTTGGAGAAAACCCCCAAAACAAGCAGCAGCAGTAGTAGTCCGCCAGATGTCATCATCCATAGCTGGTTAGAGTTAGCATCTGGAGCCTTTGCAGGTTCTGTGGTGATCGGTTTTGGCTTTGCAGTCTTGCTGGGTGTTTGAGCCAACCAGGTTTCTACAAAGAGCATAGGGGTTGACATGGCAGTGAGGGTTGAAACGTGTAGTTCTATTGGTAGGATTCCCTAAATAAAGCGATTGGACATCACTAACCTACCTTAATTTGCAAAAATAAAAACCGCTGAGGAGCTGTTGCTTATGCTGCTCTTGGAATTGTTGCATAAGGCTCAAAGCCTCCAACAGCCAGTCTTTAAGTTGGGTTGATGTACATAGACCGCGATTGATGTGCCAATTTGCCTTTGGTGCATTGTGACGAAGCGGTAGAGCATTACTGTACCCAGCGGGCGCGATCGCTCCGGGCATTGACGTAACAGAGATAGGGAAAAGATTCATAACGCCCCAACCCTCCTGTCCACCAAGGGTCTAGAAACCAATAGAGCTGGTTGCCTGTGAAGCCGTGGCAGTAGAAGGTGAGGGCATCGCCCAGCGAGTAAGCGTAGGAGGCAGTGTCTGAGGTATCGGTGATATCAGTGGTACAGTACCAATTTGTGATGTGAAACGGACGATTGAGGCGATCGCGTGCCTGCTGGATGAGTTGGGCCAATCGCACAATGGCATCCACGATTGATTGGTTAGCTGGCATCCAGATGCCACCACTGGTTGCTTCTGCCCAGGTAAAACTGCCGTTCGGGATGATAGCAACATCGAGTTGAAGGGTGTCTGGAGTCCAGCGATCAGGGCGAGTTGGTAACGGGAGTAGAGCAGGTGCGGGCGGCGCTTCTAGTGTATCGCGCTGTGCGGTTGCCATGTGCTTTAGATCATTCAGCAGCGACTGAAGGGCCTGTTCGGGGGTGCTGATCGATCGCCAGAGCTGGGTTAACCGCAGCAACGCATCACGCTGTCCATCAGTCTCTGTGTAAAGCCTGGGTAGGCGATGAAAAAAGTCTAGCAGTGCCTGGTCAAGCTGAATGGCGGCGTTGGTAATGTCGGTCTGCGATGGGTCGGCCGTGGTGAAAAGGTCAGGATTGATGCCAAGCGCAACCAAGGACTCACTACGGGTGCCATGTCGATGCCAGAGGCGAAAGGCTTCGACGAGTGCGTTACGCTGGTCGCCTTTACCTTCGTAGCTTTGGGGAACCCGCTGGACGATCGCAATCAAAGCTGCATCCAGGCTATTGAAGTTTAGGGTGGGTGAACGATGTTGCAAAAGCGCGTCGATCGCGGCTTCGCGTGAGTCTAACTGCTGCCAGAGTTGCGTCAGCCGCAACAGAGCCTCATGCTGATGAGGATAGCCAGCATAGTCAGAGGCGATGAGCGGAACAAACTGCCGTAACGCCCTATCTAGTTGAACTTCGTCTGCGATCGCGCCCTGATTGGCTGACTCAATTTGAAGGAAGGCGATCGCGGCTGCGTGCGTATCTAACTGCTGCCACAGGCGGACGGCTTCTACTAACGCATTTCGTTGGTGAGGCAGGCTGAAATAGCAGCGAGGCAATTGCTGTAGAAAGGCTAGCAGTGCAGCCTCAAGACCTGTGAGCGATTCGGGTAGCCCCGCTGCTTGCGCGTCTGCTGCAACGTTGTCGATGTATGCCTGTAATAACCCTTCTGCGTCACTTGCTTCCAAAAGGGCCGCTGTTGGATCGCTTGATCGTGCGGTGTAACCCGCTGCGATCGCCTGCACAAACCTGTCTGTATAGCGTCCCTTCTCTACATTCCATAGGTCTGTACTTTGCCATCCTGCCTTGATCAGGTCATTGATGAAGCTACGGATTGTGTGGGCGGCATACTGTACCTGGGCAGGGAAGGTATCAAGTTGTTCCAATAAAATCTGATTTGCAGGCGCAATACCCATGCCAATTTCACCATCGGTTAGGGCTGGCTTGGCTTGCACCCGGTAGAGTGCTGCAAGGATGGCATTGTGGATTCCCGATCGGGCTGCAGCTTCCACATACAGAAGCCTACGCTGAGCAGAAGTGAGTTGTCCCATAGAGACGAAGGGGATAGGGTAGGAGGAGGCAAAGAAGGTAAAAGGCTAAAGGTAAAAGGCTAAAGAAGTTGGTTGTTGGTTGTTAGAAGAAAGCTGACCGCTGATAGTTCTTCAACTCAAAACTCTCTAGCTTGTCGGCGTAAAGCCCTACTCAAAACTTCTACCTGACCGCTGATAGCTGATGGCTAAGCCAGAATCATTTTCATAAATTTAAAGCTTTTTTCCCATTCATGTCGATCGCACCCCTACTACAGCCATTGTCTGCTATTAACGCTCAGTCCGTGTGTCTGGTGGCTACGGATATGGATGGGACATTAACGACGGTAGGAAAATTTACACCTGCTTTGCTGCAAGCGTTTGAGCAGTTAGCCGCTGTAGGGATTCAGGTGCTTATTGTCACGGGACGATCGGCGGGGTGGGTCAGCGGCTTGGCTCATTACCTGCCTGTTTGGGGCGCGATCGCTGAAAACGGTGGCTTGCTCTATGCTGGAGCGCAGGACTCAGAAAGATTGCTTGTTTCCATCGCGGATACAACACTGCATCGTCAGCAGCTAGCAGAGATGTTTCAGCGTTTACAGTCCCTATTCCCAACGCTGAGAGAGTCGGATGACAACCGCTTTCGTTTGACCGACTGGACGTTTGATGTGCAGGGTTTAGCAACGGCAGAGCTTGTCCAACTTGAGCAGCTTTGTCACGAGCATGCCTGGGGCTTCACTTATAGCACTGTGCAATGCCACATTACATTGCGATCGCAGACAAAAGCCGCTGGACTGCAATACGTGTTGCAGCACTATTTTCCGACCTGCACGACCGAAAATATTGTGACGATTGGCGACAGCCCTAATGATGAAAGCCTCTTTGATCCGAGCAAATTTCCCCTTTCGGTGGGTGTGGCAAATGTGTTGGATTACTGCGATCGTTTGGCGTACCAACCAGCTTATGTGGCAGATCTAGCAGAGGGGGAAGGCTTTCAAGCCTTAGCCCAACAGCTTGTCGCACAAGCAATGATGAGGCACTGAGGTAACGGGTGTCAGGTGAAACGCGATCGCGGTATTCTGACAAAGGCAAGTTGGCTTAGCGTTGACGGTGAGTGATTTCTTAAAAGGTACAAACCTTTACCTGATTGGCCTGATGGGTGCAGGCAAGACGACGGTTGGGCAATATCTGGCAGACAGGCTCAACTACCGCTTCTTTGATACCGATCGTGTCATTGAGCGCGTGACTGGCTTATTGGTCAGTGACTTGTTTGCTCAATCAGGCGAGGCAGCCTTCCGCAAGCTTGAAAGCCAGGTTCTGGCAGAGTTAGCGGCGTATACACGGTCGGTGATTGCGACTGGTGGTGGCATTGTACTTAAACGCGAAAACTGGGGCTACCTGCGTCATGGCATTGTCGTCTGGCTTGATGTTCCAGTCACACAACTTCAGGTGCGATTGCAAGCAGACAACACGCGCCCTTTGCTCCAGGATACCGATCCAGCCGTGAAGCTTCATGCGCTCCTTGAGCAGCGGCAGTCACTCTACGCGCAAGCTGATGTACGCCTTAGCCATCATGATGGTGAAACGCCAGAACAAGTAGCCGATCGAGCGATCGAGCAAGTCAAACAGGTGCTCAGAAAGGCGTAGCCCTGGTTTACCAGCAGGACAAAAGCAGAGCAAAAAAGCTTATGAGGAAAACACAAAATTAGCCTCTGAACGATGGGTCTTCCTGGGGTAGGAGGGGTATTCTAGATTTGTCGAACATTTACGAAAGCTTAACCACAGCCCTAGACGGACGCTTTTAGAATGATTCTGTCATCAATGATACAGACATCACTTACACAACTTCTAGCAATGCCCCTTAGCAAGGCAATTGCTAGCTAGAGATGACCGTGCTGAATGCTTTGATGAAAGCCATGCGCAAATGACATTGATTGATTGCATTTGTTGCATGTTCTCACCATAGATTATGCCGTAAGGCGTAGATATGAACGTCTGTTTTGCTGCAAAGTAACCTATAGAGACCATTGGGAAATGTATGAAAGGGAAAGCTGAGAACGAACAAAAAAAGGCTGCTGAAGCCATTGGCAGCAATGCAAACGACTTTAATTTTGACTTGTGGGCAAAGCAGGTTCGCCCCCAACTTCTTGCTTCACTGCATAAGCGTGGAGTCCGTTATTGACCACGATCGCCGTTGCTTGTGATGGTGCACCGAGGTACACCGCAAGAAAGCAAGCAGTGGAGTGGTGAGTACATGACCTAACCATTGCTGGATTACGCTTTAACATCATGTGTCAGCCCTTCTCTCAACGAGGAGGGCTTTTGCGTAGAACGCGCTACAGAAACTGAGCGAGTCGCTAGCAGAGTAGGGCGACGGCTGTGCGCCTTTACAACAAATAATCTCGGCTGACTCAAGTTGCTTGTAGCCATCAGTCAAGCAGCCTATGATTAAAAGGCTGAGACTGCTTTTCTTTCACAATGCTTGTGTCTGCCACACACTGGGGATGTTGAGTTTTGAGAAGGATGAATGCAGACGATCGCCCTGGAAAGCAGAATCGAACTACACATGTGACTGAGCACCCGAAGACCTGAGGCCTAAATCGTTTTCTCCGTTTCTGGGCGTACATGACGTTGAAATCATCGGCACGATCACGGATTGCTCTTCTTTTTTAAGAAAAGCATCCGCATCTTTATGTTTAAGTTTGCTATGGCAGTCCTAAATTATGCGTGAAAAGCATGCTGTGTTGGATTCAAGCAGCGGCCAGCAGTTAGCGGTCAGCGGTCAGCGGTCAGCCTGGAATTTAAAGCTGAAAGCTAAAAGCTCTTCGCCAAAGGCGTAGGCTAAGCCAGAATCATTTCACAAAGCAAAGAGGATCGCTGTATTTAACCGCTAAAGCATAATTGTTACTACGCAAGCTACAGATTAATCGCAATCTTGAGACTATTAGCAAAAGAGGCATGCATGAAGCGTCAGGCTGCGCCAATTGGGACTGTGGTTATAGCAGCCATTCTTCTCGTTGTGCTTGTGACTCAGAGCATGGCGCAACAGGCAATACAGGTACGGGTCGATCGCTGGCTTCAGGTACGTGAAGTGACAAATGAGGTCACGATCGAACATAGCTCTAGCCGTCATGCAGCGCAGGTTGGCGATCGACTGCAAGCGGTGGGTGACAGCATTACGACAGGTAAAAAATCTTCGGCTACGCTCATCGTTGACACGGGTGTGGGTGTCATTGAAGTGTCTGAGCAAACAACGTTGCGCGTGCGATCGTTAGCGATGGCACCTGATAACGGTCGGATTACACGACTAGATGTGCCTATAGGCAATGCTCGACTGCGAGTGCGTCGCTTTACTCATAAAGGCTCAGAGCTTGAGATTCAAACTCCTGTGGGCTTAAGTGGAGTACGTGGTACTGAGTTTGGCGTGGCAGTACAGCCCAATGGCAAGACCGGTTTAGCAGTTCGCCAGGGGCTTGTGATGAGTACAGCACAAAATCGGTCTGTTACTGTAGGAGCGGGGTTTCAAAGTTTTACCTTACCTGGAGAACCGCCATCACACCCAGTACGGTGGACAGATGACACCAGTTTGCAATATGACTTTGAGAAAAGAATTGAGAGGGGTGTGCGTAAAGTGCGACTCCAGGGCCAAGTTAATCCGGTTAACAGTGTGGTGGTTGATGGCGTTTCGCAAAGCACCGATCGCGAGGGAAGGTTTATCACTGACTTGCAGCTAGTGCCATCATACCTGAGAATTCAGGTAGTCGTTATGACACCGCTTGGAAGACAAAAAATGTATGATCTGGCGCTTCAGTAACTATGGTTGGCGGTTGCTTCCGGGTGGGTTAACGACCCTTGTTTTTGCTGGCCTACTTTCTTTGGGAGCGCTGAAACCCTTAGAGCAAATAGCTTACAGCGTTTTGTTTCAATTAAGAGGAGAGCAACCGTGGGACGAGCGCTTGGTGCTGATTGCGATCGATGATGCCAGTATTAATCAGTTGGGTCGGTTTCCGTGGTCGCGTGAACAGTACGTAAAATTACTGAAAGTGTTGTCACAAGATGAAGCGATGGCACCGAGTGTGATTGCGATCGACCTGATCTGGTCTGAGCCTAGTCCAGAGGATGCTAATCTGGCACAGGCGATCGCCCATTCTGGTCGTGTAGTGCTGGCGCAGGCACGTGATAGCACAGGTCTACCGCTCAAGCCTGTGCCAGTTTTACAAAATGCGTCGATCGCCACCGGGCACATTTCCATTCAGTCTGATGCGGATGGACTGGTACGTCACGTTGACTTGTACGATAAGGGCGTGCCAACGCTGGGATTAGCGGCTGTAGAAGCCTATACGCTGGTTCACGCTCCTGTACCTTTACCAAAAAACAACCAATCTCTGTGGCTGAACTGGGCAGGACGAGCCCAGAGCCTACAGCAATACTCGTTTAGTGACGTTATGCAGGGTCGAGTGTCAGAGCAAGCACTGCAAAATAAGCTTGTTCTGATCGGTGTAACGGCTGCGGGCATCGATCCATCCCTGACTCCCTTCAACCGCAATCCACCGATTGGGGGAGTGTATCTTAATGCGGCTGTCATCAACAATCTCTTGCAGCAAAATGCCCTACAACCGACTTCGTTTATTTGGTCATTGCTGCTGTTGTGTTTAGCAGGACCTGGTCTGAGTTGGCTGTTGAGCGGTCGTCGAGAGTTATTTCAGCTTCTCATCTTCTTGGGATTGTGTTCCGGCTGGGGTGCTGCGAGTTTGCTGCTATTCAAGTTCGGTTACTGGGTGCCAATTGCCTTACCGCTGGGTTTGGCTAGCTTGACGACGCTTGCAGTCAGTATCAACGATCGCATGCGGCTGGCAACATTGCTACAAGTGCAGGTGCAGCGTCTCTGGCAGCACCATCAAGGCGACCTGATTTCACGGTCACGGCTACAGCCAATTGCTTACAAAACTACCAGCCCCTGCCAAAAAGCGGGATTGGTGCAAAGTGTCACCCGCATGGCGACGCTGGCAGAACAGTTTGCACGCTCTCAGTCGGCTCAGGCCGCGATCGCTCGCAGCCTGCCGATCGGGCTACTGGCCGCTGACCTGGATGGTTTCGTATGGTTTTGCAACCCAATGGCTGCGCAGTGGTTGCAGGTAACAATTGGCAGCCATTTAAGTGAGCACCTGGTACCGTTGTGGCTCAGCGCTGAGCAGTGGCAGTCTGACTTGCAAACCTTGAGACAGCAGGTTCCCGTGCGCCCCAATGAGTTGCAGCAGGGCGATCGCTGGTTTGAGCTACAGCTAGAACCGCTGACCTATCAGCGGCAGATGACGACGGATGACCCTTTTCAATTGGATGGCTTTCTGCTGGTGCTAGAAGACATCACTCCCCGTAAGCAGGTAGAAGCTACCCTCGAACAACAGGTCAAAGAACTTCAGCGACTGGCACAACTCAAAGACGACTTTTTGAGTACCGTTTCGCACGAGCTGCGATCGCCGATGACAAATATCAAAATGGCGATCGAATTGCTCAAAGTCACCCGTTCGGAAGCCTCTACTGCCCATTATCTAAAGATTTTGCAGTATGAATGTGCGCGTGAAACCGATCTCATCAATGATCTTCTCGATCTACAGCGTCTAGAAGCGGGTGCTCAAACCTACGCGCCCGAAAGCATCAACCTCAACGATTGGCTTCCACCTATCATTCAGGGTTTCTTAGAGCGGGCAGAAACGCAACATCAAAGTTTGTCGATCGATCTGCCACAGCAACTCCCTGTCCTGGTCTCCGACCAACCGAGTTTGGAGCGCATTGTAGTAGAACTTGTCAACAATGCGTGCAAATATACGCCGCCAGACGGTGCAATTAACGTAGCGGTCAATTGGGCACCTCCCTATATGGAACTGGTGGTGAAGAATTCTGGTACCGAAATTCCAGCATCAGAACTTCCCCGCATTTTTGAAAAGTTTTACCGTGTGCCCCAAGCCGATCCCTGGAAGCGTGGAGGCACAGGATTAGGGCTAGCCCTGGTTAGTCGCCTGGTAGACTATCTAGGCGGCAAAATTCTGGTCAACAGCGCCTCTGGAACGACAACCTTTACAGTTCAGCTACCGCTGAAATATCCAGTCAACTCCAAACAAGACTTAAAAGAAGGCGAACGAAGTTTTTAGTTGTAAAGCCCTAAAGCCTTTCAGGCATATAAGAAAGGGCATACAAGAAAAGTTTTTGGTTGTCAGAAGCAAATGGGACAGTGGAGCAGGTAGCTTGCTTCCGTTTTACGGTTGGCTGCCCGCTGATAGTTCTTCAACTCAAAACTCAAAACTCCTCATCCACTGGAATGAATCCAACCGTTGCGGGTTACTTGATAGAGTGCCTGAAAGCGCGTTTTGGCGTTGAGTTTCGCCAGGATGTTGTTGATATGAAATTTGACTGTGCGATCGCTGATGTGCAGAGTCATTGCAATGTCGCGATCGCGTAGCCCTTGCGCCAGCAATGCCATAATTTCTTGCTCACGCTCCGAAAGCTGCTTTGTATCGGTTTCTGGCTTTTGGTCAAAGCCCCAGGTTTCGCCTTGAGTGACTGCTTCGACCGCAGCACGCAATTGGACAGGCGCGATCGTCAGGTTCAACTTGGCTCTTGCCTGTTTCGGCACAGGTTGCGTTTGCGTCTCGATCCACAAAAGCGGACTGAGCCTTTCAGTGGGGGTAAGTGTATCGGTAAGAATGGGCACGGTCATATCGTCTGCCGTTTCGCAAAGAGTTAAGCCTGCCAGGTAGGCGAGGTGCGTAAACGCCATCTGTAGGACAGGGTACGCGCACCGGACATGTAAACGCGGCCCTAAAACACAGCCCGGATAGGGAACGGCCAGCAACACTTGGACAGCCCGTCGATCGCCCCCCATATAGATTTGTAAACGTCCCCCCAAGCAGCTCACAGCAAACAACAGCTCGCTAAAAGGCGAGATACTGAGGTGATTGGTCTCTGAAGCCTGGGGTATCCACGATGATGTCATGGCTTCTAAAGAAATGGATGCGGTGTCATACGTGAGGCGGCAGTACAGACATTGCATGTCGCGCAGAATCTCCGCTGCCCGTAGAAACAGGTAGGTGAGCGGTGCGGATAATGGCACTTCAGTTCCAACGAGAGTCGGTCGCACGTTGGCAAGAATGCTTGCGAGTTGCTCAGACAACGGACTACGATTTGCAGAATTAAGCTGAGGCGATGCTTGCCATGCTTGCTTTTCCTGAAGCCATGCCTGCTTTTCTTGCTGATGCTGTAGCGCAATTTCCAGGGCAATCGTGACCGTTGCACAAAGGCTCTGCAACACTTCGAGAAATTCTGGTGCCATTGGCTGACGGCTGAAAACAGCCAGCACGCCAACCACGTCGCCACCTGCTGTTAAGGGGTAGCCCGCAAAACCACGGATGCCGTTTGCGATCGCCCATTCTCGATCGCGCACCCACGCTTCATCAGCCAGGGCATTACTCAAAAAAGGAATGCCATTCTGAGCAATTTTGCCTACTTTGAAGGCTCCCATCGGTACGCTGGCAAAAGACCCATCAATGCGGGTATACATACCAGAGGACGCCACCAGTTTAAGTGTGGTGCGGTCAGGCTCAACCAACCAGATGCGGGCAAACGCACAGCCAAACTCGGCTACCATACCCTCTGTAACGCGGTGCGCGATCGCTTCAGGCTTCAAGCAACCGCTGAGACTGCGAGCAATTTCGTTGCCTTGCTGCAACTCAAATAACAGCCGAGTAGAGTTTAAAAATCCAGAAGTCGGCTCAGGCACGAGCAACCTCTACAACGCGTTCCTCTCTATTGAGACGCAATTATCAGGCTTGCTTTGTATCTAGAAATACAATTCAACTCTACACAACAGTAGAATTGCTTGGTGCTTGCTGTATTATCTGCCCTCACAGTAAGAGTGCTCTTGCCGCAAGAGAGACTTTGCTGATAACAATGCCAATGTTGTCAAAGCACTGCTCCAGTTACGGCGCACCATACCTTACAGAACAAGGAGTTTTTCCCACAGGGTTAGTAACCGTTTGAGAAGGGTTTGATATATGATCATCCTGACATTGTTGCTCTTCAAACTCTGAAGTTTTAGTCTTACCTAAAACCGAATCTTGTCCTTCCCAACTCAGTGGATCAACGGGCAACTCTAATAGATCAATCATGCAGCTTTGCAGAGTGTGTTCTGTGCAGTGCTCTAAGTTATGCGCTTGGGCTGCTTCTCTCACAGCGATCGTTTGAGCCACTGTCCAGGTTTGGGTAACGGCGCTAGAGGTCTCATCCTGCCGAGTTTGTTGCCTACAGTCTTCATAACGCCGCCGTTGTACGGTGCACTGGCGAGCATATTCTTCTACGCCTGTTTTAAATGGTGACGACATAATAAATCTATCCTTGTTAAAGTTGAGGAGCTTTGAGCCGTAACCGTTTTAGTGTCATTAAGGTCTTTGGGTATGACAAGGGCAACGTATGTAGAATGCCAACCGCAAAGAAAACGTGGCAGCAGGGGGAAAGATCGCACAAATTTAGGCGCTCGATCGCGATCTATTCACAGAATTAGCAACGCTCAGTTAGGCGTTAAGTACACGTGCTGGTTGTCACTTAAATGCCGTTCAAGCCACTGAAAGATTGAGAAAAGAAGCCACTTGCCAACATATTTAATATGGCTCTTTCCACTCATATTTTCCATGTTTATCCGGAGTATTTTGATTCATTTGAGTTAACAAAGCTGGGATCGCTGATTTGACAGACCTTAGCAAATCGTTAAGATCTCTAACCATCTGTTGCGCTATGTAAAACCCTTTTAAGCTTTGCGAAAAAACTGGCGATCGCACAACCCTTTGCTCAAATTCAACGGATCGAGAGGAGAGATTTTGCACGCCGGAATGTTTCTACGCATCCCAACTTGAGAAATGGTTTAGAATCAGCCGACGACCGAAATGCTCAGGCTGCTGAAACGATTTAAGTCCAGGACTTACGCAAATTCTCTAAAACTAGCCCCCCAGCCCCCAATTTATAGCCCTAGCGGGCATACAAGAAAGGGGGAGCAAGCACTCAAAGTCCCCCAATCCTGGGGGACTTAAGCCCCTTGGGCATACAAGAAAAAGGGGCGACTGCGTAAGTCCTAAAGTCGTTACTGCTGAAGCGTTGTCATCAACCATACGAATCTTTGGTCAACTGCTTGTGTGGCTCTACATTGTTAAACGATTGCTCAGCCTGGTGCCCGTTTTGTTTGGCATTACTCTCTTAGTCTTTGGCTTCCTGCACTTTATCCCCGGCGATCCAGCAGTAGCCTTGCTTGGAGAACGCGCAACACCCGAACAGCTGATCGCACTGCGAGAACGGCTTGGGTTGAATCAGTCATTAGTCACTCAATACCTCACGTTTCTCAATGACCTGCTGCACGTTCAGCTGGGCACTAGCATTATGAGCGGCATTCCTATCGCTGAAGAGATTCGGTTGCGATTTCCGGCGACGCTAGAGCTGTCGATCGCGGCCATGCTGGTTGCAGGGCTAGTTGGCATCCCGGCTGGAATTTTTGCGGCGGTTCGTAAAAATCGCTGGCTAGACAACCTGGCGATGGCTGGCTCACTGTTGGGTGTTTCGCTGCCTGTGTATTGGTTGGGATTGCTACTGATCTATCTGTTTGCGGTTCACCTACATTGGCTGCCACCCGGTGGACGCATCAGCGTTGATGCTGGGTTTCGCTTTCAACCACTGACGGGCTTCTATGTATTGGATGCACTGTTGCGCCTTGATGGCAACGCACTAACCGATATTCTGGCGCATCTCATCTTGCCTGCACTGACGCTGGGCACCATTCCGCTCGCTATTCTGGCACGCATTACCCGCAGTGCCATGCTCGAAACCCTGTCGCAGGACTACATTCGCACGGCTCGCGCCAAGGGGCTACCCGAACGCTGGGTCATTCTACGCCATGCCTTTAAGAATGCGCTGCTGCCCATCACCACGATCGCAGGCTTACAATTCGGCACCTTACTAGGAGGCGCAATTCTCACCGAAACGATTTTCTCGTGGTCTGGCATCGGCTCCTGGATTTACGACGGTATCTTGGCGCGCGATTATCCTGTTGTGCAAGGCGGCGTGATTACAGTGGCGATCGCCTTCGTCCTCATCAACCTACTCGTCGATCTGTCCTACGCTGCGTTTGATCCTAGAGTCCAGTTTAAGTAACAGATGAAGGGGAAGTAGAAGTTTTGAGTAGCGCTTTGCGCCGACAAGCTAGAGAGTTTTGAGTTGAAGAACTATCAGCGACGAATCGTCAGCCACCAGCTGACAGCTTACTTTTAACAACCAATAACCTTTCTTGTATGCCCGTTTCTGATATGCCGAAAGGCTTTAGAGCTTTACAACCAACAACTTCTTTAGCCTTTAGCCTTTAGCCTTTAGCCTTCTGCCCTCTGCCTTTTACCCTTCTCATGCAATACACTACTCAACGCACCTTCCAGCACTTCTGGCAATCTACGGCTGGCAAAATTGGACTCATCTTGACGATCGCACTCATTGCTCTAGCACTATTCGCTCCGGTGCTGCATCCCTACGAACCAACGACCGATCGAGATTATTTGGCGAGGCTTGTGGCACCCACAGTCACGCACTGGTTTGGTACCGATGCGCTGGGGCGTGATGTGCTCACGCTGGTGTGGTACGGCATTCGGACATCATTATTGATCAGCGTCATCTCAGTGGGGTTTGGACTGGCGATCGGCGTTGTTTTGGGGCTGCTATCTGGGTATTTTCGAGGCTGGCTAGAACGCATTATTGGCTGGCTGACGGATATTTTGCTAGCGTTTCCCTCCATTCTGCTGGCGATCGCCATTGTCACGGTGGCTCGTCCCAATTTGCAGAGCGTTATCGTAGCGGTTGGAGTAGTGCAAATTCCCATTTTCACGCGTCTGACTCGTGCAATGGTGCTTTCGTTAAGAGAGCAGGAATTTGTACAGGCAGCGCGTGCGTTAGGGGCTACGGACGATCGCATTATCATTGACCATATTTTGCCAGCGAGCCTTGCGCCGATCGTGGTACAGGCAACGTTGTCGATCGGCACTGCCACACTAGAAGCGGCTGGTCTTGGGTTTCTGGGTCTGGGGGCACAACCTCCCACGCCAGAACTCGGCACCATGCTCTCAGATGCCTTTAAGGGCGGCTACTCGCTCTCATCGCCTTGGACAACAATCTTTCCCGGCTTGTTCATTACGCTGACCGTGCTTGCCTTCAATCTTTTGGGCGATGGACTGCGAGATGGGCTTGATCCACGATCGAGTCATGAATAGAAATCGAGTCATGAATGAAAATCGGGTGATCAGTGAATTTAGAGCGGATGCCGAAGGGTGGGTGTAGGTTACAGGGTATAGGGTGTAGGGTGGGAGGAGCACAGAATCACTGAGCTAGCGCTGCGATCGTGCTGCTAAAGATTCCACTGCCCACTCCCGACTCCCCACTCCCCTTCTATGCCTGCACTGCCCAATAACTGGAACCAATGGCTCAAAACCCGGCTGGCTCTGCCGCTGATAGTCCTCAACGGTTGGGTTTTACTCCAGCTCATGGATTACTTTGAGCCACTTTTTACAATTTTTGTCCTCTCTGCGGTACTGGCCTATGTGCTCAACTACCCCGTGCGGTTTTTGTGTCAGCGCGGCATCACACGAGGCTATGCCGTCTTAATTGTGCTGGTCATCAGCCTGCTGGTGCTGGTAATGCTTGGCATCACACTGTTTCCGACGGTGGTAGCGCAACTGACCGAAATCGTCACACTGCTGCCAGATTGGGTGAATGCTGTTGGTCAAAAATTAGAGGCACTGCAAGGGTGGGCTGTCAGCCATCGGTTGCCCATTAATTTGAGCCGCTTAATTGCTCAGTTGTCCGATCGCTTGCCAACAGAAGTACAAGGAGTGGCTGATGAAACACTGACGCTGACCCTGGACGCGATCGGTAGCCTTTCAGAAGCTTTGCTGGTCATTGTCCTGACACTCTATTTGCTGCTGGATGGTCGGCGTGTTTGGGATGGGGTGCTTCGGTGGGTGCCGCTAAAATACCGCGATCGTATGGGCCAACAGCTAGAAAGCAATTTCCATCGTTACTTTATCGGTCAAGCAGCGATGGGATTAATTATGGGCACCGCGCTAACGATCGCATTCTTTTTGCTCAACGTGCCCTATAGTCTGCTGCTTGGGCTGTTAGTGGGGCTGATGACTCTCATTCCATTTGGGGATGTGCTGAGTTTCGGGCTGATTAGCATCCTGGTAGCAGCGCAAGATTTAGGGTTAGGGATCAAAACGCTGGTCACGGCTGCTGTGATTGATCAGTTAGTCGATCAGGCGATCGCACCGCGTGTATTGGGTGGCTTCACAGGACTCAAGCCCATTTGGGTGGTCATATCGCTCCTGATTGGCACGAAGATCGCTGGTTTACCAGGACTTTTGACGGCAGTCCCGGTAGCAGGTTTCATTCAGGACGTGCTAGAAGACCTGAACCTACCAGCGAAAGATGAGCAGGAGAACAATGGTGGGGTTACAGCAACGCACGCGATCGGGTCGCAAGAACCATCGCAACCGATCGCAGAAACGACCTCCCAAGGCTTAACCCCATCTTGATAAGGCAGCGGACTTTGCGATCGGTGCTTTAGAAATCGGCACGTTGAAACCACCCAGGTCATGCAGAATGCCCCATACATGTGTTGAACGCTGAAGCAAAGAGCAAGAAAATGTCCTACCTCCTGCCCTCAGCAATGCCAGCAGGCTACAAAGCATTAGACCTCCTGCGCGAATACTTAAAAGCCCCCTCCCGTCCCCCAAGTTTGGGGGAAGCTAAAACTGATGCCCCCCAAATTTGGGGGGATGGGGGGGCAAAATCTGATTCATGCAGGAAGTCTATTGAAGTTGCAGCTTGTTAGACCAACTTGCGTGAATTTATGGTAGAACTACGGTATCCCAATCAAAAAGCTGGGTTTTGGGGTCAGATTTGTTCTACAGTGACTAGGAGTTCACACCGTGGGAATTACCGTTGACAACGTTTCAAAGCAGTTCGGCAATTTCAAAGCAGTTGACGAGGTCAGCGTTGAAATCAAAACAGGTTCGCTCGTAGCGCTGTTAGGCCCGTCTGGCTCTGGAAAGTCAACGCTCTTACGGCTAATTGCTGGTTTAGAAAAACCTGACAGCGGCAAGATTTTGCTTACAGGGAAAGACGCAACGCATGCCAGTGTGCAAGATCGTCAGGTTGGGTTTGTCTTTCAGCATTATGCCCTGTTTAAGCATCTGACGATTCGCCAGAATATTGGGTTTGGGCTGGAAATTGCGAAGTGGAAGAAAAATCGCATTGCCGAACGAGTGAACGAACTGTTGAGCCTGGTGCAGTTACACGGTTTGGGCGATCGCTATCCGTCTCAGCTTTCG
Source organism: Stenomitos rutilans (assembly GCF_059505485.1). Lineage (NCBI taxonomy): Bacteria > Bacillati > Cyanobacteriota > Cyanophyceae > Leptolyngbyales > Leptolyngbyaceae > Stenomitos > Stenomitos rutilans. The sequence continues at coordinate 117,828 of NZ_JCACKR010000022.1, forward strand.
GGTGGGCAACGTCAACGGGTGGCGCTGGCGAGAGCGTTGGCGATCGAACCAAACGTCTTGCTGCTGGATGAACCGTTTGGAGCGTTGGATGCCAAAGTGCGGAAAGATCTGCGGAGTTGGTTACGCCATCTGCATGACGAGGTAAATGTCACGACGGTCTTTGTCACCCATGACCAGGAAGAGGCAATGGAAGTCTCTGACGAACTAGTGGTGATGAATCACGGCAAAGTGGAGCAGGTCGGCAGTCCGGCTGAAATTTACGACCATCCAACCACGCCGTTTGTCATGGGCTTCATTGGGCCAGTCAACGTGCTTCCCAGTCATTCCCAAATTTTTCAGCGCAATGGTATTGATGCGGCACAGGCTGAAACATTCCTGCGTCCCCACGATATCGTGATTGAAACAACACCCGGAGTTGCAAGCGCACCTGCAATCCTAGAGAGGCTGGTGCATTTGGGTTGGGAGATTCAGGCGGAGCTAACGCTAGAAGATGGGCAGGTTGTCAATGCTTTCTTGACGCGAGAAAAGTTTGACCAATTAGACCTCAAGCCGAAGCAAAAAGTTTATCTAAAACCCAAGAAAGCAAAATCGTTTGTGCTGCAAAATGCTGGTAGTGGTATTTAGTCTGGGGCTTACGCAAACCTCGGAGGTTTTGACCAAGCATCTGGCATTGTCACCAGATATGGTCGGTCAAATCTCCAAGGTTTCAGTCAGAATGCGTCAGTCTTGTTAGAGTTGCGCTAGCTTTCAGCCTGGAACCTATCCCTGCGAGCGAGTTGAAAGCGCTCTGGCACGCACTTGTTCTGCGTACATGGCACGTAGCACTAGCGCTGGATCGACCCATTTTCCGATGTATTTAAGGCCCCAGTGGAGGTGTGGCCCGGTAGTACGTCCTGTCATGCCGACTCGACCAATACGAACACCTGCTGGCACAACCTGCCCTTCAGAAAGCTGAATGCCACCACCGCGATCGCTCAGATACCGTGAGCCGTTTGCGGATTCTACGTGCCCTTTCATGTGGCAGTAGACGTGTTCCCACTCACCCGACTGGATGACGATCGACGTACCACATGCGCTATCGTCGGAGACTTCGACGACCTTACCTGCCCACCAGTTGCGAATATAGCTGCCTTCGGGAGCCGCCATATCTAACCCGCGATGAAACTCTTGACCGGGAGAGCCATCAGGAGACCCCCGATAACCAAAGGGAGAAGTATACGCCTGAAAATTCTCCACTGGGAAAGAAGCTCCGCGCCAAGTACCGCCTGACGTAGCTACCTGACCGGAGCTAGCTTCGGACGCTTTGACGGTTGCCTGCTCAGTCTCAAGGGAGAACGCAGTTGCCAGTCCTACACTTGTCAGAAGGAAAATCTGACTGACGAGAGCGAGCCGATGGCCCCATGAAGGGGTTAAGTGCTGTGTCATGTCCATTGCTCCTCAACGGCCTGAGGAGTCGATAATCTGTTTTCGCTGCACACAATCGGTGAATGAGGTTCTGTTACGGATTTCTGCTACATTGACGAACTTTGCGAGCAGCAATCCGGATAAAGCCACCTTTTACGGCTAAACCGTTACTGCTGAAAGTGTCTTTGAGGCTCTCGCCTGAAGGTGCCCGATGTATCTTACTGCACGATCCCGATCGATAAATTTATTTTTTTGGTAAACCTGCCTAAAGCCGCATCAATCGTGCTTCTTCAATCGCTCGATTGAGTTCTGACATGGCGGCATCATTGCTATTTTGAGTGATGTCGCTATGAACCGTTCTGGCTAAACTTTTGTACGCTGCCTCAACCACGATAAGCGGTGCATCTGGTGCGACGTACAGCACTTTCCACCAGGGTTTGCGACGAGGCGAGGCTTCCACTGGAATGGTGGCAGTTTTGTACCCAGCAAATTCACGCTCGATCGACGCACACGGGTGAAGCTGGCTCAGCATACGTTTTTCACGGAGCAATTGACCAATGGCACGCATATTTCCCTGAGCACCGTCAAAGTCATCGCAGGCAAAAAGGTAAGATACGCCACTAAGCGTAAAATAGACCGCAACACCTGGATCGATCGGCGCTTCGTACTGTTCAGGGTAACCGGGAAACTGTTTTAGCGGCTCCACGTTGCAACTGATGATGATGGCGGTTGCGTTAAGCAACTGAAGTTCGTACAGCAAATCATCTGTAGCGCGGGCCAGCGATATTTTCGATCGCACAGGTTCTCTTTGCTCGGCGCGTGGTCGTCCCATTGCCCACAGCAGCGGATATTCTAATCTGGGGGTGTCATTCATCGCATTGGGCATCTGCTTAACCTCCTGCCCGCTCTACTGCACTGCAGAACTCATCCAGGCTAAAGCTTACAGTTTAAGCTTGCACTCGTGATAACCACAAATACGGTTGAGTAGAGTTGGACGCTACAACGGCAGCCAAACACAAAACGTACTGCCGCTTCCCAGTGTTGAACAAACGGAGACGCGTCCACCATGCAGCTCTGCCAACTGCTTGGTGAGAGAAAGCCCTAAACCTGATCCTTCATACTTGCGATCGCTGGCAACATCGAGCTGTTGAAAGGATTGAAACAGCAAATGCTGTTTTTCTGGTGCAACACCAATGCCGGTATCCGTTACCTCTAGTACCAGAAAGCGGTCATCAGGCGTGATGGTCATAGCACTAGTGTCTGTGGCAATGGGTGGCAGTGTGCTGTTTTCTAACTCCAGTCTCGATGCCAAGCGACTGCTGATGGTAATCGTGCCGTCTACGGGTGTAAACTTTACGGCATTCGACAGGTAGTTCAGCAGAATTTGCATTACACGCTGTTTGTCTGCCACAACCGACTCCACAGCCAGTGGCAAATTTAGAGAAATGATCTGCTGTTTTTCGATCGCGCGGACATCCACCATCTCGATCGCGTTCTGACACAGTTGAACAACATTAACGACTGTCTTGTTTAGCTCCTGCTTACCCGCTTCAATTTTGGCAAGGTCTAGCAAATCATTAATCAGCTTCAGCAGATGATTACCACTGCTATGAATCAGATCAAGATACTGCTTCTGCTTAGGATTGAGAGTGCCAAAATGCTGTTGCAGCAGCACAGTTGACAGCCCTAAGACTGAAGTTAGCGGCGTTCGCAGTTCATGAGACATATTGGCAATAAAGTTGGACTTGAAGCGATTAAGTTCTTGCTCTTTTACCAGGGACTTCTGCATCTCCTCTTCAGCCTGCTTTCGTTGGATAAACAAACCTAGTTCAGTGGAAGCTGCAATCAGGTCAATCAGCCGCTGATCTTCCTGACGAGCTTCAAACATATAGAAGACGAGGATTGCAATGACATCATCGTTTGCCAGCAGTGGAATGCCTAGCGTTGCCTTTAGCCCCGCCTGCATTGCCACTTCTGCTCGACAGTAAGTCGGTTCTAACGAAACATCTTGATGCCATTCGGTGCGCTTAGAAGCCCAAATGCGACCCGGAAGGCCGGAGTTCAGAGAGAATGTAAACGCTTCACTTTGCCGTCTAAATTCCGTCAGACGATCTGTTTTGCTATACCAGGCAGGGCTACATTCGATGACCGTTTTATCCGGATTCGGTACCCACGCTTCCCCAAACTCCCACTGGGTTGCTTCGCACACTTTTTGAAGCGCCACCTGCAAAGCAGAATGAAAGTCGGCAGAGGTCATGATCGCGTGAGTGACGGATTTCAGGAGTTGGCGATCTTGCTCTGCCTCTTTACGATCGGTAATGTCTACGCAAGAGCCAATAAAACCATTGAACCGCCCATTTGGTAAAAACCGAGGCACGCCAGTTTCTAGTACCCAACGATACTCGCCATCTGCCCGTTTGAGGCGATACTCGGCGGTAAACGGTTCACGAGCCTCAACGGCTAAGGCATAGCGTTGCGACCAGAATAAGCGATCGTCCGGATGTACGCCTTTATGCCAACCATCACCGGCTTCTTCGGCAGACGTTCGACCTGTAAAATTGAGCCAGGTCTGGTTATGGAAAATGCAGCCTTCTACAGGATCATCAATCCAGATCAGCACTGGAGCACTATCGGCGATCGTCCGAAACCGGGCTTCACTTTCGCGTAGGGCCAATTCACTGTGCTGAAGCTCACGCATCTGGTAGTTGGCCTCCAGCAGTTGCCGTCGTAGTTCTAGCTGTGCGATGACTCGACGAGCCAGTGCTTTCAATGAGTCAATTTGCCTGAACGTGAGTTCACGTGGGACAAAATCAACTACGCATAGTGTTCCTAATGCGTGACCATCTGGCATAACCAGTGGCATCCCGGCATAAAAGCGAACGTGAGGTTCAGCCACTACTGCTGGATGAGTTGCAAAGCGCTCATCAACCAACGTATCTGTCACGAGCAAAAGGTCAGATTGCAAAATGGTATGGCTGCAAAAAGCAATTTCACGAGGGGTTTCCACCACATCTATACCCACTTTTGCCTTAAACCATTGGCGCTGAGCACCTATCAAGCTCACAAGTGCGATCGGGGTATTGCAGACCCAGGCTGCTAAGTTAGCGAGATCGTCAAACGCGACTTCAGGTTCAGTATCCAAAATGCGGTACTGACAAAGACTTTGCAATCTGGCAGGTTCATCATCAGGTAGGGGCGCAATCAACATAAGTTTTAGAATGATGCAGTGGGATGTAACTGATTGGCAATCACGACCGTTGCGCTTGCGTCTAAAGAAACGCTTTAAGCGATGGTCACCTTAAAAGGACTGATGACAACTATCGGTAAGACTTCGAACCAAGGCGGAAGAGTCGCCAGAACTTAATATGCTGTTACAAGATACCCAATTAGCAAATTTAAATTGAGACGAGCGGTGCCCTGATCATGCTTAAATTGAACCTTCAAGCCTGAGCAGAGGGAGTGATTTATGTCATGTAAGCTCATGTAAAGCCTGTATGATAAGCGTTGGCGTCTTTGAAGCTGATGCTCACGCCCAGTCGATCGCTATTTGCCTATGGCGGATGAATCGCACCTCCAGGTAGTGCTCTGTGTCATTAGCAGGTAGCAAGTCACCTCATTCAGTGTGAGCGATCGCGCCTCACTATAACCCTCCTCCATGCAAGACCGTAGCTTTAGCGGGCGGTAGATGCGGGCGAGATTTTGTAGCGGATATAGGCAGACAGTAAGCTGTCTCTAATTTCAGGGCGTTTCTAAAACGCGATCGCCGAGGTTTGGCTTGGGCACCTTGGCGAAGATGCGGTGCGAGAGGTTGATGGGCGTAAACAAATTAGTATGGGTGAGCAGCATTTCTGCCTTACCCAAAAAGAGAACCCCGGTATTGCTGAGGGCAAAATGCAGCCGCGATAGAATGCGAGCCTGCGTCTGAGCATTAAAATACATAAGCGTGTTGCGGCAAACTAGTAAATCTAGCCGCGAAATGGGCGCATCCTGCACCAGGTCATGGCGACCAAAAATCACCACCCGGCGCAAGTCAGCCCGAAAAATGTAGCGATCGCCGCTTAGCTCAAAGTACCGTTCCCGATAGCCTTCTGGCAGTGGCTCTAGATCGCGCTGACTGTAAGTTGCATGACGAGCATGGCTCAACGCGTCTTCATCGATATCGGTGGCGTAGAGCTTTACGCGCTGCCGAAAGGCAGTGGCTCCCAATAATTCAGTCAGAATCATGGCTAGGGTATGGGCTTCTTCGCCCGACGCACAGCCCACACTCCAGATGCGAATCGGCTCATTGGGAGACTTTGCCAGCAACAATGGGGGCAGCGCTTGCTCTTGCAGGTAGCTCCAAGCCGCCGCATCCCGAAAAAAGCTGGTGACGTTAATTAAAACGGTGCTAAGCAGGCTGACAAACTCTTCTGGATGCACTTCTAGATAATCGATGTAGTCTTCATAGGAAGATGCGCCTCTAAGATGCATTTGCTTTTGCACGCGCCGTTGAAAGCTAGACCGTTTATAGCCCGAAAAGTCAAAGCCCCGCGATCGCTTCAGATACTCTAGCAGAGCTTCAAAGGCCGTATTGTCATCACTCAACATCAAGTTTTTGCAGAATAAGGGAATCGGTGACAAATAAAATCCCAGGTTGAAGGGCGCGGATGAGTGGATGAGCAATGGAATGTGATTTTCCAGCGAGTCCCTAAATGGAGATGATTACACAGTTGGCTCAACAGTATGAACAATAGGCTCAAGATGGCGTTCATACTGTTGAGCCAACCATCCGTATAGAACCGGGTCATTCCATATGGCTTCAACAATGCTTTGAGTGTGAGAAAGGCAGATCCCTCAAGCCGTTTTTAGATTACCTCAACACGATCGTGCTGCCCTAAAGGATATCTTAAGCAGTTGTCGAGGAGCCATAATGTAGAACGCAAACATACACCTCTAAAGGATTTGTGATCAGCTAAGGAACGAGAATTAATTAAAGTGTGATCTTGAGGTACGGGCGCACGGCTATACGACCCCTACAGAACATCTCACTTGTCGAAGTTATTTAAGCCGCGATCCTAAGTGTTTCTTCAAACCTAAGCATTTCTTCAAACACGGTTAGACTGCTCCAAGAGTCTCCTCATTTTTAATGTCTCAAGTTTAATCATGCCAAAGCTCATTGAATTCAATACAGAACGGCTTCACCTGCGTCAGTGGTGTGCGGACGATCGCGAACCCTTTGCTCAGCTCAACGCCGATCCACGCGTGATGGAATTTTTTCCAAACCTCCTCGATCAGGCTGCTAGTGATGCGCTGCTGGATCGCATTGAAACAAAGATTCGCGATCAAGGTTGGGGATGGTGGGCCGTTGAGATTACGGCAACCAGGGAATTTATTGGCTTTGTAGGATTGAATATACCTGCACCAGATCTCCCATGTTCGCCCTGTGTAGAAGTGGGTTGGCGGCTGGCCTTTCCCTACTGGGGCAAGGGCTACGCGACGGAAGCAGCAAGAGAAGCCTTACGCATTGGCTTTGAAGTTCTCCAATTTGAGGAAATCGTTTCGTTTACTGCCATTCCCAATCGGCGATCGCAGGCCGTGATGGAACGCTTAAACATGCGTAAGATGCCCGAAACCTTTCTGCATCCAAGGATTTCGATCGGTCATCCTCTTGCAGAGCACTGCCTTTACAAGCTGTCACGATCGGACTTTAAGAGATATACTGATAGCAGCTACTAATTGGTAAAAGCCACAGTCATATCAGGACGGGTGTAGTGTGGTGTAAATGACAATAGACTACTGCACGGCCGCGCACAGCATCGCTAGTCTAACAGGGTTATCCAGGATGCTTCAGGTATTTCGTTACAAAGAACATCAACCGTTTGACTCAGCGTTACAAAACAGTAGTGAATAATGTCTCCAGAATAATCGGCAGTGCATTAGATTAATGTGGGATAGGTGGCAATGTCATGCCAATGCCACGA
>NZ_JCACKR010000023.1:0-7057 GCF_059505485.1 Stenomitos rutilans
CTTTACCCTGCTCAAGCTAGAGGTTAGCTATCCTTACACCTTTAGGACTACCCAACGTTTAACCCTGCCTCTAGTAAAGGGATCAGTAAGCGCCCTGTTCCAACCATTGCTTCCAAAATTCTTCCACCGCTTTGAGAGAGATGTTGAATGAAGTAAGGAACATCAGCGTACTTGCCGCCGACTGGTTTGGTAATTTCGTACACCTCTGTACACAAATTTCCGTAAATAGCTAGCGTCATCTCTACCGCCTACTCCTAATCAAGCACTGCCTTTACGATAACGTCCTGAGATGCTTAAACTGAAGCATGGAGACCTGAATGATGGGGATATTGATATGACCTTGGCTGAGGTGCTTCCGGCGGCGCGACAACTTTCTGCCATCGAAAAACTCAAACTCATTCGGATTCTCGTCGAAGATCTGGATACGGCTGAAGCGATCGCGCCCCTAGAACCGTTCAAGACTTATCACCTGCCAACGCCCTACGATAGCTTTGGTGCGGGTGCCGTTTTGATGGACGCGCTCAAACCAGCGGATAGCGATCGTCCGTAATGTATGCGATTCAAGTATTCAACGACTATCTCATAGCTTCTATGGTGACGATGCCGCGTTCTACTGCTTCAACTTGAAGCTTAAATCCATACAGCAAACTCATGCCTAAAAGTGGCTCTGATTCTGATGCTGCCACATCTACAACCTTAAGCTGTCCATCCCAAATGACGATCGCTCGGTACATCTGAAAAATGACCTCGCTGCCATCACCTAAGGTGACAGAATCACTGAATATCCAGGGCAACCCCAGCGATTCAATCATGAATGATGGGAGAGAGAGGAAGCCTGAAAATCCTGTATCAATCAATGCCTCAACCATTTGCTTTGGCGCGTCACCATGACCGACCGCGATCGACAACATCGCTTCACAATGTTGAGTCACCCAGCCTTGCATCATACTGACTTTTTCAGGCTCCGCGCAAACCGATACACCGTGCGATGCCCGATCCGAATGACCCAAGGCTGAGCATCAGGAACGCGTTCGTAGAGTCTATCTGTCGCTGCGATCGTGTCGTCTGCCACTTCAAACGATCCAGTCTCAATATCAATCGCCACAATCTTGCCATGATTGCCTTCTTCAACCTGCTGGCGCACCTGAGACTCATAAAGCTCGTCACCGCGTCGAGCGAACTCTTCTTTGCTGTAGCGGGGTTGCCGTTGGTGAAACCTCTCCTCTGGAGAAACGCTCATAGGCTTGACCCTCATCTCAATGTTACCCCTTGATTTTAACCTGGGCGATTGGTTGGACATCGCCACAAAAGCTGTAACAGTCGTAACACTGTGATCTACGCTGGAAAGAGCAGCAGAAAGGAACGCCAATGGTCATGACCTCATCGCCCATCATCTACCCGGAATCAGACGGACTGCCAATGGCAGAGAACACAATCCAGTTTGAGTGGATTGTCTACATCAAAAAAGGTCTGGATTGGCTGTTTATTGACGATCCCACCGTGTTCGTTGCGGGTGATTTGCTCTGGTACCCCGTCGAGGGCGACAACAAATTGCGGCAGGCACCCGATGCGATGGTGGTGTTCGATCGACCCAAGGGCGATCGCGCCAGCTACCAACAGTGGCTCGAAGATGACATTCCGCCCCATGTTGTGTTTGAGGTGATTGCACCCGGTCACACCATTCCTGAAATGACTCGCAAATTTCAGTTTTACGAGCGCTATGGTGTCGAGGAATACTATATCTATGACCCCGATCGCTCCAGTCTTGGTGGCTTCATCCGCCAGGACGATTGTTTAGAAGCCATCGAATCAATGGATGCCTGGGTTAGCCCCCGGTTGAACGTTTGCTTTGGCTTAACACCAGACGGCGATCTCGTGCTCATCCGTCCCAACGGGCAACCCTTTGAAACCTACGAGCAGATTGCCGAACGGGCAGAGCAAGAACGATCGCGCGCAGACCACGAACGCCAGCGGGCCGATAAAGAACGACAACGAGCGGATGTGGCGGAACGTCGCGCCCAACAAGCTGAAGATGAAATTAAGCGACTCAAAGCGCAACTACACGCGCTAGGACATGCCCCTGATGCTGCAACGAGTTGAGGACTTATTCCCATGCAAATGTTAGACCGACCGTTAGACCGTGCCGCCGATGATGTGTTGACGATCGCCGGCCGCACCTTTAAATCGCGCCTGATGACGGGCACTGGTAAATATCGCAATTTTGACGAAATGCGCCAGAGCATTGCTGCCAGCGAGTGCGAAATTGTCACTGTGGCTGTGCGACGGGTGCAGACCAATGCGCCAGGGCATGAAGGACTGGCAGAAGCACTGGACTGGACCAACATCTGGATGCTGCCCAACACCGCAGGTTGCCAAACTGCCGATGAAGCAGTACGTGTGGCTCGTTTAGGGCGCGAAATGGCAAAGCTGCTAGGGCAAGAAGACAACAACTTCGTCAAGCTGGAAGTGATTCCCGATACCAAATACTTGCTACCCGACCCGATCGGCACCCTTGAAGCGGCGGAAAAGCTCGTCAAAGAAGGATTCGCCGTTTTGCCCTACATCAACGCCGATCCACTGCTGGCAAAGCGATTGGAAGAGGTAGGCTGTGTGACGGTGATGCCGTTGGGGTCACCGATCGGCTCTGGTCAAGGGCTGAACAACGCAGCCAATATTCGCATCATTATCGAGAACGCGACCGTGCCTGTCGTGGTGGATGCGGGTATTGGAGTACCCAGCGAGGCCGCGCAGGCAATGGAACTGGGAGCCGATGCGCTGTTGATCAATACGGCGATCGCTCAGGCGCAAAATCCTGCTGCAATGGCACGCGCGATGAATCTGGCCGCGCAGGCCGGACGGCTCGCCTACCAAGCGGGACGGATACCCATTAAGACTTACGCCAGCCCCAGTTCACCGACCACTGGTACAATCCACGCCAAGCCGTAGCGCGCTAGAGGTCGTGTTAAGTATTATTGCGACAAGTAACGTTTCGATGTCTTCTAGGTCGTTTGACAGATCTTTTTGGTATGAATGTAAGCTAACTCCATTTTTTGTTAAAATTCTGTTACAATTCACTGAAATACCTGAGGATAATTTATGCGTTATACCGTTGAAGAAGGCGGCCGTTTGAACAACTTTGCGATCGAGCCCAAAATGTACCAGGCTGAGCCACCCAATACCACTCAAAAGCGGAACTACATCGTTTTAGGGGCTGGAGCTGTCGCTCTGGTCGGTGGACTTTTATTTGTTGCCGTTTCCGTTTCCTAACAACGCACCCTTTTGATAGCAAACTTCTGACGCAAGTTTAAGACGCTACCAAAACGAACGACTTTAAAAAGCAACCGGGCTGTTTACTTTAAGTGAATGCCCGGTTTTGTCATTCCACGCCTGCATAAAGGGGTATCTACTGCCAATTCGCCGCTGCCAACGGTGAATTGACTCGTCCAAGCAATGTCAGCCTTTCATCCTGAAGCCGCGATCGCTCCTTTGAAAAGAGTGGTATCGGCTTCAATTCCAAGGCTGCTTCGCGCGACACGGCGTACTACCTGCAATGCAACTCGCTGAACGTTCTTCTCCGTCTTCTCCCCACGATCGTGTTTCTCAGGTCTTTTCAGGGCAAAACCAAAAAGCATATCTGCGCCTGAAATTAGCACTGAGTCTAGGCTTACGCCGACAAATCTTTTTGGCTATGTGCGATGATGTAGCGCTGCGCAATCGTCTGGCGGCTCGTCTCTACGCAGAGTTGGGGTATGCGTCGCCGAAACCGATTGCAGTCAGAGCGACAGCCGCACACGCGCTGGATACTGCCGTTAGCGTGGCGTCTTCGCACGACAGCCTGTTTGTTGTAGCAAACGATGGTGATTCACCGTCAGTCCCGTCCACTGCTCCTCTCCCCGCTTCGTTGCCCTATCCTCGGTTGGTGAGCCTTAACCTCAACCTGAACGATCCCAACCCGATGGTACAGATTGCGGAGTGGTTGGCACAGTACCCACCACCTAAAGACACGAATGCGCGATCGCGATCGCCTGGATTTCAAATTTTGGGCATTGAGCGTCTCACTCGTCAGCCTGCACTTGTGCAAAAGCGCTTTCTCAATTCGTTACAGCAGATTGAACACTACTTATCCTGCTTAGAATCGCCGCTGCTGCTCTGGTTGCCACGTCCCTGGCTGAATGCAGTGAAACAATCGGCTCCTAATTTTTGGAACTGGCATACGGCCCTGTTTGAATTTGAAGGCGACCCAACGCCAGTAGCAACCGTTGCCGCTCGTCCGCCTGCTCACCATACAGTTTCCACTGCACGTTTAGAACCCAGTGTTAGCGGTGATTGCCATCAGCACATAGCATCTCCAGTAGTCCCAGTGCAATCTGCAGCAACGGTGCATATCCAGGAGGAAGCAGCCGCTATCGATCTAGCAGCCCCCCCTGCCAGGAATGAACTGCCTGACGGAACGCAGCTTCATAGCGCACTGTCTGATGACGGACTGGACAAAGGGACGACTGCTCAAACAACTGAGACGGTCGAGCATAGCTCCACACCACTAGCCCCCACATCATCAGCAAGCAGCGCTCCCGTTGCCAAGGACGATCTTTGGGAGATTCTCACACATGATCTGGCGCTGCTGAGCCAGCCAAAGGAGTCGCAAGGCCTTCCATCAGAGCCGATAGCTGAGGAGCAGCCTGACCCCGTTGTATACGCAACTGAAGCAATTGTGCCAGCGATCGCAGAGCCTGTACAAGTAGCTGATCTGGCAGTGCCTGATCTGAACGCCCCATCGGCCGCTAGTGGTAATGACCAAGCCAATACGGTTGAACCTGCTGGAGCTACCGCATTAGAGACCAAGCCTATCGCCGCTGCGATCGCAGACCCCGTCGCTGAGCCTCAATTGGATACGGCTGCTATCCCCTCCAGTCAAAATCAAGCGGCTCTAGACTTAGCAGACTTAATTTTGGCTGTAGTCGCTGAAGAAGACGGAGACCATCCCTCTAGCCAGAATGCTCAAATTATTCAGGCATTGCAGCAGATTGAGCAGCTTCATTTGCAAGAGGCACCCAAGGCTACGCTTCTCGCGGCGTACCAAAATCTAGGCAACCTTTGCCGTGATCGTATCGAGCAAGGCTATGCCTCCTCGCGGCATTTGTTGTTGACCATTTGTGTATATGAGCAGACATTGCAGTGGTTGGATGATGACTCACTCCTGTGGTCTGACATCTTGAACGATATTGGCAACCTGTACTGGATGCTAGCTCGGCACGAATTGACCAGTGATGATAGCTTGACTTATTTAGAGCAGGCGATCGCGGCTTACCAGCAGGCCCTAACCAGCACCAATCCTGAAACGCGTCCTCATAACTACGCGATGATTCAGAACAATTTGGGGTCTGCTTACGGCGATATGGCGCGGTTCCGTCCACCAGCAGAGAGCCTAGAGCAGTCTGTTGCGGCCTATGAAGCGGCCTTACGCTATCGGCAACTACATGATGATCCGGCCCGCTACGCGGCCACGCAAAACAACCTTGGCACGGCGTACTGGAATCTAGCTCAGCACCAGCAGCCCGTGCGACGACTCAAGCAGTCGATCGCGTCTTATTTTGAAGCCTTACGCTATTACAGCCCCGACTGTGAGCCTATGCACTATGCCATGATCCAAAACAATTTGGGTACGGCGTACTGGAATCTGGCCCAGCAACCTCAGACAAATTTGGGGGTTGGCACGGCAAAAGGCAAAGATTTATCAGGAGCCGATTTGTTACAGCGCGCGATCACGGCCTATCAAGCAGCGTTGGTTTATCGTACCCTTGCTGCTGCGCCTGCTGCCCATGCAGCGACGCAAAATAACCTTGGCACGGCCTGCTGGCAGTTGGCTATTCTACTAGCTAATCAGCCTGAACAGCGCTATGAACTGTTGCAGCAGGCGATCGCCTCCTACAAAGAGGCAATCGCAGCGGTAGACTACCTCTCTGAGACAAAAGCACCTCATACTCACGGCCTCTCCTTCGACCCTGCGGCAACGCACAATAATCTTGGGCTTGCTTACTATCAACTTGCGATTGACAAGCACAGTCGAGAAAGCAGCACCCAACGTTTTGCTGGCCTCGAAGCGGCACTGCACAATCACCTTCAGGCGCTCCAAGCATGGCAAGCCCAGCCAGACCTTTATCAAACTGTTTTCAGCTATATTTTACAAACGATGCGTGCCTTCCACAGCGAATTTGGCACTAAAGGTCAAACACAAGCGTTATCCCAAGTCCCCGCGAATTTGTTGCCCGATGTGTTGAAGCAGATTTAGATGAAGAGGGTAGGAAGTGGGGAGTAGGGTGTAGGGTGCAAAGAAATACAAGAGAGCTAACTCAAAACTCAAAACTTCTTACCCTACCCCTCATTCCTCTCTTGCCCCTCATGCTCATTCAACATTTTCAAATGCTGGCGCGGTACAACACGTTGGCGAATTGTAAACTCTATGATGCTTGTGCTCAGCTTTCAGAGACAAAACGCACTTGTATTCGCCCAGCCTTCTTCAAAAGCATTTATGGCACACTGAATCACATTTTGGTGAGCGATCGCATCTGGCTTACTCGCTTCACAGGTGGCATGATTCCCTCTACCGGACTCGACGCCATTCTCTATGAAGCGTTTGAGGAGTTACGCGCTGCCCGCACGGTTCAGGATGAACACATTGAAGCGTTTGCGGCTAGTTTGACAAACGAGTTTCTGGGTCAATCCCTTCAGTATGTCAACAACCAGGGGCGGCACCTCGACGATCCAGTCGATTTACTGGTTGCCCACTTTTTCAACCATCAAACTCACCATCGCGGGCAAATTCACGACATGTTGACGCAAACCGATATTGCTCCACCGTCATTGGATATGCATCGCGTGATTCGACCTTGATTGAAGAGCCAGAAGTCAGGCGTCAGTAGCTAGAAATTACAGTTAGCCCTTTGCTAACTGAATCGCTCACCAATGCCGCAAATCCTTTACCTCAAAGCATTGCAGAACCCATTAATCCCTCTTTTGTTACTACGGTGGAGGAGAAGAAATTCAAGTCCCATCAAGC
>NZ_JCACKR010000024.1:0-7004 GCF_059505485.1 Stenomitos rutilans
TGCAATCATCAAGACTTTCCGCCGATAAGCCCTTACTTCTGTCAGTCAATCAGGCTACCCTCTGTAATCAGTGGAATTAGTAAACATGAATAATCATGCAGTTAAGTTGCTAGATGTTGTTGCGCTGACCATTGACCTTCCTCAGTACAACTTATGGCGTGGACAGGTTGGCACGGTCGTCGAGACATTGGCGGAAGGTGCTGCATTTGAAGTTGAATTTAGCGATCGTCATGGGCGCACCTACGAGTCTTTAGGATTGCGTCCAGAGCAGATTATGGTTCTGCATTTTGAGCCAGTGCCGCCCGATGCCAAAATTGAAATGGTGACAGTGTAGGCAGCACAACCCACCAAAAGCAGCGAGGTTGGTAGCAACTGAGAAATAGGACGTTCAAACGAAAGAGGCTGATCGATGAGCGTGTGCTTTCTCGATCAGCCTTGAAGTTAAGGAGCAATCACCTTAGCGATCGCCTACCTACTTAGATTCCGTAAAGTCAGCGTCGATCACATCGTCGTCTGCACCACCAGAGGGAGGGGTCGGGCCACCCATATCAGGGCCACCTGGAGGAGGAGAACCAGCGTCACCACCCGCTTGCTGATAGAGGTTACTGCTGATGGTGTAGAGCGACTGTTGCAGTTCGCCCGTGAGCGTCTTGATCTGGTCAAAGTCTTCTTTGGCGATCGCATCGCGTAGATCCTTGATCAACCCTTCAACCTTAGTCTTGTCAGCCTCAGGTACCTTGTCACCCAGTTCAGCAATTTGCTTCTCAGCCTGGTAGGACAGCGAATCAGCCTGGTTCTTCAGGTCGATCTTCTCGCGCCGCTCTTTGTCGGTTGCAGCGTTCTGCTCAGCTTCGCGTACCATGCGTTCCACATCGTCCTTCGGCAGGGTGGAGGCACCTGTGATGCTGATGGATTGCTCTTTGCCAGTGCCCTTATCTTTAGCAACGACGTTGAGAATGCCATTAGCGTCAATATCGAACGTCACTTCGATTTGAGGCACACCACGAGGTGCAGAGGGGATGCCATCCAACCGGAAGGTTCCGAGGCTCTTGTTGTCATTCGACATTTCGCGCTCACCTTGGAGAATGTGAATTTCCACATTGCTCTGCCCATCCACAGCCGTCGAGAAGACTTCTGACTTCTTGGTCGGAATGGTCGTGTTGCGCGGGATGATTTTGGTCATCACGCCGCCCAGGGTTTCGACACCGAGGGAAAGTGGAGTCACATCCAACAGCAGAATGTCTTTGACTTCGCCAGCGAGAACGCCAGCTTGAACGGCAGCACCGACGGCCACCACTTCATCCGGGTTCACGGTCTGGTTGGGGTCTTTGCCCAAAATGCGCTTCACCAGATCTTGCACGGCAGGGATTCGGGTAGAACCACCAACCAGTACGATTTCCTCGATACTGCTCTTGTCGAGTTTGGCATCCCGAAGCGCGTTTTCAACGGGAATGCGGCAGCGATCGATCAGATCAGCGCAGAGTTCTTCAAACTTCTGGCGAGTCAAGGTTGTATCCAGATGCTTAGGACCATCCTGAGTCGCGGTGATGAAGGGCAGGTTGACTTCTGCTTGCGTCACGCTCGACAGTTCAATCTTGGCTTTTTCTGCCGCTTCCGTCAGGCGCTGCAGCGCTTGCTTGTCCTTGCGGAGGTCAATGCCTTCTGCCTTGCGGAACTCTTCTGCCAGATAGTCCACAATTTTCTTGTCGAAGTCGTCACCACCCAGGTGGGTATCCCCAGAGGTAGACAACACTTCAAACACACCATCGCCCACTTCCAGGATAGAGACGTCAAACGTACCGCCACCCAAGTCAAAGACAATGATGGTTTCATTACTCTTCTTATCTAAACCATACGCTAACGATGCAGCAGTCGGCTCGTTGATAATCCGCAGTACTTCAACCCCCGCAATCTTGCCAGCATCCTTAGTTGCCTGACGCTGAGAGTCGTTGAAGTAAGCAGGAACGGTGATAACGGCTTGAGTAACGGTTTCGCCCAGGTACTTGCTGGCATCTTCTACCAGCTTTCTCAAGACCTGTGCAGAAATTTCTTCGGGGGCAAACTGCTTGCTGGCAGCGGGGCAGTCCAGCTTGACGTTATTGTTAACGTTGAGCACTTTATAAGCAACTTCGGTTGCCTCGTGCGTGATTTCGTCATAACGCCGACCGATGAATCGCTTCACCGAATAGAAGGTGTTTTCAGGGTTCATGACTGCCTGACGCTTAGCAATCTGACCGACGAGACGATCGCCATTTTTGGCAAAGGCGACTACAGAGGGGGTGGTACGAAATCCTTCTGCGTTGGCAATGACAGTGGGCTTACCACCCTCCATCACAGCGACGCATGAGTTGGTTGTACCTAAGTCAATTCCAACAACTTTTGCCATGAGTGCTTCGGCTCCATCAAATTTACGAGAATAATTACGGGGTGGCCTCTAGCCAATTAAGCCAGAGCCAGTCAAGCCAGCGTAGGTGAGCGCGCTCAGCTTGCAGTATGCGAACAACAAAGATGATTCCAGTGCTACCGCGTTACGCACAATGCGCCTTTCTACTTCCTCTATACTGAGCGCGATTGATGCTCTGATGAAGGCGTATTTACCGAACCTACGGTTGGGCGGTTGGGGAGAGAAGGGATGAAATCGGAGGGATGAGGGATGAAGTTGGAAGGATGAAAGAAACGGCGTAAGAGATCTCAATCAGGACTTACTCAGTTCACTAAGTTTCGCCCCCCTGACCCCCCAGATTTGGGGTATTTAGGGGGCAAGTGCGTAAGTCCTGTCAATTAATCTCAATGTGTAAGTTCATCCCTCATCTCTTATCCCTTCTTACGCTGCTTTTTCTGCCCAGAGGTCATCCGTCTGCACAGCTTCGGGTGCGGCGGGATCAGTGTTGGCAGCTTCTAAAGCAGGTTCAGCAGTAGCGCCTGTCAGGTTGACTTTCACCACTTTGGGACGATCGCTCACCACTTTGGGCAACGTCAGGGTCAGAATGCCATCAGTGAAGTTGGCTTGAACCTGATCGTTCTGAATGGCGACAGGTAGGGGCACGACGCGACGGAAGCTACCATAGCGGAACTCAGATCGGAAGAGTTTGTCGTCTTCGTTTTTGGTTTCTGAGCGATACTCACCGCTAATCGAAACGCCTTCACGGGTCACTTGAATGTCTAGGTTTTTAGCATCAATGCCGGGAAGCTCGGCACGAAGCACAAAAGCGGTATCAGTCGCTTTAAGTTCGATCGCGGGTGTCCAGGCTTTTGAAACAGGGCTTGCAACAGGGGAAGTAGGACGGCTAACTGGGGTGAAATCAGCAAACAATTGGTCGAGTTGACGGCTTAAGGTTTCAACTTCTTGCCAGGGTTGCCAACGAATCAGTGACATAGGAACGTTACCTCTTAAACGGGATAGATGGTTAGGAACGATGCGCTGTCTTAAACGCGGCGAAAACGTATAGCGTTGCAACATGAAAGCTTGAAAGAGTAGTGAAGAAATGTGGTAGTTAACGTTATAAAGTGGCTCTTGATTGGTGAGGCTTTACTGTTAACACCAATGAACCTAATGTAAGTCAGACAAGGGTTTACCTACATTGGGGCAAACCGTAAGCACCCAGTTGTAGTTACCGATGAGATGGTTGTATGGTTAGTTGGATAGTTAAGCGGTAAACCGAAGCTAATAGATGGGTTTACCGATAGCTTAAGAACTCATTGGGGTAGAGGTTTATATCTCGCATCCTGTATGTGCGATCGTGCAGCGATTACCGTCCTATCCTTGAGTATTTCAATGAATCAAGCAGTTCTGATGTGGTTATACTTTGGCATAGCATCAGGCAGAACAAGAGCGTTACATCTTCTCTCTAAAATTTTCGTTAGTGAAAATACGGTAGGAATGCTCTCAAGCATCAGACAGAATAGCTTGGTTCTAACCGTATCGAATTGTCAGGAGAAGAATTGCCATGTCACGTATCACCACCTCTGTGATTGCTTCAACTGTCTTGTTGTCTGGTGTAACGCTCTTGGGTAGCGCAGTCATTGGGGGCATTGCGCCTGCTAAGCTCCTAGCACAGCAAATTGTTTACCCCTCTACCAGCGATCCAAATGGCGTGATGGTGACGGGGCAGGGCGTTGCCAGTGTTCCGGCTGATGTCGCTGAGATTCGCTTTGCCGCCAGCGCGGTTGATCCTGAAGCGGCTGATGAAGCGCTACAAGAGCAACTAGAAAATAGCTCTGGTAAACCCCTTTCACCCAGATCTTCAGCCAGAATCATACGATCCGAAATTACAGAGGCAAGCCTGAAGCCGATCGTCGCGGCGATCGTGGCGACGGGCATTCCTGCCAGTGCCGTCCAGGTTTCTATGGACGGAGCGAACGCCAGTAGTCCTTACCGTCGATCGCCCCGCAATAGTGCTGGAACCATTCGAGTTACGTTAGAAAAGCCCAGCCGGAGCAGCGTACAGAAAGTGGTAGACGCCGGTGACGCTGCCGCAAAAACTGCCAAGTTGTTTGCTCAGGTATATTTGAAGTATCGCGTGAATGACTGTCCTGCCTTAGAGAAAGCAGCGTATAGAGCAGCCGTGAACGATGCTCAACGACGGGCACAGGCGATCGCAGCAGCAACAGGTGTCCAATTAGCAGCACAGCCGTCGATCGCGGAAGCCTTTTATTCCACGTTTTATCCGTCTCCCTGTAATCCCTCCAACAAATCGTTCTACCCAACTGGCGACTCACTTTACACCGAAGGCTTTGCTCCCTACAATGCCAACACGGAAGCAACCGTTGAAACCAGAAAAGACATTTTTGTGACGTACAAATTGAAGTAGCCGCATCCCGCAATGAAGAGCCTGCCATGCTGCCAAGAAAAATGCTTGCGGGTCGTTGGCGTAAAACGTTGTGGGCAATAGTGTTAGCACCCGCGATCGCGCTCAATACCATTGCCTGGATGCAGGCTCGTAGCATGACGCATTTTGTGGCAGATGGTCAGCGCACAGCGAAGCCAGAAAAACTGTCGATCGCAGACAAGCTAAAGGTTGCGTTGACGGGTGTAAAACTGCCCAGACCCATAAATCGACGCACACCAAAAGACGAGGGATTGGTGTATGAGACGCATCGCATTCCAATGAGCGATCGCGAATGGCTGGAAGCCTGGTTTGTACCGCAGCGATCGTCACAGGGCATTGTTCTACTGTTTCCACCCTACGCCAACAGCAAAGATGCTCTGCTGCCAACTGCAAAAATTTGGCATACTTTGGGCTATAGTGTGCTGCTCGTAGACTTTCGCGGTGCGGGTGGTTCCAGTGGTAGTGATACGACGTTGGGCATTCGGGAAGCCGATGACGTAGTGCAGTCGGTTATTTATGCTCAGCAAACATGGTCGAAACATCCGGTGATTCTCTATGGTGCATCAATGGGTGCAACAGCCGTCATGCGGGCGATCGCACAAAAGGGTACCGCGCCTGATGCAGTCATTTTAGAAAGCCCCTTCGATCGCCTGCTCAACACAGTCCGTCACCGCTTTGCCGCAATGGGGACTCCGGCGTTTCCCGGTGCTGAACTGATCGTGTTTTGGGGCGGCGTGCAACAAAACATTGATGGGTTTGCCCACAATCCAGTTACGTATGCTAGCGCCATTAAATGCCCCGTGCTGCTCTTGCATGGAGCGGCAGATACGCGGGTAACCCAGCAAGAGGCGATCGCCATCTATAACAATCTCCCAGGGCGCAAGCAGTTAGTCGTGTTTCCAAATTCAGTCGGGCACGGTTCACTAGCGATCGACGATCCCAACCTCTGGAAGCAGCAGGTGTCAGGCTTCTTAAGGGCAAGAAAGTAACACGATCGAAGGCATTACATTGAATCCTCTGAGAGGATGTCTTAAAAGGTATGAATGCCTACCCGAACCGTCCCCCTGCCCCCCAAATTTGAGCAGGGTGGTTTCATGTATCAGAAGAAAAAAGGTTGGCAACGGCTTTTGGAGCGGATGAAACAGATAACCCAAACAAAAAGCCACCTCATACCATTTCTATTTCATGGGGCTACAGATCAAGCACCTAAAACAGTGGGTAGTGCGTCAAGGAATGGTGGGTCGAGTAAAGTAGAAAGGTATTTACTTTCAAGCATAATCTATGGAATGTCGGCTCTGCGGTCATCCGAGTACCCACAAACACGGCAAAGCTCCAAATGGTAGTCAACGCTATTCTTGTCCTCAGTGCAAGCAAACGTTTAATGAGCGATTTGACACCCTGTACTATCATCGACAAGTCAATCCAGAACAGATTCGGCAAGTCCTGCAAGCGCATAGTGAAGGCAGTCGTCTGAGAGGCATTAGCCGGACGAGCGGACTTGCCTACAATACAGTCGTTAGCCTTGTTCGTGCAGCGAGCCAGCAAGCTCAATTAGTGCACAATGGCGAAGTCCAAGCGGTCGAGACGGAGGCGGTGAGTGCCGATGAATTGTGGTCATTTGTCGCAAAAAACAAAAGCAATGCGTCCCAGGTGAGTGTGAGGTAGGGGATTGTTGGATTGGGGTCAGTCTGGCTAATTCAAGTGGGCTGATACTCACCGCACGAGTCGGAAAACACACGGATGAGTTGATTGAAGAATTAGTTGTCAGTAGCGAGGGAAAGCCTAGTTGTAAACAGTGGAATAGTGATGACTGGGGTGGATACGAAAGAGTATTACCCCCTGAAATCCTCCACTACATTGGCAAAGATAAGACACAACGATTAGAGCGCACCCATGGCATTGTCAGACAACAAACAGGACGTTGGCACCGCAGACAAAATAAGTTTGGTAAGGTCTGGGAGCAAACAAAAGTGATTACTCGGTTAGTGGTCAGCTACTTCAACTGGATCTGGCAGCACAGTCGATTAAAAACGACAGCCGCTCAACGAGCAGGATTAGCACTAGAACCCTGGACTTGGCACGATCTAATTACCTACCCCGCCATTATTTAATGCACCACCGAATTATTTTTGGATAGCAAGTCGGGTGCATTTGAATTAGAAGACTCGCGCTTGC